>CAMBZU010000001.1 GCA_945872355.1 Chitinophaga pinensis
ATTCTTTTGCCCATACCTGCCATTGGTACAATTATCTTCATTCTTAAATTATTTTTAAAGTTTATATAGATCCAGTGTGGCCAAAACCACCTGACCCTCTTTTTGTTTCTGACAAACTTTCGGTATTTGTCCAGTTTATTTTAACGTAATTGCTAATTATCATTTGCGCTATCCTGTCACCATTATTGATTGTAAAATCAATATCTGATAAATTTACAAGCAGCACCTTTAACTCTCCTCTATAGTCAGCATCAATAGTACCTGGGCTATTTAATACGGTTACCCCATTTTTAAATGCTAATCCGCTTCTTGGTCTAATTTGGGCTTCTAAACCTTCAACAAGTTCAATAAATAAACCAGTTGGAATTAATGTTCTTTGCAATGGTTTTATCACAATAGGCTCAGTAATGAATGCCCTCAAATCCATCCCCGCCGACAATAATGTTTCGTATGCTGGTAGTGGATGACCTGATTTATTAGTAATATTAATGTCCATCTAAATAAAATTAGCTCGCAAAGGTAAATATTTATACTAATCAACCAATGCTATCAATAACTCATTCTAACGTCTAACAAAAAATAGTGTTTTTTATCTTATGAGACTAATATTTCCTTTCTGCTCGTTAAAACTACCATCAAACTTCTCATATTTCAAATAATAAGTATAAACCCCCGCCAATACGGGTTTGTCATTATTGCTTCCGTCCCAACCAATGGCTTTGTCGCTGGTAGTAAATACTTTCGCTCCCCATCTGTCAAAAATATCCAAGGTAAAGGTTTTAATGCCAGTTCCTCTAACATATAAATCTTCATTTGTACCATCTAAATTTGGTGAAAATGCAGTAGGTATAAATATATTAAATTCATTGGTTACAAAAACATCAACTGTATCATATCCTACGCAACCGGTATTTACATCTGAAAGTGTAAGTAAGTAGGTAGTAGAAATTAGAGGACTTGCAAGTGTACTTTCGCAAACTTCACAAACCAAATATGTGGCAGGCTCCCACATATAAAGTGCTGTTGTTGCATTTGTTACCACAGTTAATAAAGTGCTTTGTCCGCCAATAATGGTATCTTGACTAGCAGCTACTTCTACAGTTGGCGCCGAAGCAACCTCTATGGTTAAAATATTTGAAGAAACAGTGTTACTGCCCGATAAACATGGGTAGTTAGAGCTCATAATCACAGAAACAACATCGTAATTGTTTAACAATGCACTCGTAAATGTGTTTGATGGGCCATCCTGCAATATTACACCATTTATTCTAAATTTAAATTGAGGATTTAATCCGCCAAACAATGCTGTAGCTGTTATTGTAATGGGCTGTCCTGTGCATGCAATACTTGGTTCAGAATATATTGAAACACTTGGATTTGCGTTTGGCATAACACTTATTGCTATCACATTTGAAATTATTTGAGTTGGATTGGCACAAACGGCTGTAGAGTTAACCTGAAACGAAAGCAAAGCATTATTTGTTAATGCATTGCTGCTATAGTTTAGCCCTGTTTCACCTGGTATTGGCAAACCATTCAATAGCCACTGCATGCCTGGGTTTATTCCTGCGTTATTTACAATTGCAGAAAAGCTAATAAGTGTTCCTTGGCAAACGTTTGTATTTGTTGATGTGATAGTTGCACTAGGTATTATACTTGCATTAACAACCACAATGAGTTCTGCTGTTTGACTTTCACATCCACCTATGGTTTGTGTAACAAAATAACTATTATTTCCTGCAATAGCAGTAGAGGGCGTTAATGTTAAAGTTCCTGCAGTACCACTTGCAGAAGTGTACCACAATAAATTTGTGCCAGTTGCACTTAGCGCAGTAGCAGTAGCACCCTGACAATATGAAACAGGCGATACAACTGCTGGTGCTGCTGGTGTAGGAGTTACATTTACGTCTATTTGAGCCCTAGCACTCTCACAACCATTGTTATTTACACTCACATAATAACTTATTGTGCCTACTGTTAATGTTGAAGGCACAGGTGCTGCTGTAGCTCCTGTTCCTCCAATGGGCGCTGTGTACCACAATAAACTTGCACCAGGCGCTGTGAGCGCAGTGGCAATTGTATTCTGACATAAATTTACTGGACTTACAACAATTGGTGCTGCTGGCGGCGGTGTTACTGTAACGTCAATTTGAGCAAGTAAACTTTCACAACCTGCAACTGTTTGTGAAACATAATAACTAACTGTGCCAACTAAACCAGTTAAAGGAGTTGGCGCAGCAGCCGAACCCACACCACCAAAAGGTATTGTGTACCATAATAGATTTGTGCCAGCTGCACTTAACGGATTGGCTATTGTACCCACACAGTAGGCAATTGGAGTAGTAACAATTGGAGCTGCTGGTGCTGCATTGTTTGTTATTTGAACTGGGCTTGCCACTGATATGCAGCCAGCAGCGTCGGTTACCGTTAATGTATAAGTTCCAGCAGGTTGATTGTTTAAATCGAATGTAAGGGTTGAGCTACTTACCACAACAGAAATCGAATTTGTCCATATAGAACTTAGAGTGCCATTCCCTGTGATACTATAACCAGTAATTGCACCATCACTTTGCCCACATGAACTTGGAGTAACTATTGGTGAACCACTTATCACAGGAGGGGCAGTAACTTGCACCGCAATTATAGCGCTAGGGCTTTCGCAACCACCTATAGTTTGAGAAACATAATAATTTACAGAACCAATATTGGTGGTTAAAGGTGTTGGTGCAGTGCTACTTCCAATGCCACCAAGCGGAACAGTATACCACAATAAACTTGATCCTGTTGCTGTTAAAGCGTTAGCCACAGCTCCTTGGCAAAAACTTATTGGTGAAGATACAGTGGGAGCGGTTGGCGCATTATTGATAATTACATCTATTTGTATTCTTGCACTCTCACAACCATTTACAGTTTGAGAAACATAATAACTTGTTGTTCCACCTGAAACAGTTGAAGGAGTTGGAGCAATAGCACTGCCAATACCCCCCACTGGTAAAGTATACCAAAGTAAATTAGCGCCAGTAGCAGTTAAAGCTGTGGCAGTGGCATTTTGACAATAATTGATAGGTGTTGTTACAGTTGGACCTGCTGGTGGTGCTGCAGATGGAATAACTACTGGGCCATAGGTATTTGAACATCCATTTGCATCAGTAGCTGTAAGGTTATAATTACCCGTAGGTTGATTTGTGAGATCTGCATTGCTTGTTGTAGTGCTAACTATTGTTGGAACCGAATTAGACCAAACATATGTAACAGGCAATGCTCCATTAACAGTTAGTCCAGCAATTGCCCCATCAGATGCGCCGCATGAAGCAGGCGTTGCACTTGCGCCTCCACCAAAAGTTGGAAAAGGATTAATAATAATATCAATTTGAGCTCTTGGACTTTCGCAACCACCAACGGTTTGGGAAACATAATAACTTGTAGTGCCAGTTACACCAGTTGCAGGAGTGGGCGCGCCAGTAGCTATACCTCCAATAGGAACGGTATACCAAAGTAAGTTGGTACCTGTAGCCGTTAAAATTGCAGCACTCGCATTTTGACAATAGCTTATTGGGCTAGTAACCACTGGCGCAGCAGGCAGAGGAGTTATTGTTATAGCTTTATTAGCAGATGATGTTTGACCACAAGCATCAGTTACAATACAATATAGCGTGTAGGCACCTGCAGTTGGGAAATTAATAATAGTAGGCGAACCCGCGCCTATAGATGGCAAACCAGTTGGACTTAAACTCCAATTAATACTGTAGGGAGCAACACCATACTGTGTACCCAAAGAAGTAGCGGTGATATTTTGACCAGCACAAACACTTGTTGATGATACATTGAACTGATTAGGCGCAGGGGATGTAAAGCCTACTGTTTGGCCTTGGAGAACTACATTCCATGGACTGGCTGCTCCTATACAAGCACCATCACAACCTGCTGGATTACCCCAACATGAACGATAAAATTTTAAACCGAAAGTGAGGGGCTGAGCTACACATGAAGGTGCTGGTAAACATGAGCTGACATCACTATAAATAGAGATATTTGTACCTGTGCATGTACCAGGTGAACTTAAAAATAAAGGTGGCGTAGGAGCACAATACCAATAAAAACCTGCAGCATTAGGACTCACGCATCCTCCAAGTGTGAATCTTGTAGCACCGTCTTCCATATAACAAGCTCCTTGAGCTAAATAATTAAAATTAATTAAAATGTTTGTAAAAACAGCTGCAGCAGGCGTATTTACATTTAAAGTATAATTACAAGATTGAGTAAAATTGCAGGTAGCATCATACCTCGAACCTGCAATAGCAGCTTGCGCCAAAGTATTTGTGCTACTTACAAGTGGATCAATAATTACATGGCCCTTAAGCAAAGTTTGTGCTAACCATAATACCGGAATAACAATTCCCAATTGATTGTCTTTTAAATTGTATTGGGGGAAATATCTTTCTTCTTTTTTACCATTTTCTGCATAGGCAATAGCTTCTCCTATTTCAAGTACTGATTTACTTTGCGCAATAAATTGTACCCTATCTGCGCCAAGAGTTTCATTTGTTAGGTTCATAAATTGCAAAGAACCATTGGCATTATTTAATGCCAGCGCATCTTTAAAAATAATATCCTTAAAATTCCCGAGTTGGTATGATTTTACAATAAAATTTGTTTTTATAGCGCCGCGCATCACGAGCATACTGGCATCTATTCCTGGAAAAATATTGTTAATATAAATTCCATCATCGCCTACCGAATAACTACTCCAGTTGGCATCTGCAATTAAAACTTCATTATTATTTTCACTAATTCCGAACAATTGCCATTGGTTAAAATTTACCATTCCACTTGGTGTAACAATATATGAAACCATGCTATTTGTATTAAATCCAACGGGTTCTGGTTGATTGGTCGCTTCAAAAATACCGTTACCTTTACTTAGCAAATGATGATCAATAGTGATCCAATTCCCATCCTTTTTGTAATGCAAATCTCCTAATGATTGTTGTATATAAAATTCATTGGGTTGGTTTGGATTAATATAATAACGATAATCAATAGCTCTTTTTTCTAAAACTTCTATCAGGTCGCCCTCGGGGGCATTAAAAGCCATAGTGCCAAATTCAGGATGCTGTTCTAAAACCCCCGAATTTTCTTTTTTCCAAAGGTTAATAAAATTACTTTTCTTGGCTCTAGTAAAGGAAGTAAAGTTATCTTCCTTTTTTTTCATTTGATGTTTCTTTTCATTCTCGTAAGGAAAATGCTGCGCAATTGCATATGATTGAAAAAATAAGAAAGTAAGGATGGCAGAAAAGCCTAACTTTTTTATTCTTGAAAACAAAGAATATAAAAATGTCATGTTCTATTTGAATTAAAAATTTAACTCAAACTTAACAAATGTTTTTACAAATTAAAATAAATGTTAAGAAAATAAGATTAACCAAATATAATTGCTGCAGCTATCAATCCAAATAAAAATTGAGTCATCTTTCAATTATTTAATAATATTATACCGGATCATGCCCATGACCACCCCATGGGTTGCAGCGTAAGATTCTTTTTAATCCCATCCAACCACCTAATAATAATCCATGTTTATGAAGTGCTTCAATCATATACTGCGAGCAGCTTGGCGTGTATCTACAAACATTTGGCAATAAAGGAGAAATTGCTCTTTGATAAATTTTAACCAATAAAACAAAGGGTGAAATAATAATTTCACGAAAAGTAATAACTGGTTTTTTCATGGCCTAAAGATAATTATTTGTTCTCATATTTGCTTCTCATTTTAATTGATGAAAACAAAGCAACATATAATTTTACTAAGAGGTTTGCCAGGTGCTGGTAAAACTTCTTTTGCCGAATTGATAGCAAACAATAATAGCTATCCATATTATTCTGTTGATGATTATTTTACTGATGAAAAAGGCAATTATAAATTTGAATTTTCTGAAAACCACAAAGCATATGCTGCTTGCTTACTAAATACCGAAAAGGCACTTATAGATGGATTTTTGAAGGTAATTGTACATAATACTTTTACAATGGATTGGGAGCTAGCACCATATTTTAAGTTAGCAAAAAAATTTGGAACAAGCCTATTTGTGCTAACGGTTGAAAACTACCACGGTGAGAAAAATCTGCATGAAGTAAGCCAAGATCAATTGAAAAAAATGGCCGAGAAATACCAAGTTAAATTATTTTAACCATCGCTATTGCGCCTTTTATTACTTTTGTGCCTCAAATTTAATGGCAATGGCAAGAATATTAACAGGCATACAAAGTAGTGGAGTGCCTCATTTAGGAAACATTTTAGGTGCAATTTTACCAGCAATCGAAATGAGTCGCGCTCCTGGTAATGAATCGTTTTTTTTTATAGCCGATTTACATTCTTTAACCACAATTAAAGATGCTGAGGTGCGCAAACACAATATCAATGCCGTGGCTGCCGCCTGGATAGCATTTGGTTTTGATACGGATAAAAATTTATTTTACCGCCAAAGTATGGTGGCAGAAGTATGTGAATTAACCTGGTATTTGAACTGTATGACTCCTTTTCCTATGTTGGCAAACGCGCACTCTTTCAAAGATAAGTCAGAAAAATTAGCAGATGTTAATGCCGGTTTATTTACTTATCCTGTATTAATGGCTGCTGATATACTTTTATATAATGCCAATTATGTGCCTGTAGGGAAAGACCAATTACAACACTTAGAAATGACAAGAGATATTGCACAAAAGTTCAATCATCATTATGGCGAAACATTTGTTATCCCAGAAGCTAAAATTGATGAAGAGGTAATGATAGTGCCTGGTATTGATGGTCAAAAAATGAGTAAATCATACCACAATTATATCGATATTTTTCAATCAGATAAAGAATTACTGAAAGTAGTAAAATCAATAGTAACAGATAGTTTGCCTTTAGAAGCGCCTAAAGATCCAGATACTTGCAATGTATACAACATCTATAAATTGATTGCTGATGATGCGCTAACAAATACAATGAGAAACAATTATTTAAATGGAGGTTTTGGTTATGGTCATGCTAAGCAGGAACTATATGAATTAATAGTAAACAAATTTGCTGCTGCAAGAGAAGAGTATCAATTTTTAATGAGTAATCCTGCTGCTTTAAATCATCAATTAGAGAAAGGTGAAGCAAGGGCAAAAGCTTATGCGCAAGATACTTTAGGCTTAGTAAGAAAAAAATTGGGCTATTGATTAGTACCAATAGCCCAATTTTACTAAAAAAAATATATTATTAATTCTTAGTTAATGTCTCAACAATTTTGTCAGCTCCCTGATTTTCAGTGAAAGAGTATACAAATTTTGTATCAGAATGCTCTTCAATAGTACCAGCTACAGCTGTTGCAGCAAGTCCTAATATTGAGTATTTAATATTGATAATTTGTCCTTTATCTTGGATATTGTAGGTAAAGGCTTGGCTAAAAGTACCTTTTGTAGAATCTGGAATAGATAAAGTACCATCACAATCACTCTTTTTAACTTTACAATTTGTAAAATTATATTTCATACCTGCATATTCAGAAGCAGCAACTGCTGTTCCATTTCTAGTCATGCTAGAAACTGTCCAATCGCCCTCTAATTCTTTTACTACTTTTTGGTCTTTACTACATGACCAAACAACAACACTTACAAGTGCTAATAAAGTTAAAATTTTTTTCATATTATTTTTTTATAATTTACTCAAAGGTAAAATTATTTTCTTTAAGGATTTAAAAAAAATTCCTAAAAATTATTTATATATTAATAGCTATTGAAGCAGTATATAGTTAGGTTGTTATTGTTCTCCTTTTTAGTTTGCTAAAAAAACAAATTCTAAATTATTTTGGATATAATAGCGATGTGAAATAAATAATGGCCCAAATTTGTTTCACGGCATTTGGCCCAAACTTTTTTCTGATCGGCATTTAACAATGTAAGATTTTAAATTATTGGCATAATTTATAAATCACATTGTTATAAAAATTGCAGTTGATAAAATAGTAATGCTCCGTAAAGTGTATAATATTACTACTTCATTGTAGTTTGAAATGGTCTTTTTAACTAATAATGTTCCAATTGAAATTACAATTTAGTAATGCTTAACTATTTCATACTTTGAGGTGTCTAAAAGACCATTAAACACAAAAACATCTTTATTAATAATCTTGATTGTTGTTAAATCACTGCTGTTATAAACTTCTTTCTGGCACCAATATATTAATTCTGTGCAACTCATTTCATTTTTATCTGCATTGTTTGCATCATCATCAAATCTGATATTTTGTTGCGCGTATGCTAAAGCTTTTGAAGCAAATAATTCACTCAAATCTTGCGAAGTTTTTTTTCTAACAATATAAAAATAATTGGCCTGACAGTCTTTTAAAAAGTCATTTAACAATATGGTTTGCACCCCATCTTTTCTGGCATATCCCTCTGCCACTGAATGTACAATAAAAGTTGAATCTTGTGCACAAACTACAACACCACAATGCGACAATGGAACCTTTTCCTTAAAGTAATCAGTAATCATTCTGCTCACTTTTCCTTTTCCTCTCTTGAGGACAATATCACCGGTTTTAATTCCTTCAAAATTACAGCTGCTTATTGATAAACTTTTCTTCTCTTCGTATGAATCAGAATTGCTGCATGAGAAAAATAGGCATGTTAAAAATAACATTGACCAAACAATTCCATTTTTAATGAAAAGTGTATACATTTTAATTGACTACTTAAAATTAACCAAGAAGACAAATAAATAAATCCAGAGTATATCTAAAAAGTGCCAATAAATGGCGCAAAGTTTTAATTTTAAATAGTTTTCGGAATCAAATTGCTTTTTGGTTGAGCGCACAATAATGCCTATTAAATAGAGCAAACCTCCAACTAAATGCGCAACATGCAATCCTGTTATTACATATAAAAATGATCCAGCAGCATTGCTTTGCCTTCCTGCAAAATATATTTTATTTTGATACAATTCTGTCCACGCAGCATATTGTGTAATCATAAAAGCAATACCCAAGGCAAAAGTAATAACTAACCATAAAGTAATTTGCTGAAAATTATTTTTTCTTGCAGCCACTAAAGCCATATTAATAGTTAAACTACTTATAAGAATAATAGCTGTGCTATAATAAAAAACACCAGGTAAATTAAAAGTTAAACCAGCACCACTTCCTTTTGTTACAACATAAGCACTTGTTAGGCCAGCAAAAGCCATTACTATACTTCCAATTGATACATAAAGTAAAAGTTTGGCGGTGCGCTCTCTTAATCCTTTATTTAATCTTAAATCATTACTTTCGTTATCCATATTATATTTTATCTATCATTAATGCAATTTGAACTATTGGGAGGTATAAAAACGAGCCAAACATTAATTGCTGTGCAGATTTAACATCACATTTGCGATAAAGTTTAATGGCTTGCGCGATAAAAGCAATTCCACATAAAACAATAATTATTGTGGCTAAACTTCCTGATATATTAAAAACTATTGGCATTAGGCTTACTGGCAGTAAACACAAAGTGTATATTAATACCTGAAAGGCACTGCTTTTATCTCTACCGCCTCTTGATGGAAGCAAATAAAATCCTGCTTTTTTATAATCATCATCTAAAACCCATGCAATGGCCCAAAAGTGAGGAAATTGCCACATAAATTGAACACTAAAAACAAGAACTGCAGCAATACTCATCTCACCACTCACTGCAACATAGCCTAACAATGGAGGAATTGCGCCAGGAAATGCACCTATAAAAACAGCCAATGGCGTTTTTTGCTTCATTGGAGTGTAAACAAAGGTATAAAGTACCAAGGCCAAGGTGCCTAATAAACCACTTAATGGATTAATAAAAAGCCACAAAATAATTATTCCTAAAATGCCTAAAGTAATAGCAATAGCAAAGGCCTGATTTAAGCTCATTCTGCCCGATGGCAATGGGCGATTTTGGGTCCGAGACATTAATTTATCGAGATCGCGTTCAATGATTTGATTAAAACCATTGCTTGATGCTGTAACTAAAAAGCCACCAATAATTAATAGTGTAAGCTGGCCATAATCAATAGTTTTGGAAGCTAATATGAAGCAAAATGCAGCCGACATTACAACTAAAGTAGCTAATCGAAGCTTGCAAAAAGCAGCTACATCACGCAGACTTAATTTGTTATTAACCTTGTTTTTGTTAATGCTTTCAGTACTCAAAATTGGCTCTTTTTTCGGTGCGCAAAGGTATTAATAAATTCAAATTGAAACTTTAAATTCTTCATTGAATGCAGTATTTTTCATATTTTCATCTGTAAACTGTTTTATTTTAATTTTACGCCTTTTTCAATATTTTAATTGATAATTAATAACAAATTGCAAATACCTATGTTTATGAAATTGATTTATATAATTTCGATAGTCCTTGTTTTACACTGTTCAAAAGTTCAAGCACAAGGGGCTAAAGCCATTATCTTGAATAATTATGTGAGCACATGTAAATCCCAAAGTTTTTTTGCGTATAATTATTTAAATGCTGGTGTTCAGATGATTGAAACCAGACAATACAAACGCGCTGAGAATAAGTTGTCTAAAGCAATTAAAAATGATAGTACTTATTGTGATGCCTGGTATTTAGCAGGAATGGTATATTTGCATGGAACGCTTGATACCGTTAATGCGAAAAAGCATTTGATCAAGGCTAAAGCTTTAGGGTATCAAATAAATAGTGTGCTCGATAATTACATCAAGAGATAATTTAATAGCGTTTTTTCAACCAACAGAACAGCATTAAAGTAAAGTTTTTTGAACTGTTGTAACCTCAGCCACTGGACTAAATAAATAAATTCTTTTGGTAGCTAATTCAACACATTTATAGCGCTTTCTTAATTTTTCACCTTTTTCGAAATACCGTTCGGGTGAAATTTTAAAAATGGTTTTAAATGGTAAATCTTCTAAATGTACTAAGGCTTCATTTGGTTTATCATACCTTTTTAAAGTACGCAACAAGTTTTCATCTGCACAGCTTGATGCAGCAGGGTTAATCAGGTAATTTTTTAAGGCCAATTGTATATCATTAGGTAAAATACTTTCCTGTAAAAAAGGATGCATCAGCTGTTTATATGCTTGTTTCCATTCTTCTCCGTGCGGCTTTATTTGATGACTGTGTTTTTCAAAAGCAGTTAAATGAGCTACTTCATGCACCAATGTGATTAAAAAGGCATATTTGTTAAGATTGTGATTTACTGTTATCTTATGTCGTTTACCTTTGAAAGGGCTTCTGTAATCGCCCAATTTGGTGCTGCGGCTGTTTGTAATTTTTAAATCAAAATTATACTGTCTAACCCACAAGGCTATCGTATGAACACTTTGCTCAGGCAAATACTTTGATAAAATGCTTTTGTATTCAGCTAATAACGCTGCTTCAGTGAGTTTAGTAATCATGCTGTAAAAATAAGATTAAATTTAGGTCTGCGCATCTGTTTTTAATTTTTAACCCAGATTACGCATTAGAAATGCGTATACGATAAAGAAATTGTAAATCAGATTTTTACAAATCTGATAACATTTTCTAAATCGGGATTAACCCAACTAAATCAAGTAGTTCGATTTTTTAAATCTCCTATTGATTAATTTGGGTTTAACATGCTAAAGCAATTGCGCTTATTAATTTCAATTGAACCCCAAATCATTGATGAATAAATGTTCTTAACATGTACTTTATATTGTTTCAAAGATGCATTGCTTTAAACGGAATTTCTCGTTAGAACTTACAAAAGTGCTGAATTAAAATTGATAGAAAAATTCAGCTTTTCTATGATGTATTTTTGATTTAACTAAGTTTATGGTGTTCTGATAATATTGTATTGTTGAGGTGTTCTAGCTTTTATTAATGTTGTAAAGGTCTTTTTTTGATCATGCCACCTTTTGTGTCCTTCACACTGTTCATCACAACAAAGGCATTGGGTTCAATTTTTTCAATCTCAGTGGTCAATTTATTAAGTTCAAGTCTTGTAACTACAGTGTATATTATTTCAACTTCTTTCATTTCTGCTGCTTTTCCATAGCCTCTTTTGCCATTATAAATAGTTACACCACGCCCCATATCTCCTATAATCATCAGTCGTATTGCTTCGCTATGTGACGATACAATAGTAACACCAATATATTCCTCTATGCCTTCAACAATAAAATCGAGCGTTTTAGATGCAGCTAAATAAGTAATCATTGAATATAAGGCTACTTCAATACCTAAAAAGTAGGCAGCGGCTCCAAAAATAATTACATTAATAAGTATGATGATATCTCCAATGGTAGTGCCCAACTTACGACTTAAATATATTGCGAGGACCTCGGTCCCATCTATCACAGCGCCCCCTCTTATTGAAAAACCAATGCCTGCGCCAAGAAATAAACCACCAAAAACTGCGACTAATAAATTGTCGTCTGTTACATTGGGAAAGCTCACTTTAGCCAATACCAAAGATAAAAAAACAATAGCAAAAGCTGTTTTTATTGCAAATTTTTTCCCCATAATATTGTAACCAAGCACAATAAATGGAATGTTAATGCAAATAATAAGTGCATATAATGGAATCGCAGTTAATGCAGAAATCAGCAATGCAATACCTGTTGCTCCGCCATCAATAAAATGATTAGAAAGTAAAAAACCTTTAAACCCAAAGGAAGCTGAAAATACACCAATCCCAATAAGTACAAAGTCTTTGGCTAAGCGTTTTAATTCAATTAAAAAAGCTTTATAGCCTTTCGCTAATTGAAAGGTAGAGTATTCATTTTCGCTTACTATGCCTTCTCGTTTATGATTAAGTACAGTTTGTTTAATTATTTTGGTCCAAAATGGATTCATGAATCTTACGATATTTATTTGTAAAAACGGCTATCAAGTTGCGCTTATTTTTAGTATTTCAAATATAACAAAATTAATGGGTTGAATTTTTTATACCGATGCGAAATAAGTAATGGACCAAATTTGTTTCACTTCATTTGTCCCAAACTTTTTTCCGATCGGCATTTACCAATGTATGATTTTAAATTATTGGCATAATTTATAAATCACATTGGTATTAGTTGAGATTAATGATTTTTAAAAGGCAATTATTAAATTTTGCTTTAAATACCAGATAGCAACAGCTTGCTGCACCAATGATTGTATGAGAGGCTTACAAGGTATCAAATTTTTCGATCTATTTCTCGCATTTACCCGGGTAATGTTTACAAAAGTGGTTTTTTCAAAATAAAAAAGTCCATGAAAGGTAAACATCATGGACTTTTTTATAAAAATCTGAACTAATGATTTTACAATGTTGCTAGATCCTTAGCAAATGATTTCATTCATTCTTGGGTCAGAATTTCCAATACCGCATTGGAACAAAAATTATTTCTTAGGTGCTTCTGGTGTAGCATTTAAACCTAATTTCTTCTTTGCTAATGGCATAATATCATCAGCAGGATCAGAATATAATAATGTATTTTGACTACTATCAATCACCAATTTATAGCCATTTTCTTTGGCTATTTCTTCAATACTTTTCTTAGCTTTTGCAAGCATAGGCTCTAATAACTCATTTTGTTTCTTTTGCAATGACTCCTGAGCTGTAGTTTGGAAATTACGTATTCTTTCTTCCAAATCTCCAATTTCTTTTTGCTTGTCAACTTTTACTGGCTCTGTCATAATACTTTCCTTTGCGGTGTATTCTTGCACTTTGCTTTCATATTCAGCATTCATTGTACGCATCTGTCCATCAAGAGTTTTTGCGTATTCTTGAATATCAGTTTCAGCTTTTTTGCGCTCAGGCATTAACAATAATAAATCATTAAGATTAATGTGAGCAATTTTTTGCGCCATAGCACTTCCGCTATAAGTCATAGCAGCAACAGTAAGTATTAAAAACAGTTTCTTCATTTAGTTAATTTGTTTATTGATATTATTATTATTTGGTACTTCCTTTCTTGTAACCCATATTGGTTAATATTACATCACTTTTGTCATATTTCGGGTTAGTATATAACATTGTTGTTCCACTTGCTTTATCAAACACTACAGCGTAAGTTCCTTTAACTGCCAAATCTTTAATCGCATTATACACTTTGTCTTGAATTGGTTTTACTAAGTCCTGACGTTTTTTAAATAATTCACCATCTACCCCAAACTTCGACTTTTGTAATTCCTTCACTTCTTTTTCCTTTGTAATAATTTCAGCTTCTCTTTTTTTCTTCATATCATCGGTAAGTAAAATTTGCTCCGCTTGAAAAGCCTTATAAAGTTTATCTATTTCGCCATATTTTACCTCTATTTCTTTCTGCCACTGAACACTTAAATTGTCAACTTGCTGCTGCGCGCTTTTATACTCAGGAATATTGCTTAAGATATAATCAGAATCTACATAAGCATACTTTTGAGCCGATGCAGTTAAGGCTGAAATTAAAATAAAACCTGCTACAATAAATAGTTTTTTCATTTTTTCAAAGATTTATGTTAAACATTAATCCCGCATTTTTAGTTGAGCGGGCGAAAATAATAAATTCATCTGTAATATGTGTATTTAGTTTAAGATGATTTATAAATAATGACTCAAATGCTGTGCCAACATGTTAAAATTTAAATTTATAAATCGCCAATATTAGCTCCAATAGTAAAATGGAACTGCCCTTTTCCATTGCCATTATTAGCTCTATTGTCCACTTTATCAAAACCCCATCCGTAATCAAGACCCAATAAGCCAAACATCGGTAAAAATACCCTAACACCAGCTCCTGCGCCTCTTACCACATCAAACGGACTATATTTCTTATAATTTACCCAAGCATTTCCTGCATCGGCAAAACCTAACACATAGATGGTGGCACTTGGATTTAAACTTAAAGGATACCTGAGTTCAAAAGAATATTTATTTATAACCACTGAACCTGTTCCATTAGAATTTCCAACAGATTGATCCATGTAACCTCTTAAAGCAATAATTTCTCTACCATCCAAAGCAAAACCTGTTAAACCACTTCCTCCAAGATAAAATCTTTCAAATGGACTAAATCCTAGGTTCTTGTTGTACGAACCTAAGTAAGCAAAACCAAGTTTAGTCATTAAAACTAGTTTTTTTGCCTTGTCTAATGGCATATACCATGCTGTGGTAAATTTATATTTGTAATACTCAACCAAGCGCAACTGATCTGTTTCTCTTGTGTAGTAATCCTTTGCATTCAATGAGGCATCGCGGAACTTGCTATATGGAGGTGTAAACTGAATTGAAGTTGTTACTTGAGATCCACTCCTTGGATAAATTGGGCCATCAATAGAGTTTCTGCTAAGCGCAATTTTATAACTCGCATTTAAAGCTTGCCCATCGCTAAAGGTAAAAGTACCTCTAAAATTACGAAGTTGATAATTAGCAATATTCAACTCTTGAAATAATGTAAAATAATCATCAGGTTTTTTTAATCTTTTTCCTAAACCGAATGATACACCGGTAATAAATAACGTTTGCCTAAGGGGGTCATTAGTTTTTAAACCTGTTTGATTTTGTCGGTTATGATATATTGTGGTGCTAAAACTATTTGGTTTTTTACCCCCTAACCAAGGCTCTGTAAATGATGCGCTAAAGGAAGTATAATATCTTCCTGTAGTTTGTGCTCTCACGCTCAATGCTTGTCCATCGCCTGCAGGTACAGGGCGCCAAGCACTTGATTTAAACATGTTTTTTGCTGAGAAGTTATTAAATGATACACCTAAAGTACCAATTAAACGACCAGCGCCCCAACCTCCACTTAATTCTAATTGGTCGCTTGCTTGCTCTTCAACCACATACTCAATATCAACAGTGCCATCTGCAGGATTTGGTTTTGGATTAACACCTAATTTCTCGGGGTTAAAATAACGTAATTGCGCTAATTCTCTTTGTGTTCTAATAATATCGGCTCTGCTAAACAACTGACCAGGCTTAGTGCGTATTTCGCGAATAATTACCTTATCATTAGTTTTGGTGTTTCCAATAACAGTAACTTTATTGATGGTAGCTTGTTTGCCTTCATAAATGCGCATCTCAATATCAATACTGTCATTTTCCACCAACACCTCTACAGGTTGAATTTGAAAGAATAAATAACCATCATCCATGTACAAAGAGGTAATATCTCTGCTATCTTGACTCATGGTTAACCTTGCATCCAAAATAGCTTGACTGTAAATATCGCCTCTTTTAATTCCCAATATGCCATTGAGTTCTGTAGTATTATGCTTGCTATTTCCAATCCAAGAAATGTTTCTGAAATAATACTTTGGACCTTCGTTAATTTTAATTTTTATAGAAATCAAACCGGGGTTTGAAGTGTAAATGGTATCAAATTCAATTTGAGCATCTCTAAAACCTTTTGCATTGTACTTTGCAATAATTTTTTGTTTGTCATCTTCATAGTTATCTTCTATGTATTTTGAGGCCTTAAATATATTGTACCAATTTTTTTCCTTGGTTTCTTTCATCGTTCGCTTAAGCTTTCTAGCTTCTATGTTTTTATTTCCCTCAAAAACAATTTGCTCTATTTTAACCTTCTTTTTTTTATCTACTTTAAACACCAAAATTACCCCATTTTGTGAAGTAGTATCAACGGTTTGAGTTACATTCACAGCTACATCTAAGTAACCATTGTCAATATAATATTCTTTAATGGTATTTTTAGAAGTTACTATTAAATTATCAGTTACAATTTTACCTCTGTTTAGTTTAATTTTTTCACGAATGTCATCTGCATCACTTTTTTTTACTCCTTTAAAACTAAATTTAGTCAATCGGGGGCGCTCTTCAACATTGATACTCAAAAATATTGACTTTCCAGTAACTTTTTCGGCACTAATTGAGATATCGCTGAAAAGATTTAAATCCCAAAGGTTTTTAATTGCTTTGGTAATTGATTCACCAGGCACAAATATTTTATCACCA
This sequence comes from Chitinophaga pinensis, assembly GCA_945872355.1. Taxonomy (GTDB): domain Bacteria; phylum Bacteroidota; class Bacteroidia; order UBA4408; family UBA4408; genus CAIKXD01. The sequence continues at coordinate 16,928 of CAMBZU010000001.1, forward strand.
ACAGTTAATCCACTTGAAAGAATGATAACGTTTTTATCTAAGTAATCTGTTCCAAACACAACAATACCGCCTATTTCGTATTCTACTTGCACACTGGTATTTAATTCAATCTCCTGCTGGCCAAGTACCTTTTCTTGCGCAAAAACACTGTTGAGTTTTAAAGTTAGCAGTATTAAAATAGCTAAAAGTTTGGTGTTGAAACCTGTATTTTTTATGAATGCCATATTTGATTTAAGAAATAAGCTGTTCGCTGGTTTTTCCAAATCTGCGTTCGCGCGTTTGGTAATCCACAATAGCTTCGAAAAAAGCCGTCCTATCGAAGTCGGGCCAAAGGGTTTCTGTAAAATATAATTCTGCATATGCAATTTGCCATAGCAGGAAATTACTTATGCGGTGCTCACCACTGGTTCTGATTAATAATTCAGGATGCGGTATTTCCTTTGTTGTAAGATGTTGTTCTATAGTAAGGTCATTTATTTGGTCGGTAGTTAAATTCCCATCCTTTACTTCTTGAGCTATGTTTTTAACAGCCTCAACAATTTCCCATTTTGAACTGTAACTTAAAGCTAAAACGAGCGTTAATCCTGAATTTTGAGCAGTTTCAGCCATTGCTTCTTGCAGCTGCTCATAACATTTTCCTGGGAGTGATTTTAAATTGCCAATAGCAAGTAATCTTACATTGTTTTTATTTAAGGTTGGAGTTTCGGCCAATATGGTATGAACCAATAATTCCATTAAAGCATCAACTTCTTCTTTTGGTCTTGACCAATTTTCGGTACTAAATGCATATAAAGTTAAAAATTTAATACCAAGTTCGGCTGCCGCTTCGGTGCAATCTCTTACACTTTTTACGCCATGTTGATGTCCAAACATTCGGTGTTCGCCTTTGTTTTTAGCCCAACGCCCATTGCCATCCATAATAATGGCAACATGCTTTGGCAATTTAGCCAAGTCAATACGTTTATCTTCAATCATGTTGCAAATGTAATTTATTCATTTTTAAATGAAAGCACTTAATTAATTTTAACGCAAATGAGCAAATTTTATTAAGAAATGCCGCAAGAAATTGAAAATTGCCCTAAATAATTAAATATTAAAGCACTTTATTTTCAAAATTACCTGTATGTGCTCATGAAAAATGAAAAACGTGATCGGTTAATTATACAAATCGAATCTATTTTGACATTTCGTGCTAAGCTTGCTAATTTTTCAATTAAATAGCCACTTCTATTGATTATTCCTTAATGAAATTTGCATGGTATTGTTTGTTACCATTATAAACTTTAAGTCTATAAACCCCTCTGCTTAAACCTGAAACATTTAATTGCTGTGTGTTTGATGTCTTCATTACGAGTTGGCCAATTGAATTGTAAATTTCTATTTCGTTTTTTTGATTGGTCGAAAAATTTGAAAAATTCAATTCATTGATTGCAGGATTTGGAAATACATGAACGATACAATTATTAACCAATGATATATTATTAGTAAGCACTTGAGTAATTTCAATTGTGTGGTTGCCATTTGGCAGAGTTAATGAAGTTTGCAAAATGCCATTAAGGTCTGTGTTTATTGTTGCTATTGTTATGCCATCTACTTTTACAAAATAAGCACCTGTTGTTAAATCTGCAGCAAAAATATTGATTGCTCTACCGCCATTGATTTGATTAAAAACATGATAAACTATACCAGTGTCACCATTCGCTGAAAAATAAAACAAAGTATCATTCCAATCGGCACCAACAGAAGTATTGTTGCTTAGAGCAATTCCCCCAGCAACCGCAAAATTGCTGTTTTCACCAACGTTTATGGTGTGTAAATAAACTACCGAGTCTGTATGTATTGTAGGTCTTATTTCAATCCTCCAACTGCCTGGTGTATAAGCATTAGTATCTGGTGTTACTAAAGGAGGATAATTTACGCCATCTACCCAATATTCATAACCAGCTCCGCCAATTAGTGTGGTATTTGTGGCGCTGGGCAAAAGCGTTCTGATTGAAATATTTCCATTGCCATTTGTTGAAGAACAATCTTTTCCATTGTAAGTTTCAATATGCCCTGCAACATTGGAGTTTACAATACTTCCGCTTATTGTTGGTTGATTTGCAAAATGTGCAATCCATTTGATGTCTCTTTGATTGGCAGTACTATTTTTTAGGTGCACATGGTCTAGTACAATTACTTTATTTGGATTGAGATATAATAATCTTCTCCTAAAAAAGTCTAATTTGGCAGTATCGTATGATAATTGTGCATCTGAAATATGGTAAGAATAATTATTTCCAGTAGCGTATTTAATCCAATTCCCTCTCTGATTTTGAGGCAGAAAAATTTGATTGTAATTTTGCAAAGCATTAGATTCTATTTGACCTCCATCGTTTGATGCAGCATTTCCAAAGCAGTTGTATACATCGGTTGAATCATATACGCAAATAGTGTTATGTGCAATGGATCTTTGGTAATAATTATTGTAATGTGAGCCGCCATAAGTATCATAGTAGCCTGCATCAATAAGTAATGGCTTGTTTTTAAATATTGTAAATGAATTATTGTCTCTATGTTCATGCGCAGCTCTTTTGCTTGGCGAATTAAAAAAGGTAACCATAGTGCTATTGCTATTCCAAGAAGAACGACTTACCGCCAATCCAACCTTATCTGACCACCAATTTAAAGGATTAAATGGCTGAGTAACTGTTGGCATCGTAAAATCCTTGTACAACAGTTTTGTGAATTTATCCATTGTATTTGGCGTAAATGCTGACTGCGAATAATATTGAGCCATCCATAAACTGCGCGGGTCGTTAAAAATTCGAGCATGTAAATACATTACTCTATCTGGAATAATTCTTGTTTCTCCATCACCAAGGTGTATGCTTTTTTCATTAGGTTGAATAAAATAGATGTATTGATTTATACTGTTTTGCACCCATGGTAAATCGGTATAAAAGTTTTTATCGGTGCCCACGCGCATGTTTTCAAACAATTGAAACTGATCGGTGAGTGACCACATGGAATAGGCTGCTCCCCAATTCCAACCCCCATCATCATCTCTATAATGTGTCCAACAAGGAATAAATCCGTTGATGTGTTTATCGTAAACATATTGATACCATTGCGTCACAGTATCTTGCTGCGATAAAGTTAAACCAGCTGACTGATGTAAAACCAATGCGTTTTGATTGCAATAAATATTATTCCAAGTATTATGACTTGAAACATAGCTCGTTCCTGCACTGGAATAGATATAAGTATTCATAAATTCTCTATTCATGATATACAAGGATTGAGCTAATGAATCTCTTAGTGAAATTGGGAAGTCATTATAGCACCAATCAAGAAACAGATCGCCACAGTTGCTCATTTTTCGCAATAGGTCTTCTTTTGGGAACCAAGCCATAGTGCTAAAATCGCTAGTGTTGATGGTATTTATTACCTGCCGCGCGATGAACCTACAACGTTTTAACTCAAGTGTATCGTGGCTGAGTTTAAAAATAAGCAGCGACAATTGTGCTTGGTCATCGGCCCATTGTGAGTTCCAATTCCAAGTCCATAATAAAGAGTCATTGCCAACTAAATACAATTGCGGATCATTGATCCACCAGCCATTGTAGGCAGTTACAATATTATTAAAAGTGGTTTGGCAATCGCCCGGAATAAGAATATTGTTTTGCAGCCAAGCAATTCTGTTAGCGTCGGAATAGATGCGCGGTCTGTTATTATTTATTATAGGATACTGCGCAGTTGCAAATTGCAAAGTCAACAAAAATAGAAGACTTAGTATTGTTTTTTTGCTCATTTACCCTGTTTTAATGAGGTGAATATAGTGATTGTACAATTATCTTTTATTTTTTTATTCGCTTTCTTAATAATTATCAACCATTAAGGTGGTTTGAGTAAACCCTACTTATTTCACATCGGTATAAATTAAGAAAGTTTAAACTAGATAACTTCAATAAAAAAAAGCCCCAACAAATAAATGCTGAGGCTTTTTAAATTTTAATATTTAACTTTTACTCAGCCAATACAATAACTTTATTTTTTAAAACTTCAACCACACCACCTTTAATGGTAAAAGATTGTGTGCCAGCATTATCAGTTACCTTAACTTTACCTGCTTTTAAAGCACTAATCATTGGAGCATGGTTATTTAAAATACCTAATGAACCATCGCTACCTGGTAATGAAACTGACTTTATTTCGCCTTCAAACAACTTTTTATCAGGACTTATTATTTCTAAAAACATGCTTTCTAGTTTAGTGAATTAAGCTAATTACTTGGCTTCAGCCATTATTTTCTTCCCTTTTTCGATAGCTTCTTCAATTGTTCCAACAAGGTTGAATGCCGCTTCTGGATATTCATCCACTTCGCCATCCATAATCATGTTAAAACCTTTGATTGTTTCTTCGATTGGCACCAAAACACCTTTTAAGCCTGTAAATTGCTCAGCAACGTGGAAAGGTTGAGATAAGAAACGTTGTACACGTCTAGCACGGTGAACTACCAATTTATCTTCTTCAGAAAGCTCATCTAAACCTAAGATGGCAATAATATCTTGTAATTCTTTATAGCGTTGTAATATTTCTTTTACACGTTGTGCTGTATTGTAATGTGCATCACCTAATACTGCAGGACTTAAGATACGTGAAGTAGAATCTAATGGATCTACCGCAGGATAAATACCTAACTCAGCAATTTTACGACTTAATACGGTAGTAGCATCTAAATGCGCAAACGTTGTAGCAGGCGCTGGATCTGTTAAGTCATCTGCAGGCACGTAAACAGCTTGCACTGATGTAATTGATCCACGCTTTGTTGAGGTAATACGCTCTTGCATGGCACCCATCTCTGTTGAAAGTGTTGGTTGGTAACCAACCGCAGAAGGCATACGCCCTAATAGCGCCGAAACCTCAGCACCAGCTTGGGTAAAACGGAAAATGTTATCAATAAAGAAAAGGATATCACGTCCACCACCTTGGTCATCACCATCTCTAAAGTATTCAGCCATGGTTAATCCAGAAAGAGCCACACGTGCACGTGCTCCTGGAGGCTCATTCATTTGACCAAATACCAATGCAGCTTTTGATTCTTTTAAAGCATTTTTATCAACTTTAGATAAGTCCCATCCGCCTTGTTCCATGCTATGTTTAAACTCATCGCCATATTTAATAACGTCTGATTCAATGAACTCACGTAATAAGTCATTTCCTTCACGTGTGCGCTCACCAACACCAGCAAATACTGATAAACCAGAATAAGCTTTCGCGATGTTGTTTACTAATTCCATAATCAATACTGTTTTACCAACACCAGCGCCACCAAACAATCCAATTTTACCACCTTTTGCATAAGGCTCTAACAAATCGATTACTTTGATACCTGTAAAAAGCACTTCAGTAGCGGTTGATAAATCTTCAAATCTTGGAGAAGGACGATGAATTGGGTAACCTCCAGCATTTGAAACTGTATCAATACCATCAATAGCTTCACCTACCACATTAAACAAGCGCCCTTTAACTTTATCGCCTGTAGGCATTGTGATAGGAGCACCAAGAGAAACCACATCCATACCACGACTTAAGCCATCGCTACTATCCATGGCAATTGTACGCACGGTGTCTTGACCAATGTGCTGCTGGCACTCTAAAATTACTTTTTGACCATTTTCTTTGGTGATTTCCAAAGCATCTAATATTTGCGGTAATGTGCTGTTTTCAGCATCAAAACTAACGTCTATTACCGGACCAATAATTTGTGTGATTTTACCTACTTGTTTAGTCATTTAATGTGATTTTATTCTGTATTTTGTTACAGTGATTATTTATTTTCGGGCGCAAAAGTACACTTTTTTTAAGAGAAATAGACATATCTTCAAAAAAATAATGACTGTTGTAAACTTATTGATAATCAAACAAATAATGTCTTAAGATAGTATCAACGCAGAAATCACAATTAAAAAACGGGCTTAAAAATTATTTGGTTTTTGTTTTCGATGATGCCATTTAACCAGTTCGAACCAAATTACAGCAAAGAAGCCTAAGGCAAAGCTTATCCCTAATTCACTAAAATTTAACGCTTCGAATTCAAAAAAGCGCCTAAATAGTGGAATATAAATTAACAATGCTGTAAGTATTAAGGTAGTACTTATAATGATTGATACCAGTTTGTTTTTGTATTTAAGCGTGGTTAAAATAGAATAATAAAAGGACCTGTTTACAAGGGTAAGGAAAATATTTGCTGCAATTAAAACAGTAAAAACAATAGTTCTGGTATGCGCTTCACCGCCTCCTTGTTTAAGGCTCCATCGGTAGGCAATTATACAGCCAATTGCAATGGCCAATCTTATAATAATGCTCAAGCGAGCATGGTATGTTGCTAAAGAAATGTATTTTATATTTCAAAGATATGATTTAAGCATTGTGAATTCTTTTTTTAATAAGTTTTAATTGATACTTTGGTGCAAATAATATAATAACAATGGACAAGAATTTATTGGCTTTAACCTTAGGTCCGGGTTTGGCAATAGCAATATACATTTACTGGTACGATAAATTAGATCGAGAGCCCAAAAAGCTGCTCATACGTGCATTTATTTTGGGTTGTGTTAGTTTGATTCCAGCCATTCTTTTAAATATTATTTTGAAATCTATATTAAATGTAGAAAAAAGTGAATCCATTTTTGAAACATTTGTTTTTGCATTTTTTGTTGTAGGAGTTGCCGAAGAGTTCAGTAAATTTATATTTTTGAGATGGAATTTATTTGTAAGACCTGAATTTGATGAACCTTATGATGGAATTACCTATGCGGTTATGATAGGAATGGGCTTTGCCACACTCGAAAATATTTTATATGTTTACCAATCATCGAACGCCTACGGTGTGGCATGGATGCGCGCATTTACAGCCGTTCCTGCGCATGCTACTTTTGCAATAGCTATGGGCTACTATACCGGTTTGGCAAAGTTTAATCCATCAAAAAAAATAGTTTATTTAATTAAAGGGTTTGTATTAGCTGTTGTTATGCATGGTTTTTATGATTTTTTATTGATGCAAAAAAGCTATCCTAAAATAGCGATAGGTGCTTTTGTTTCCTTAGCTATATCTGTGTTTTTTTCTTTCAAAGCAATTAAGTTGCATAAGCAAATCCCGCCTTATAATACAATGCTAAAAAAGGAATAGCATTGTGTTTTTTTAACCGAAGCTTAATGTCATTGGTATTTATGCTTGAAACATATTGCGCTCTTTAAATTTGTGTTGGCTTGTGTTAAGGTATTTTACATCGGTATAACATTGCGCTCCTTTTAATGACATTAGTTTTAACAACCTTTTAATGTTTCGTAAAAATTTTGATTACGGTGCCTGATAATAAGATATGTGATGCAGCTATTTGGTGAATTGTAATTATTATTACTTATAAAACTTAAGTTTAGCTATTAGAAAGGTATTTGTATAAATTTGCAACTTTTATTGAAAAACATATAACCATACTTGGCACTTTTTAAAAACAATAGCGAGAAGGCAGAAATGTCATTTTTAGAGCATCTTGAAGCTTTGAGATGGCATTTGATGCGGGCTGTAATAGCTATTATTACATTAGCCATAGTATTGTTTTTTTACAGAGAAATAGTATTTGATAATTTTCTTTTTGCGCCTAAGCATCCCGATTTTTGGACCTATCGCATGTTATGCCTTTTGAGCGATTATCTTGATATGGGCGATGCACTTTGTATTAAAGAGTTGCCATTTGAGTTGATTAATACTGAATTATCGGGTCAATTTACCATGCATATTTGGGTTTCGTTTGTGGCAGGTTTTATTTTAGCCGCGCCCTATGTACTATGGGAAATATGGCGTTTTATAAAGCCAGCTTTGCATGAAAAAGAAAGAAAGTACTCTAAAGGTGTGGTGTTTTTTAGCACACTTTTATTTTTTGCAGGCGTGCTTTTTGGTTATTATGTTATTGTTCCTCTATCCATTAACTTTCTTGGAAGTTATCAAGTAAGTGCCGATGTAAAAAATATGATTGCAATGGATTCATTTGTATCTACGGTAACCACAATTACATTTGCATCTGGAATAGTGTTTGAGCTGCCTATAGTAATTTACTTTCTTACACAAATAGGATTAATGACCCCGCAATTTATGCGTACCTATCGTAAGCATGCTACTGTAATTATATTAATTGTAGCTGCTATTATAACACCATCGCCTGATGTAACATCGCAATTACTTGTTGCCATTCCATTATACTTGCTGTATGAATTAAGTATTTTTGTGAGTATGTATGTGGTAAAAAAGGCAGAAAGAGAACTTCGTTAATTATAAATTAATATCAAATGTCGCAAAGCCCCGAAGAATTTAATGCCTACAGAAGCAAAATGAATGAACGTATTTTGGGGCAAAATAATAAGGTCATTAATCGCTTCTTTAATTTAGACACCAACACTTATGCCGAGGGCGCTTTGTCTGTAAAAACAAAAGAAATGTTGGGTTTAGTATCAAGCATGGTATTGCGTTGCGATGATTGCATTAAATACCATGTTGAAAAATGCTTTGAAGTTGGTGTAACTGAGGAAGAAATATTTGAAGTTTTTTCTATTGCTAATATAGTAGGAGGGAGCATTGTAATTCCCCATTTTAGAAGAGCAGTAGAATATTGGGACTTGTTGAAAGAGAAAAAAGATGAAGTAATTATTTAATAAAAAAGAAAGATGGAAGAGGCAAAAGCAAGATACGAAAAGCACCTATTTATTTGCACAAACCAAAGAGCCGAAGGGCAGAGAATTTGTTGTGGCGAAGCACATGGAATGGCATTAACCGCTGCATTTAAAGAAGCCATTAAAGAGAAAAAATTACAAGTTAAAATGCGTGCTCAAAAGGCTGGATGTTTTGATATATGTGAATTTGGACCCAATGTTATTGTTTATCCAGAGGGCGTGTATTATGGTAAAGTTACGCTTGAAGATGTGAATGAAATTGTTGAAGAACACCTTGTAAACAATAGACCAGTAGCACGTTTACGACTTAATTTTGCAAGATAGCAAAACTATTATGCTAAGCCCTTTTTAGTGGTTTTTAATGAATCAATTACTTAAGGAGAATTATAGTTACAATTTAATCGATAAAGCGCAATTAATGTTGTAGGACATAGAATTGTTTATTACATAGTAACCTTTCATCGAGGTTAATTTCAGATTGTAAAAATTAAGGAAATGATAATCACTCCTTGCTATCAGGAAAATTCCTACTTTCTTTGTAATTAAATAACCCATTCCTAAAGACGTTGAAACAAAAATACTATTATTTGATACATCTGCTAAAGAAGTTCCAATAGCAATTCTATTATCTGATATGTCTGCTTTTCTTTCTGAATTTAATCCACCAATACCTAACCCTATGGTTGGCTGAAGCTTTGTTTTCAGTATTTCCGCGAAATTATACTTAAATTGAATATTCAAAGGGATATATCTTCTATTGGATTGTTGGTAGATTCTCTTTCGATTGCTGATAATACCAGTAGATATCAAAGTAGTATCAAAGTAAGCGCCAGTGCACATTGAGATACTTGTTTTTTTATTAATCATGTAGTCAAATTCCAAATACAAACCCTTTGCTATTTTTTCATCAAATGGAATAGAAGTCATTTTATTGGATAATTCGAAATTTGGGTTAAAGATGCCAAGACCAACTAAAACATTTGCTTTGGATGAATTTACATCTTTGCCTTTATCTTCAGTGATTTTCTCTGTGTTAATATTCTGACTAAAGAGTATGATAGGATAGAATAATATTAAATTGATAATGTTAAACTTTTTCATAATTATTTAATTTTAACTTTAGCTCCGTATCCAGCAACTGTTGCGGTTACCTTCTTAACAAATAAACTTTTTTGCACCTCAATAATGTACTTAGGGTTAACTAAAATATCATACGGGGTTCCCTTAAGTGCTTTGTAAGTAGCGGCCTTTTTTTCTAGCTCACCAATTCCACTATTGGAAGTTAAGGCATCACTGAAAAAATTGTCTTGTGACTTAAAAACTCCGAAATACACACTTGTTGTCGAAGTTGCCTGAAGTGTCTTACTTTTATCAATCTCTACATCAATATCTATATTGTAATTCATAGTAATGGTTGGCTGAACAGATTGTCCGCTATAGTTTGTCGTTTTACATGAAACAAGTGATGTTATAAGCAACAATAACAGTAGTAAGTTTTTTAAATAGTAATTTTTCAATGCGTTATCTCTGAACAAGATTCTGATTTTATAAAAAGTGCAATAAACCAGATTGATTAGATTTTTTTTCATGTTTTTTGTTTTTGAATTGTAGTTGAATAAAGTTTCGATTATTTCTCGTTTGAATAATTTTTACAATTACTATTTGCTAGAATTGTTATTTTTGCAAATAGATGATAGCTTTTTGCTCAAGGTCAAACCCATACGAGAAGTATTACTTGCATCCTCCAAAAATGAATTGATATCGATTGTTGACGTTTTTGGATAAGACTTACAAATTTGATGAATTGCAATACATCTCTTTTCCCAAAACTTTACAATCTCAGATTTGGTTGGGTTAGGGATTAACTCTTCCAAATCTTTGAAACGAACAAAGTCCCCAACTGTAATTTTTGAAATGTCTTTTTTTGGCATTTTACCTTTCATTACATAAATACTATAGAGTCTATCACATATTATTGATTCTTCAATTGCAATAGCCTCAAAGTAAAAGCCCTCTTTGATTGACTCTTTTATTCTATTAAAAGCTTCAGAATAGGAATTGTGTTTCTCAATATTTCCTTTTTTTGCAAGCCCAATTTTTTTAGATGTGGTAAGATTTATTATTTCTGACATAAATTAACTTGCTAAACAATTTTCAATAATTTATCCGTATCCAGAAAGAAGTATTCATGCAAGATTTTTTGCATAAATACAATTCGCAAAATATTTTTTACAAATCTATACTATTAACAAAGTATTTTGTTGCACATGTGTTCTAAATTAGTACCTTTGAAATTGTATCATAGAACCTTAATAATGGAAAAAAATTTTAAATCGGTCGCAGATCGCGTTAAAGAAATGAGGCTAAAAAAAAATTACTCGCAAGATTATATTGCAAAAAAATTAGGTATCAGCCAAAAGGCATACTCAAAAATTGAAAACAACGAAACGCGACTTAATGTTGAAGCATTACTTTCTATTTCTGAGATATTAGAAATACCAGTTAATAATTTTTTTGGCGATTCTAAAGCGCCAATGCTTAACGACTTTAGTTCTGGCAGAGACGGTGATAATGTAATTTATAAGACGATAAATGACAATGCAAAAGAGGATTTATATCAGCAACTACTCAAAGCGAAAGAAGAAATTATACAATCAAAAAATACTGAAATTGAAACTTTAAAAAAGCAAATCGAAAAAGTAGTATAATTTAGACCAGTAGCACGTTTACGACTTAATTTTGCAAAGCCTGTTTAAAAATAAAACCGCCAAAACAATTTTTGCTTTGCGGTTTTATTTACATTCATTGCAGCTAAAACTGCCAATTACTATTTATTCAATTTTCCTAAGCGTGCTGTAGATTTTACGTGTGTTGTTTTAAGTATAAAACCAATACCTATAATTGGTTTCACAACTTTAATTTCATAAGTAGGATAAAAAACTACATCATAACCCGGGTTAGCATTCATCATTTCATATAATGAATAGTTTACTGTTTTATCCCCACTTACAAAACCTCCAACTACAGGTAAGCTAGCTAAATTGATTAAGCTAGAAAAGCTTCCTCCCGCTTCAATGTTTCCAGTTTTTTTGGTAAATATCCTGGCAAAGTCAATCCCAAAAACTCTTGTTGTATTTGCTTCAGCCGTCAACTGATCTGATAAAGTAAAATCACTTTTAGAAAATTGAACGCGATTGTTAGGCTCACGCATTGATTTGTTAATTGTTGTACAACTGCTAATTAATGTAGCCAATAATGCTACAAATGCCAATGCCTTAAAGTTCATTTTTTTCATTTTTTTAAATTATTTAATTACCCCTACTCTTATGGATTTTCGGTTACTCCTATTATCCCAAAAATATATTTGTAGCCAATAATTTTAGACGCTATAACTTAGAACTTATCCTTAATGAGGTGTTAATAATACCTTAAAGTGCCTTTTTATAGCGCATTGCAGCGTAAAAATTATTTTAAAACGTAACGAAGTGTTAAAGCCCCATCAAACCAAAACTTAGTGTCTGCAGTGAAATTCAATTCAGGTTTAATATTAATACCTATATTAATAGGGCTTTCTTTAAAGGTATATTCCAAGCCCAAAATGCCATCAATACCTAAATTTATATGCCTTGAAAGGTCTTCATAAAATACGTTAGCTCTGCGTCCGTTTACAAGCTTAGCATGTGCTCCAAATCCGTAGTACCAATCAAATTTATCAATATCAAACGGATGCCTATGATTGAATTCATAGAGTAGCGTAATGCCTGGGCCATAATTAAAGTTTGCAATGCCTTCAATCATATTTTTGGTGTTCAAATAATGTTTAAGTGTAATGCCATAATTGTAGCCAGCATTAACACCAATAGCTGTATAGTAAAGTTGCGGTTGTGCTTTTGATGTATTTGCCGCAGCAATTAACAGCAACAAACAAATTGTAATTTTCTTTATCATAATTTAAATTGTATAATTTGCAACAATTGGCATTCTTCTACCCATGCCAAAAGCCTTAGGTGATATCCTAATTACAGGCGCAGCCTGCTTGCGTTTATATTCATTTTTGTTGACCATATTTAAAACTCTTTTTACCAATTTTTCATCATAGCCAAGCTCGCAAATTTCTTCTGCCGACATTTTATTTTCAATGTATTGAAACAAAATAGCATCTAACATATCGTATTCGGGCAATGAGTCTGAATCTTTTTGATTTGGCCTGAGTTCAGCAGATGGAGGCTTAGTAAGGGTGTTTATTGGGATAATTTCTTTTTCTTTATTGATATATTCACAAAGCGCATACACTTCTGTTTTATATACATCTCCAATAACAGCAAGGCCACCGCACATATCACCATAAAGAGTACCGTAGCCAACAGCCATTTCGCTTTTATTGCTTGTATTAAGTAAAATATAACCAAATTTATTGCTCAATCCCATTAATATTACTCCTCTTAATCTAGCTTGAATGTTTTCTTCTGCTACACTAAATGCGGTGTCAGCAAAGCTTGGTGCTAATGTTTTTAATACCGATTGAAAACTATCTTCTATTGGAACTACTTGATGTTTGCATGCTAAGTTGTTTACTAAGGCTAAGGCATCATCAATACTATGTGCACTGCTAAAGGCTGATGGCAGCAAAACAGCCATTACATTTTCTTTGCCCAGCGCAGCAACAGCAAGTACAAGTGTTAGCGCTGAATCAATACCACCGCTTAAACCTAAAATTGCTTGTTTAAAGTTTTGTTTGCTAAAATAGTCGCTGATGCCACAAATTAAGGCTTTATAAATTAATTCATTTTTAGATGGAAAAGCGTACTCAACTATGAGTTTTTCATCGCTTTGAAAAAGATTGAAGTGCTGATAATTCTCTTTAAAAAAAGGGGCAGTGGCAATAAGTTTTCCCTCTTTATTAAATGCACATGAACCGCCATCAAAAACTAATTCTGTTTGAGCGCCACAATGATTTACATAAATTAAAGGCAGTTGATATTTAATGGCATTTCTTTGAAGTACCTTTAGTCTAGTTTTATGTTGCACATAACTAAAGGGCGAGGCCGCAATATTAATGATGCAGTCGGGGTTTAATTTCATTAGCTCTTGCATAGGGCTAATGGTATACATTTTAGCATGATTTAATGGGGTAAATGTTTCATCTTGTTGGTCCCATAAATCTTCACATATGGTAAGTGCAATTTTATGGTTATTAAATGCTATTATTTCAAAGTTGATATTTGGCTCAAAATACCTGTACTCGTCAAATACATCATAATTTGGGAGCAATGTTTTTTTAATTATTTTTTCAATGCATTTATTGTTTAAAAAATAGGCGGCATTAAAAAGTCTTTTTCCGGTTTCATTATTATTTATGGCTGGTGCTCCAATAATTGCTGCTATTCCATCGCAATGCATGGCTATAAGTGCAATTGTTTTTGAACATTCTTCAATAAAATGATTGGATTCTAAAAAATCTAGGGGAGGATAACCACAGAGCGATAATTCTGGAAAAACGATTAAATCAACCGAATCAACTTTAGCGATGTTGATTTGTTCAATTATTTTAGCGGCATTCGCATTAAAATTACCAATATGAAAGTTAAGTTGTGCCCAGGCAATTTTCATTTCTTTAGATATATAAAAGCCTTGCTACTATTCAATAAAAAGACTTTAGTAGCTTAAAATTTCTAAAATAAAATTCCTATGTTTAATTGGAAGAAATTAGATTTAGCATTTTGCTGTAGGGCCTGACCTTTTTTGGCAAGAGATTTAATTGTTTCTGATTCTTTCTTTAAAACATTTGTAAAGCCGTTTTGAAAATTCAAACTTGCAAAAAGAGCTGTTGTTCCTGCTATTCTATATTCAGCGCCAGCGCCAACATTTAAACCTGCTCTAAAAAAACTCATATCTTTGGTTACAATTAAATCTGGAATTTCATAATCGTTCACCACAGTAATTATAGTGTCTTTATAGTTTACTAGTGTGCCAATATCATTGGCTTTTACTTTTCCTCTAATAGAAAGGTTTAATCCAAACATCCCAAAATAGGTAAAAGCGCCAACTTCTGGAGTTCTCATTTTTAGCAGAAGCGGAATATCAACGTAAGTAATTTTATAACTTCTTTGAGCAATAAGATATCTATCAAAGCTACCTGTAACAGGCAATGTATATTCCGAAGGATCATAAAAAGCTGAATCGGCTGCATTGGCAAAATTTAGTCTTCCTCCAGTATAGTTAACTTCTAAACCGGTAGAAAAACTTGCAACTGAGGTTAATCTAAACTCAGCAACTAAGCCATATGCAAATTTTAGCAAGCTGCCATCGCTTAATAATTTTTTCTTATCATCTGGTTTCATCCAAGCAATAGATGGTGCCATTTTTAGCCCAAATCTAAATTTTTGCGCTTCAGCTTTGTCCTGCGCAATTAGTTTTCCAAAAATCATTGAAAAACATATAGTAAATAAGAAAAGCTTTTTCATACTTTTGAACGTTTTTTTTATATAGTACAATATTAAGTATAATTTTTAATGAAGCATACCACTAAGATTTTTTTGTTGTTAACAGTGCTTTGTTATATTTCATGCGATAACAAAACAAAGCATCAGGTGCCAGAGGAGGTTATTGAAAAAGCTTTTTCACTTAAAATAAATAGATTCGATAAAGATTTATTTGCATTGAAGTTAGATTCAGGTAAAATGAATGTTTCGGCTATGGCCCAGCAATATCCCGACTTTTTTTATTTATTTACCCAACGGATTATTAATATTGGCGATTCATCAAACCAGCAACTGCCAAAACTTTTGCAAGGGTTTTTAAACGATCAATACATTAATGAAATGTATAATGAAGTTAATCATTCTTTCCCTGATTTAAATCAATATAACCAAGCACTAACACAAGCTTTTAAAGGATATCATTATTTTTTTCCTCAAGCTAAGGTGCCTGAAATTACATACTTTGTATCGGGCTATAATTTTGCTAATGTAACCACAGCAAATACGCTGGGTATTGGTCTTGAAATGTATTTAGGTAGCGCTTATAAACCATATACCTTGATGGAAATTCCTGTATATAAACAAAAGTTAATGAGCAAAGATTATTTAATTGCTGATGCAATGCAAGCCTGGATAGCAACAGAGTTTGAAAAGGAGGAAGATTATGCTACGCTTTTACATCAAATCTTGCATCGTGCAAAGGTTATATATACAATGGAAAGTTTAATGCCAACCCTGCCCGATACTATCATATTTGGGTACTCGGCGGCTCAATTAAAGTGGTGCCAAAACAACGAATCAAAAATATGGGCGCATTTTATTGAGAAAAAACTATTGTTTGCACAGTTAAAAGGGGATAGTTATAAATACATAAATGAAGGTCCTTTTACTGCTGGGTTTCCAAGAGAATCTCCCGGAAAGCTAGGTGTTTGGCTGGGCTATCAAATTGTAAAAAAATACATTGACCAACAGCCAAAAATTACATTAAAGCAATTGCTCGATAATCATAACGCACAACAAATATTAACCCAATCAAAATATAAACCTAAGTAAGTAAGTAATATGAAAACCTCTGAAATAAATATAAAAGTTGTAACTGATGTTAACCATTTGCCTGAGCATATTACTTGGCAAGCCACCGACTCAGGAATGGAAGGAGAAAATGAGTGCAAGGCAATAATGATGGCTATTTGGGATGCTGATAACCAAAATACATTGAAAATTGATTTGTGGACAAAAGATATGATGGTTGAAGAAATGAAATTATTTTTTTATCAAACCATGTTAAGTATGTCGGCTACGCTTGAAAGGGCTACAGGTGATAGCTCATCGGCGGCAGATTTAAGAGAGTTCTGCAAACATCTAGGTCAAAAAATGGAAATAGAAACTACACCTCCTAAAAGTTAATCATTAGCTTCTTGTACAACACTTGATAATAGCTGCTGCCAATACTTGTGCTAGTTTTATGTTAGACTGATGTGACCATCCTGCAATATGCGGTGTAAGTATTACTTTTGGAGATGCAAAAAGTGCTTTTATAGTGGCGTTTTGATGCGAAGCATTTAAATGTTCAAAGGAGGTATCCTCATATTCTAGCACATCCAAACACATTCCTTTTATTTTGTTTTCCTCCATCAAGCGCATTGCATCTGCTGTATTTAATATTTTGCCACGCGCAGTATTAATTAAATAGATGGGCAATTTAAAAGCTGATAGCCATTGGTAGTTAATCATACCATTGGTTTCATTTGTTAATGGGATATGAAAAGAAATAACATTGGCTTCATTTTGTATGCGTTCCAAAGTAGACTCTTCGATCCATTGAGAGGCACCAATGTAATTACTTTTGTATTTATCGTACACCAAAACTTTTACATCAAAACCTTGCAATCTCTTTGCAAATGCGCTCCCCATATTGCCATAACCAATAATGCCAACTGTTTTACCTGCCAATTCTTCACCTCTATTGGCTTCTCTATGCCATTGATATTGCTTTACTTCTGCGTCTGCTTTATTAATGTTGTTAAATAAATTAAGGAGCATGCCAATGGCGTGTTCAGCCACTGCATCCATATTTCCGGCAGCAGCATGTAAACATTGTATATTTTTACTTTCAGCATAGGCCACATCAATATTTTCCATGCCAGCACCATAGCGGGCAATAAACTTCAACTCTTTTGCAGCATCAATAATTTCTTTGTCAATTGTAATTCTGCTCCGTATAATTAATCCTTTATAATTAGGTAGCTCTTTGCTTATTTTTTCTTTATCCCAATCGTAACCTTCAGTTAGTATAAAGCCTTGTTCAATAAGCAATTTATGAAGCAAAGGATGCACTGTGTCTATCACAAGAATGGGCCAGTTGTTATACATCTTTTTATTTTTTTTCGTAGGTAATGAAAGAAAAATTATAGGCATGATTATCATCAATAAAGTGATCTTCCCTGCCTGTTTCTAACCAAATATTTGGGTCAATTGCCGGGAAAAAAGTATCTCCTTCAAAATCATGATGCACGCGAGTAATATATAACTTGTGAGTTAAATGCATGCTTTGGGCATAAATATTTGCACCACCAACAATAAATACATCTTCTGAATCAGCATTGGCAATGGCTTCTTTAAGGTTTGTAACAAGCAAACAACCTGGGGCAAGGAAATTAGCATTTGAACTAATTACAATATTTTTTCTTTTCGGCAAAGCTTTGCCAATACTTTCAAAGGTTTTACGACCCATGATAATAGTGGAATTCAGCGTTGTTTTTTTAAAAAATTGCAAATCGGCAGGTAAGTGCCAAATCAATTGGTTGTTTAGTCCAATGGCATTGTTTTGAGCAACGGCAGCTATAATAGATATTTTCAAGGGATGTTATTTTAGGCAAAGGTATTAGCCTATTTTAATAATTCAAATTTACTATTGTTTTACTCAACGATAATCAGCATTTCCTGTGTAATCGTCAAAGCACCTACTTACTTTGTAATATAAATCATAATCATTGGCATAATTTACCATGTCTTCGGTAATTTTACAAAACATGATAAAGGCGCGCTCATCAAATTTTGATAAATCTATTTTTTTTGCACTAAAGAAATAAGCCAATCTCCTTTCTGCCTTTTCAAAAAACAATTCTCTTTTGTAAATTTCAATTAATTTTTGGCGTTCTCTACCTTCCTTACTGTATTCGTAGTACAAAGCACTAATAGGACTTGTAAGCGGTGGCGCTGGAACATTAATAAATCTTTCGTAAAAATTTTTCTGATTTTGACTAAGCTCCTTGGGGCTTATCATTACGGTATTTAAGTTATAGGTTTTGGCAAAAAGGATGATGCCTTGATGAATTTTATAACTTGGCAATGCTATAATGTCTTTAGTTGAAATTTTGCGTGCTATGTATCCAATACAACTAATTAAAATAGTATCGGTAGTACTTGCTTTTAATTCAAAATAACCTTTATCAGAAGTTACAGTGCCAACGCCACTTTTTTTATTTACAACATAGGCAAAGGGAATACTTGTACTGCTATCTTTTTCAGTAATATAACCTTTAATCATAATACTTTGAGCAATGCACTTATCTGATAAGACAAAGCAAAGGATAACTCCCAAAATAGAATGGATTGATAATAGTCTCAAGAATTTAAATCTAATTATTTGGTGCAAGTTATATTAAAAGTTTTATACCTAAGACTTGTTATATTATTTTTGCATTTTTAAAGGTTTCAAAAGAGCTAAACAATATTAAATTAATCACAAAATGTGTGGACGTTATGTCGTAGTTCAAAAATGGGAAGAGCTTGAGCTTGCTTTTCATCCCATTGCAATTAATGTAACTGATACTTTTGTTGCTAATTATAATACCGGTCCCGGAAGTTATGCTCCTGTAGTTGTTTTAAAAAATGGATTTACAGCTTTAGTTAATATGCAATTTGGACTCACCCCATTTTGGGCAAAGAAAAAAATGTATCTGTTTAATGCGCGTGCAGAAGGTGATGGTAATGTTACTGATGATATAAACTACACAGGCGGAAAAGGAATCATTACTAAACCGGCCTTTAGAAAACCAATTAGAGAGCAACGTTGTTTGGTTGTTGCAAATGCTTTTATGGAAGGTTCAAAGCTTGAAAAACTAGCTAAACCTTATTTATGTTATTTGCGAAATAGAGAGCGCTTTTGCATGGCAGGTATTTATGATGTATTTATTGATAAAGACACAGGTGAAGAAACCCATTCCTTTGCAATTATTACCACTGTGGCAAATGAACTTATGCAAAAAATAGGGCATCATAGAAGTCCGGTTATATTGGAACAAGCAGACGAAATGAAATGGTTGCAATCAACAAATTTGTCGGAAATAACCGCTATGCTCAAGCCCTATCCAGCGCATTTAATGAATGCCTATCCTATAGATGCAGCCATTAAAAATCAAAAAAATAATGCACCTGAATTTTTAAAACCTGTTGGTGCAACATTATTGACAGAAACAGCACAAGTAATGGTTGCTGAAGATTATTACTGGAATAAAAGTAAACGAAATTTAAGAAAGGAGTAGTTTTATTTCCGACAAAAAAAACAAAAATGCTGCATCAGCAATAATTAATTAACATAGCAGCTTCAATTCAATAACCTGAGCCACATGGATAGTTAGAGATCAAATGAACTGTGCAATTAAACTTGGCCATTTTATTTTAATTTTAATTTTTTTTGGGACTAAAATTTAGACAAGTCTAAAAATATATTTATATTTGTATAAATAATTAAAATGTCATCTCAAACTCAAGAAAATTATTTAAAGTGTATTTATAAAATATCCGAAAAGTATGCGGAGGGTGCTTCTACAAATGCTATTGCCGAAGGATTGGAAACAAAGCCCGCTACAGTGACAGATATGCTTAAGAAGTTAGCAGCGCAAAAGTTGATTAATTACCAAAAATACCAAGCTGTTACGCTTACGCCTAAAGGAAGAAAAGCAGCTTTAAATATTGTTAGAAATCATCGTTTGTGGGAAGTTTTTTTAGTTGATAAACTTAAATTTAGCTGGAATGAAGTACATGATGTTGCTGAGCAATTAGAGCATATTAAATCTGAGGAACTAATTAATCGTTTAGATGTTTTTTTAGGGACACCCAAATTTGATCCACATGGTGATCCCATTCCTAACAAGGCAGGAAAAATTATAAATAACAAAGCAACTCCACTTAATGAATCAAAAGTTGGATTAAAGTTAATTGTAGCAGGTGTTTCGGAGCATAGCACTGATTTTTTGGCTTACCTTAATGAAGTTAATTTAACCTTAGGCCAAAAGGTTGTTGTTAAAAAAGTAGTCGCATTTGATCAATCGATGCAACTCATCATCAATAAAAAGGATATATTGTTTATTAGCCATCAAGTGGCAAAAAATATTTTAGTGGTATGTCAGTAAATAGAGCTAAATCTACTGAATCATTATCAGAAGTACACGCAAGTGTTGATATCAGTCAAAAAAAAGGTGTTTGGAAAAAGTTTTTTGCCTTTTTAGGTCCGGCCTATTTAATAAGTGTTGGCTATATGGATCCTGGAAATTGGGCAACTGACCTGGCCGGTGGAAGTAAATATGGCTATCAATTAATTTGGGTTTTATTAATGAGTAATTTGATTGCGCTTTTACTACAAAGTTTGAGTGCAAGATTAGGTATTGTAAGAGGTCGCGATTTGGCGCAAGCATCAAGAGAAACCTATCCTAGATTTATTAATTTATATTTATACACTTTAGCCGAAATAGCCATTGCGGCCTGTGATTTAGCTGAGGTGTTAGGAATGGCAATTGGTTTACAACTGCTTTTTAATTTACCTTTAATGATTGGTGTAATCATAAGTGTATTAGATACTTTTATTTTATTGTTTTTAATTAATTATGGTATCCGAAAAATGGAAGCATTTATTATTGCTTTGGTTGCCATGGTTGGATTTTCATTTTTTGCAGAAATGCTTTTTGCCCAGCCTCAAATAGGTGAAGTAGTAAAAGGATTTATTCCATCACTCCCTGATAATGATGCTTTATACATTGCTATTGGAATTATAGGAGCCACCGTAATGCCTCATAATCTTTACTTACATTCTGCTTTGGTGCAAACACGTAAAATTGGACATTTGCCTTCTGATATTAAGCGTGCCATAAGATTTAACTTTATTGATTCGGCCATTGCACTCAATCTTGCTTTTTTTGTGAATGCCGCTATTTTAATATTAGCGGCCACTGCTTTTTATAAAAATGGACTATTTGAAATTGCCGAAATTCAAGATGCACATCGCTTATTAGCGCCCATGCTAGGTTCAAAATGGGCGCCAATTTTATTTGCTGTTGCACTAATTGCTGCAGGACAAAGTAGCACCATTACTGGAACCTTGGCAGGGCAAATTATTATGGAAGGTTATTTAAATTTAAGAATTCAACCTTGGGTGCGCAGAATTATTACACGTGCCATGGCAGTGCTGCCATGCTTATTGGCCATTTACTATATGGGCGAGTCTGCCACTGGAAAGTTACTTATTTTAAGTCAAGTTATTTTGAGTATGCAATTGGGCTTTGCCATTATTCCATTGATTCACTTTGTTAGCGATAAACAAAAGATGGGCGCTTTTGTAATAGGTTTTAAGGTAAAAGCGCTCGCGTGGATAAGTGCTGCAATTATAGTTTCGCTTAATATTAAATTAGTTTTTGAAGAGGTTTTAACGTTACTTCAAAATTTTCCAAATCATCAATACCTCATTTTACTGACTATAATTCCTATTGTTTTACTTTCTATAGGGGTGCTTTGCTATGTTACCTTTTTGCCACTCATTTCAAAAATAAAGCATCAGCAATCTGCCACACCACATGGTTTACATAAATTGGAACCTGTTATTTCAAGAAAAAAATATGAGCGAATTGCTATTACAGTTGACTTCTCCGACTCTGATAATGCTGCACTTTCTCAAGCCGTATTGCAAGCACAAAAACATACAACACTTTTACTAATTCACATTGTTGAAACAGCCGGTGCATTATTATTAGGAGATGAAATTAAGGACCACGAAAGCACCACAGATATTAAACAGTTGGAGCAGTATAAATTGTATTTGGTTGACAAAGGTTACAACGTTGAAACTGCTTTGGGTTATGGCAATCCAAAAAATCAAATTCCTATTATTGTGAATAAGAATAAAGCAGATTTATTGATTATGGCCACCCACGGACACAAAGGCTTGAAAGATTTTATTTTTGGCACCACACTCAATAAAGTTCGACATAGTGTTAAAATACCTGTGCTCATTGTAGGAGTTTAAACACTTGAATTATTTGCGTTAAGGATTGGAGCGGAAATCCTTTTTGGCATTTATGACAAAGAGATTGCAGCAAAAAGCCTGACCCAAAGGGAACGCCCATTAAATTATTACTATGCTTAAGGTTAAATTGTTTTACAAGTTGCTTAAAATCAAATAATGATGAGCAATTAAAGAAACGCATATACACTAATAAACGTAGTGTAGGGTAAAAGTTGATTCGGTTTGTATTGTGTAATTTGGGTTAAAAAACAAATCGCTTAACTTCGCATTTTAAATCACCAAATTTAATTTATGAAACTCTCGCTTGCCTTTTCTCCTTGCCCTAACGATACCTTTATTTTTGATGCATTGATACATAAACGCATTGATACTTTAGGTTATGATTTTGAAGTGGTGTTGGCCGATGTGGAGCAACTGAATAAAAAGGCTTTTAAACAGGAAGTTGATATCACGAAATTGAGTTTTCATGCTTTAGCTTATGTTACAAAAAACTATCAATTGTTACATGCAGGGAGTGCTTTGGGGAGCGGCTGTGGCCCGCTTTTAATTACAACCAAAGCGCATTTGCATGCCGTTGTGGATACATTAAAGACTGCTATACCTGGCAAATATACCACTGCTAATTTTCTGTTGAGTCTGGCCTATCCAGCTTTGGCAACAAAGGAAGAACGTATTTTTTGTGATATTGAAGATGCTGTGCTTTCGGGTGAATTTGATGCTGGATTGATTATTCATGAAAATAGATTTACCTATCAAGAGAAAGGCTTAAAACTCATTAAAGACTTAGGGGCCTTTTGGGAAGAGTTTTCAGGTGCACCAATACCTTTAGGTGCAATTGCTATCAGAAGAAATTTGAATGATAAGGTAAAAAAGGAGGTGAATGATTTAATTAGAAAAAGTGTGGAGTATGCTTTTGCTCATCCAGAAGCATCAATGCCTTACACCAAGCAACATGCGCAAAATATGGATGAAAATGTGATGAGGCAGCACATTGCATTGTATGTAAATAAATATAGTGTTGATTTAGGAGAAGAAGGCAAACGGGCTGTTCGCCTTCTTCTTGATACAGCTAGCAAAAAAGAATTAATTCCTGCCATTACCGAACCATTATTAATTTAATTTAAAATGGTAAATCGTCTGGTTCACTTGGTGCTAAAGGTTCAGTAATTACTGGCGGTTGACCAACTTGAGGACCATTGTTTGCCTGTTTGTTACTTTCAATTTTCCAAGCCTCTAAAGAGTTGAAATATTTAATTTCGTTTTGAGGGCTTGTCCACTCGCGTCCTCTTAAATTAAAATGCACTTTTATTTCGTCGCCAACATTTACGCTTTCTATTAAAGAGCAGCGATCTTGTGTAAGCTGAAATGAAAGCATTTGAGGGTATTGTGAACTGTTTTCAGTAATCACAAACTCGCGTTTGCGAAACTTATCCGACACTTGTTGTTCGGTTTGTTTTGATTTTAGGGTACCTGTAATTTGAAACATGATATATTTAGTATTAATTTTTTTCTGATAATAGTATTTTCCAAGCCGTAGTGCTATCGTTTTTTACTAGAAAATGCTTTGCTGCTTGGTGTTTGGCATTTTCGCCATTTTGTTTAAACTTAAATTCTTCGCTCACCAAAATAAATTCGGATGATTGTGTGTATGATGTTATTTCATTGGCAGAAGGCATTTGATCAACATTGCCTAATTTACCTAAATCATTGCCTGTTAAAATAGTGCTGTTTCTAATATTTTTAGGAATAGCATCAACTCCAATTCCTAGAGTAGTTATTGGTTTTGGAACCTCAAAGAGTGCATTTCCAGAATTTCTACTGTACCAATCGCTACCTAAACGAGACACAAGATCAATTTTATGTTGGTCTATTCGGCCTTGATCATCTAAAATACTCTCTTGAATATGTACCAATAAAATTTCGCAAACTATTAAATTTCCTGCTCCGCCTTTATCGCCAAGGGCAATCACTTCATTTACTTTACATTCCAATTGAACCGGACTTTCCTTCACCCTAAAAGGTTTTACAAGTTCTGAGGCCACAGGTGTAAATCCAGCTTTTTCAAACTCATTTACACCAAAAGGATATTCGGAACTTGACAAAGACATTTGCTGTACCATATCATAATTTACAGCATTAAGCACCACTTCGGGATGATGCAATACATTATCAAGTGTGTGTTTTGTTGTATTGTCTCTTACCCTCCGAGCAGGAGAAAATATGGCAATAGGCGGATTACTGCTGAATACATTATAAAAACTAAATGGACTTAAATTAGGAGTTCCATCTTGATTCAATGTGCTTGCAAAGGCTATTGGACGGGGTGCTATAGCCGATAATAAGTAGGCGTGCAGTTTACCAGTAGCAATATCTTTGGGGTGTATAGTTAGCATATTTCGTAACGCAAAAATAGCAAAATATTATTCATTTTTTATTACATTATACAATTAGAAAACTCTTTTTTTTGTTAAGAAGTGCAATAATTTTGAGTGTTATCATTTGTTTGGAATTATTTATTGTGATTTAATGTTTTGTGAATAGTTTTACACTGTTTTATCAATGACTGCTGGATGCGTTTGCTTTATACCCTTTTTATTCAAATTTACACCTTTTCGATTACATGCTATGCAGCTGTAAACGATAAGGCAAATTTGTGGATTAACGGTCGAAAAGATTGGAAAAAAAAGTTGCAAAGCTTTAATTTTAAAGGACATGATATATACTGGTTTCATTGTGCTTCATTAGGAGAGTTTGAGCAGGGTAGGCCACTTATGGAAACAATTAAAGCAGATGAAAAAAATAAAATCCTACTTACTTTTTTTTCACCTAGTGGTTATGAATTACGCAAGAATTATAAAATGGCCGATTGGGTTTTATACCTTCCCGCGGATCTTCCAAAAAATGCAGAATTTTTTATTAATGCTGTTAATCCTAAGGCTGTATTTTTTATAAAGTATGAATTTTGGTTCAACTATTTATTTGAACTCAAAAAAAGAGCTATTCCCGTTTTTTTAGTGTCGGGCATTTTTAGAGAAAGTCAATATTTTTTTCATTGGTATGGCGCCTGGGCACGAAAGCAATTAGGAGCATTTTCTTGTTTTTTTCTGCAGAACCAAAAGAGTTTAGAACTTTTGAATAATGTTGGATTTAAAAATGCAATAGTAACTGGCGATACTAGATTTGATAGGGTTTTGCAAATTATGAAAGAACGCAAAAGGATGGAGCTACTTGATGTGTTTGTAAAAAATACAATGGTTACTGTTGCTGGAAGCACCTATGTTGAAGATGAAAAATTGCTTAAAAAGGCCAACAACTTTTTGGAAAAATCACATTTAAAGGTCAAATTTATTATTGCACCACATGTTGTAACACAAAATAGAATAAGGGAAATAGAAGGAATTTTTGGCATTGATCAATGTGTTAGATTTTCAATAATGAAGGCCGAGGACATGCACAAAAAGGTTTTAATCATTGATAATATTGGTATGCTATCATCTTTATATGGTCATGCAACTTTAGCCTATATAGGTGGTGGATTGGGCAAAGGCATTCATAATACTTTAGAAGCTGCGGTTTATGGTATTCCATTAATTTTTGGAAATAAATACCATAAATTTGATGAAGCAAAGGCACTGATAGAAACAGGTGCAGCATTTGTTGTTACCAATGAGGTAGCGTTAAATAATAAATTGCTTAGCTTGTTTTCTGATGAAAAATTAAGAAAAAGTATAGGCTTAAAAAGCAGTAATTATGTAACTGAACAAAAGGGATCCTTGGCAAAAATTATAGATGAATTAAAAATGAGAAATATACTTTAAATACGATGGGCCCGATTTTTGAAAATAGAATTTATAAATAATAATTATCCTTATGAAAAGTATTCAATATCAAAATAGAATTTTACAGTTTGCCATCATTTTAATGATGGCATTTTTGGCTTCATGTGCTCCTGAACCTCAAGATGAAGTTGTTGTAGATTATACGGGCACATGGACTTGCAGTGAAACAACAAGCAATCCTGCAAGCACTTCAAGTTATTCGGTTAAACTTAAAAAAGTAGGTAGCAGCACTACTGAATATAAAATTGAAAACTTTTACAATTTAGGATTTAATTATGAAGCTGCTGTGAGCATTGGCGCGGCTGCCATTTCTATTTCATCCCAAACTATTGGTGCTGGCAATACTTCATTTACTGCTAGTGGAAGCGGAACAGTAAATGCTAGCACTAAACTTACAATGACCTATAAAATGGAGGATGGAAGTGGTGCAGCAGATAACTGCAGCGCAACCTTTAATAAACAATAGTTTATTTGTAATACCGATGTGAAATAAGTAGTGGCCCAAACTTTTTCCGATCGGCACTTACCAATGTAAGATTTAAAATTATTGGCATAATTTATAAATTACATTGGTATAAGATACACCCAAAATGAAACTCGATATAAAACCCCTAAGTGAAAAAATTGATCATTTATTGGTTCATCAAAGTAAAAAATTATTGGAAATTCAAGATGTTTAAATCGATTATTTCAATTTCCTTTGCTTCGTAAACTAAAAGTTTTTATAAATTGGGTTAAATTATAAACAACTTGTTCTGCCGCCATCTACAGGAACATTGATGCCATTGATGTAGGCAGCAGCAGGGCTTGCTAAAAATGCAACTGCAGCAGCAATTTCTTCAGCTTCAGCGAACCTTCCTGCAGGTATCTCATTCATCATTTCCTGCGAAATTTTATCAATAGGTTCATTGTTTTTAACAGCTTTATTACTAATAATTCCTTGTAATCGGGCAGTTGAGGTAGCACCTGGCAATACATTGTTTACTGTAACTCCATCAGCTGCAACTTCCATCGAAAGTGTTTTAGCCCAATTAGCAACAGCTGCTCTAATGGTATTAGAAACTCCTAAGCCTTTTAATGGTTGCTTAACCGAAGTAGAAATGATATTAATAATTCTACCAAATTTTTCTTCTTTCATAAAAGGTAAAACAGCTTCAGCTAAAATATGATTACATATTAAATGATTATTGAAAGCGCTTAAAAATTCATGTGTTTTAGCATCTGAAATTTTGCCTGCTGGCGGACCACCTGTATTGTTTACTAAAATATGCGCCGCCCCATTTTTATCAATATACTTTGCCAATGTTGCTCTTAGTTGTGCTGGATCGGAAAAATCTACAACGATGTAGTCATTTTCTAAATTATTGATGGCATTTATTTCTGATACCACATTTTTTAACGAAGCCTCATTCCTAGCTATTAAAACTATTTTAGCTCCTAATATTGCTAATTCTACTGCACTTGCTTTGCCTATGCCTTGTGTACTGCCACATACAAAGGCTGTTTTGTTTTTTAAGTTTAAATTCATGTTGCTAAAGTAATGGATTGCTGCGTGCTTATAAAATATTTTTTGCCGAATTGGTCAATACCTCATTCGATAATTTTTATCCCAAATGTAAAACCAGATTCCCTAGTAGGAATCGTTAATCAACAAAATTTTACAATAATACCAATTGCTCACGGTCCTTAAGATTTCCAAATTGGTGCCTTGATGCTAAGCCTATCTTTATACTAAATTACATTAGCAGATATGCTAGTGTAAAATCTTAAACACCATTTCACGCATGAGCTCGCTTTTTTCCATTTGAATACCGTCAATACCCTTGCTGCGCATATCGTATTCGTGCAGATAACCAATTATCCTAACCAATTTATCAAGGGAGTAATTTCTGCCTGCAGTTTCCAAATCTTTAAGTTGGTTGGAATAAACCCTCATTTGCGACATAACTGCCCCCGAAGATTTATCGGGCAAGGTTTGATAATAAAGTAACTTTGAAAAATAGGTATAAAGCACTGCCAAATTCATTTCGAAAGGATGCTCCTTGGGGTTTTTGGAAAAATAATCTATAATTTTATTAGCTTTAAATACATCTTTAGAAGCAATGGCATTTTGCAATTCAAAAATATTAAAATCTTTACTAATGCCAATAAATTGCTGCACATCATCAGGTGTAATTTCATCGTTGTTTTTTTTGTTGATGGCTAACTTGTTCAGCTCATTTACAATTCTACTCAAATCATTCCCTAAATGATCGGCCAACATTTGCACGGCCTTGGCATTTATTTTTATTTTGTGGTCAGTGGTGTACTTTGCAATCCATTCTGCAAGTTTGTAATCTTTTACCTTTTCAGAGGAAAACATTACAGCATTTTTGTCCATCGATTTTGCTAAAGCAGTGCGCTTGTCCAAAGTTTTGTATTTGTAACAAATAACCAAAACCGTGGTATTTAAGGGCTTTAATGCATAATCTTCGAGCGGACTTACTTCTGATTCTTTTTTGGCGCTTTTTGATTTTATTTTAACGCTCACAGTTTCTGTGAGGTTCTTTATTTCTTGAGCTTCGCGTACAATAATAACTTGTCTCTCCGCCATCATTGGAAAGCGTTTAGCAGCACTAATTAAACTAATTAAATCAGTGTCTTTGCCATACATTACTGTTTGATTAAATTCCTTATCAGCTGCATCTAAAATATTGTTTTCAATAAAATCGGCAATTTGATCAATATAATAGGGCTCTTCTCCTTCTAAAAAATAGACAGGAGCATACTTCTTAGCTTTTAAAGAGGCAATGATATTTTCAAAACTTTCCTTTGGCAATGTGGGTATAATTTGTTGTTTAAAACTTGCTCAATGATAAAGAATTATTCTTCAAATCTTAAATGTTTCACTGTGTTTTTGTTATTGATTAACTGATTTAATGATTCAATACCAATCTTTAAATGCATATCAACAAAGTTCTCAGTTACTTTTTTGTCGCTTTCGCTTGTTTTAACACCAGTAGAAATCATGGGTTGATCACTTACCAAAAGCAATGCGCCAGTGGGGATTTCATTGTAAAAACCAGTGCTAAAAATAGTAGCAGTTTCCATATCTATACCCATTACTCTTAACTTTCGTAAATATTCTTTAAACTCATTGTCATGTTCCCAAACTCTTCTATTGGTGGTGTATACTGTACCTGTCCAATAATCGCGGTCAAACTCGCGAATTGTTGTACTCACTGCTTTCTGTAAACTAAATGCAGGTAGCGCGGGCACTTCTGCTGGGAAATAGTCATTTGATGTTCCTTCTCCTCTTATTGCAGCAATTGGCAAAATCAAATCTCCTAGTTCATTTTTTTTCTTTAAACCACCGCATTTTCCTAAAAACAAGCATGCTTTTGGTTTAGATGCAGTTAGTAAATCCATAATGGTGGCGGCATTTGCACTTCCCATTCCAAAGTTAATGATGGTAATGTCGTTCGCAGTGGCATTGGGCATAATTCTATCTGTACCTTCTACCTCCACATTGTTCCACTCTGCAAACATTTTTACATAATTGTGAAAGTTGGTCAACAAAATGTAATTTCCAATTTTATCAAGACTTAGACCAGTATAGCGTGGTAACCAATTGGAAACAATATCTTCTTTGCTTTTCATTTGCGTTGTTTTGAAGTAAATTTCTTTTCGTTAATATATATGATATGATATTAATTCGATTCTCAAAAGTAAGTAAATGTTTCATAATTTAAACTATGCTTTTGTTTAACTGTAAGTTTAGTATTAGTTTTGAATTTTAAAGCATACAAATAACTGTTAATTTCACCTTTACTTAAATCTCCTTGAAAACCTTTGAAAGGCTTAATTTACCTGATGTTGAATTGAAAATTAAAGAGGAAAATCAAAACACATTTGTGTTTGACTTTATTCGAAAAAAATGGTTGGTACTCACTCCCGAAGAATGGGTTCGACAGCATTTAGTTAACTATTTAATCATACACAAACATTTTCCAGCATCTTTAATAAGCTTAGAAGCAGGATTAAAGTATAATTCTTTGCATAAGAGGACAGACATTTTAATATACAATAAGTTAGGTAAGCCTTTGCTAATTATTGAATGCAAAGCACCTGATGTTCCTATCTCTCAAAAAGTACTCACGCAAGTAAGCATTTATAATAAAACCATTAAAGCCCATTTTCTTTGTGTTACAAATGGAATGAAGCATTATTGTTGGACTTTTGATCCACTAACAAACAAATTTGATTTTCAAAAGCAAATCCCTGATTTTACTGATATTGATGAGTTAAAAGTATAAAAAAGCGCAATATTTTAAACTCAACATTTCATCAATTAATTAATACTCATTGCAGTAATTGTCAAAATTGAAAATTAAATGTTGGTCAATTCACAGAAAAAATTTACTTTTGCACTACTTTATTATAACAAAATACAAACATTGTTGTTATACAAATAATATTCACATTAAAAACAAATAAATGAGCAACACAAAAACATCTCCAGCTGAAAAGTTTAAGGTAAAAGATCTTTCTTTATCTGATTGGGGAAGAAAAGAGATTAAATTGGCTGAGGTTGAAATGCCGGGCTTAATGTCAATTCGTGCCGAGTTTGGCGATAGTCAACCATTAAAAGGTGCACGTATTGCTGGTTGTTTACATATGACCATTCAAACTGCTGTTTTAATTGAAACATTAACGCATTTGGGCGCGCAGGTTTCTTGGTCTTCTTGTAATATTTTCTCAACGCAAGATCATGCTGCTGCTGCAATAGCTGCTGCTGGTATTCCTGTTTATGCTTGGAAAGGGATGAATGAAGAAGAATTTGATTGGTGTATTGAACAAACATTGTTTGCATTTGAAGATGGCCAACCATTAAATATGATTTTAGATGATGGTGGTGATTTAACCAATATGGTTTTTGATCGTTATCCAGAGTTAATGAAAGATATTAAAGGTCTTTCTGAAGAAACTACTACTGGTGTTCATCGTTTATATGAGCGTATGAAAAATGGTACTTTGCATATGCCAGCTATCAATGTTAACGACTCAGTTACAAAATCTAAGTTCGATAACAAGTATGGTTGCCGCGAATCTTTAGTTGATGCTATACGTAGAGCTACGGATATTATGCTTGCAGGTAAAGTAGCAGTTGTTGCTGGTTATGGTGATGTAGGAAAAGGTTCAGCACTATCTTTAAGCAGCCAAGGTGTGCGTGTTATTGTTACTGAAATCGACCCAATTTGTGCATTGCAAGCTGCAATGGATGGGTACCAAGTTATGAAAATGGACAATGCAGTTAAAATTGCTGACATCGTTGTTACTGCAACTGGTAATAAAAGCATTATTGTAGATCGTCATTTCAAAAATATGAAACACAATGCTATTGTTTGTAACATTGGTCATTTCGATAATGAAATTGATATGGCTTGGTTAAACCAAAACCATGGTGCTTCTAAAGATATAATCAAACCACAAGTTGATAAATATACTGTTGATGGTAAAGATATTTTAGTTTTAGCCGAAGGTCGTTTAGTTAACTTAGGTTGTGCAACAGGGCATCCATCATTTGTAATGAGTAATTCATTTACCAATCAAACGCTTGCGCAATTAGAACTATGGGAAAATTCAGCTAACTACGAAAATAAAGTTTACACTTTGCCAAAGCATTTAGATGAAAAAGTTGCTTTTTTACATTTAGCTAAAATTGGTTGTGAATTAGAAACCTTATCAACTGAACAAGCCGATTATATTGGAGTTACAGTTCAAGGTCCATTCAAATCAGAAATGTACAGGTATTAATTTTTTGATATTACCTTATACAATCCCTGTTTTGTTATGCAAGGCAGGGATTTTTTTTCATATTAACATTAAGTAATACTATTTTGCAAAATACAATTCCATTAAAAAATGATTTAATTGTTCGCGCTGCGAAAGGCGAAAAAACAGAAAGAACACCCGTATGGTTAATGCGCCAAGCGGGTAGAATTTTACCCGAATATAGGGCTGTTCGTGAAAAAATGGGTGGCTTTAAAGAATTAGTTAAAAATCCTGAATTTGCTTGCGAAGTTACCATACAGCCTGTAGACATTTTAGGTGTAGATGCAGCCATTATTTTCTCCGATATTTTAGTGATTCCTGAAGCCATGGGTCTAAATTACCAAATGATAGAAGCTAAAGGTCCTTGGTTTGAAAAAACAATTCAAAGCAAAGCAGATATTGATGCTTTAACGATTGCCCAAGCTGATGATTTAAGCTATGTTACCGAAGCCATTAAGCTTACTAAAAAGGAATTGAATGGAAGAGTTCCTCTGATTGGTTTTGCTGGTGCACCTTGGACTATTTTTGCATACATGATAGAAGGGAAAGGGTCTAAAACCTTTTCTTTAGCGAAAAAGTTTTTGTACACCAATCCTGTAGATTCTCATTTGCTATTAGAAAAGATTACACAAAGCACCATTAATTACTTGAAAGCACAAGTGGCTGCAGGCGCTGATATCATTCAAATATTTGACAGTTGGGCAGGCATACTTTCTCCTGAACAATACGCAACATTTTCATTAAAATACATTGATGCTATTTGTAATGCTATAACAGAAGTTCCAGTGACCGTATTTGCTAAAGGTGCTTTTTTTGCAAGAAAAGAAATGGGTGCATTAAATTGTGCCACCATTGGCTTAGATTGGAACATGGAAATTGCTGAAAGCAGAGCTTTGATAGGCCCAAATAAAACCTTGCAAGGCAATTTGGATCCTTGTTTGCTGTATGCTGATTTTAAAACCATTAAAAAGGAAACTGAAAAAATGTTGAGGCTTTTTGGAAGTCACAGACATATTGCGAACCTTGGACATGGCGTGTATCCCGATATTGATAAAGATAAGGTAAAATGTTTTGTTGATACAGTAAAGGAATTTCGCTTTTAATAAATATATAAGTTTGAAGGCCAAAACAGATTTTGAGGAATTAATTAGTTTCGTGCAATACAGCAAGGGCCAGTGCTACGTGCTTTGCGATGAAAACACTTTTAAGCATTGCTACGAGGTTTTTTGTCAGCTGATTGCCCTTAAAGTTCAACCTATTGTAATAAAAGCAGGAGAGGCGCAAAAAAACATTGCTACTTGTGAATTTATTTGGCAAAAGTTAATAGATAACAAAGCTGATAAAAATGCTTGTATTATTAATTTGGGTGGTGGTGTTGTGAGCGATATTGGAGGTTTTGTTGCTGCTACTTATAAAAGAGGTATAAAATATATAAATGTACCAACTTCGTTATTGGCGATGGTAGATGCAGCCACAGGTGGAAAAACGGGAATTAATTTAGGTCATTTTAAAAATATGATTGGCTTAATACAACAACCAGAAATGGTTGTATTGCATGCTCCTTTTTTAAACACATTGCCAAAAAAACACCTTAAAAATGGCTTTGCAGAAATGTTGAAGCACGCCATTTTAAATGGGAAAGATGCCCTCAACGAACTAACATTGAATAAAGATATTACTCCTCAATTGAACGAAAAAGTAATATTAAAAAGTTTAGCTATTAAAGAGGACATAGTAGCGCAAGACCCACAAGAAAAAGGACATCGTAAAATATTGAATTTTGGACATACTATTGGACATGCTATTGAATATGCTGCCCAAGAAAATGGCTGTGAAATTTTGCATGGAGAAGCAGTTGCCATTGGAATGATTGCCGCTTTGAAATTATCAGTTTTAAAGTTGGAATTTGATTGTAATGAAGCAGATTTAGTGATCAACTTTATACGTTCTCATTTTTCAAAGCCAGCTTGGATAAGTGCCAATCATAATAAAATAATAAACGCGATTTTACAAGATAAAAAAAATAGTAATCAAGAAATTAATATGGTTTTGCTTGCCGATTATGGCAAGCCTGTTTTTGATGTTGTTTGTACATTGGATGAAATAGCAAAAATCTTGTTGGAGCTTTGAAAATAAGATAGAATTTTTAACTTTTAATATACTCCAGACCTCCCTGCGGGCATGATCCGCAATTATACAACTTGCTAATAAAAAGTAAAATTGAAGTTGAAAATTTCAATAAGACTGTCGTTGTTTGATTTACTTAAGATACTCTCTAAAATCATGTTTTCTTTGTTGTAAAAATAAAAACGGTGGTTTTTTAATGATGTATTTCTAAAATATTTTTCTTCAGTTAAATTGTCAGCCTCATAGCTAAATTTTGTATTTTCTTTTAAATCACCTGCCGCATTGCTTGAATAAAAAGATTCTAGCGTACGGCCCTTATCATCAAAATTAGTATTGTAATTTACGCGCACACCCGTGGTTGTAAACGTGTAATCTTGTGCTTTCAATAATTTATTTTTTCCTTCAAAGTATAAGATGCCTTCTTTGTAAATCAAGTTATTATCGTTGAGGAACTTCTTACGTGTTTGATTTTCATTGATAATTTCATAACTATAACTTTCACTTTGCATTAATGTTTGTTGACCTAATTTAAAAAACCTAAAGTCGTCGCTCAAATTGGTTTCGTTACAAACAATATGCTTGGTTACTTGATTGTACTCATTTGATGTTTCATAAATAGCAGTATAACGTCCTTTATTGAAAGTTCTGGCAATGTGTGTTCTTGTTTCTTTGTTATAGTAATGAAATGTAAAAATACTATCATAGTTATATTCTTGCCTTGTTACTTCAACAAATGATGCTAAATCACCTTGCAGATTGTAGGTAAAAATATATTTTTTACCTGTTTTTTCAATCCGCGCATTTTCACGTTTAATACCAACTTCAACTTCTATGGTTTGTATTTTTTTATCGACATGTATTTTGCTTGGATAAAGGCGCTCGATGGAGTTGTTTATCCATTCTTGCTGTTGGTTAATTTGTGCGTTTGTATTTAATGCTATAAAGCACATCAATATCACCAATCTAAGCATAATATAATGGATGGATCTAATTTTAAGAATCACTCAGAAAAAGGTTTAAAAATTCAAATATCTAACAAAATAATTTATGGATTACCATGCTGCTAAAGCAGTTATTAACTCGTTTTGGTTATTAAGTGGCAACCCGCATACTTTATCGGCACATAAATAAAAACTTTCCTTGCTTTTTTTGTCTTTAACAAAAGGCAATGTAACTTTACTATTGGTGCTGTATGGAAACAAATTAATCTTATTTGAATGATTTATTTTAACAACTGTTTTTAGAAATTCATTTTCAGGAATGGAAAATTGAAACACTGGTGTCTTGAAACGAAGTAACAATAATGCCCAATTTGCATAGGCGCTGGCATATTTTTCAATTTCATCATAAAAATGTGCACACATTTTTTTCGACATCAACACATAATCTTCTTGTTCAAAGTAAATTCCAATTTGAAATAATACATGTGCCATAATTGAGTTGGAAGCAGGTATTACATTGTCTTGCACTTCTTTTTGACGTGCTATTAAAGGTGCATCTTTTTTGCTATTGAAATAAAAAAGCCCATCTGTTTCATCATAAAAAATATCAATTGCGCATTCAGTAAGTATTTTAGCTGTGTAGAGCCACTTTTCATTACCTGTGGCTGCGTAAAGTGCTATAAAACTCTCGGCAACTAAAGCATAATCTTCTAAAAAACCATTGATGCTTGATTGTTTGTTTTTATAGGAATGATAAAGATACTTCCCTTCATATATTTGGTGACTTAAAATAAATTGTGCGCTCTCAATAGCCTGATTTAAATAGGTTTCTTCCTCTAAAGCTAAAAAGGCATCAATATATCCTTTAATCATCATTGCATTCCAAGAGCTTAGTGTTTTGTCATCTAAGCCAGGGGCTATTCTTTTGCTTCGGTATGGCAGTAAAATTTGTTGCCATTTTTTAAGTAGTAATTGCAAGTTTATTTCATTCAACTCATTTTCTTTGCAGAAAATTTCATCGCTTTGTGTCCGCATCAAAATATAATTACCATGCTCCCAATAGCCTGTTTCATTTATATTGTAATACTTGCTAAAAATATCAAAGTCGTGGCTTAAAAGATTTTGCAATTCGTCTAATTGCCAAACATAAAATTTGCCTTCTTCGCCCTCACTATCGGCATCTAGCGCTGAATAAAATGCTCCTTGCTCACCTTTGAGTTCATTGCTAACAAAACCAAGTGTTTTTTCAATAACTGTTTTGTAGTTTTTATTGCCACTTATTTGATAGGCTTTACTGTATAGTGAAACAAGTTGAGCATTGTCATAAAGCATTTTTTCAAAATGTGGTACTTTCCAAATACCATCGGTACTGTAGCGCGCAAAACCACCTCCAATTTGATCAAATAAACCTCCATAGCTCATTTTGTCTAAGGTAACAAAAACATGCGCAAGTATTTCTTTATTTTGATAAATACTACCAAAATGCATCAGAAATAAGTAATTACAAGGCATGGGAAATTTAGGCACGCGCTGCGTTCCGCCATCAATTAAATCGAAGTGTTTTTGCCAGTGTGTGGTACATTGAAATAGTAGTGCACTAATATCAATTTCAGTAGGTTCAGGTGCAGTATAAATTTGTGTTTGTTGAATACCTTTCAAAAGCCGCTCAGCATATTCTTCCATAGCTGTAAGGTTTGTTTCAAAAAGGTTTTGAAGGTTTTCGAGCACTGCCATCCATTTTTCAAGAGGAAAATAGGTGCCTCCATAAACAGGTTTTCCATTAGGTAATGTAAAGCAATTTAAAGGCCAGCCGCCTTGCCCACTTATTAATTGGAGGGCCTGCATATAAACTGAATCAATATCGGGGCGTTCCTCACGATCAACCTTTACACAAATAAAATATTTATTCATAATGCGCGCTGCTTCTTCATTTTCGAAGCATTGTTTTTCCATTACATGGCACCAATGGCAAGCACTGTAGCCAATACTAATGAGCATTAATTTATTTTGTGATTTTGCTAAAGCAAGCGTTTCATCATTCCATGCGCGCCAATTAACTGGGTTGTGAGCATGTTGCAACAAGTAAGGGCTAGATTCGTGCAAGAGCAGATTGGCCATAGTGTATAGGAATTAATTCACTAAAAGATACAACATTGGTTTCTGCCAACGCTTTAAAAAAGAAACTAGATAAACTTATCGCCTTTGGCCATTTTTACATCATTCACAAATTGACGAATATGCTGTTCATTTTCTTTTTTACAAATGAGTAAAACGTCTTTGGTATCAACAATAATATAGTCATCAAGACCTTCAATTACTAATAGTTTTTGCTTCGGCGCGCTAATAATACAGTTTTCTGAATCATACATTAATGCATTCTTATTGATCACCGCATTTTGCTTGTCATCTTTTGGAATGTGCGTATATAGAGAGCCATAGGTGCCCAAGTCGCTCCAGCCAATAATAGATGAACGCACGTATACATTTGATGCTTTTTCCATCACACCGTAATCAATGGAAATGTTTTTACATACGCTGTAAACACCTTTAATAAATTCATTTTCTTTACTCGTATTGTATAGGTCTTCGCCTTCTTTAAAAATTAAAGCAGTTTCGGGCATATGCATTTCAAATGCTCTTAAAATGCTTTTAGCTGTCCAAATAAAAATCCCAGAATTCCATAAAAAGTCACCACTTTGCATGAAGAATTTAGCCATTTCAAAGTCTGGCTTTTCTGTAAAAGTTTTTACCTTTTTAATACGCTTGTCTGTTTCAGCAACATCACTTTCTTTAAATTGAATGTAGCCATAACCTGTATCAGGTCTTGAAGGTTTAATTCCAAGAGTTACAAGGCAATCTTCTGATACTGCTTTGCGGTAACAAGAGTTGATTGCTTTTACAAAGGTTTCTTCTTTTAAAATAAGGTGATCTGCCGGAGAAACAACAATTTTTGCATTTGGATTTTGCGCATGTATTTTATAACAAGCATAAGCAATGCAAGGAGCAGTATTCCTGCGCGCAGGCTCCAGTAAAATTTGATTGTCGGACAATTTGGGTAATTGCTCTTTTACAAGGTCTTTATAGATATCGTTTGTAACAACAACAATATTTTCGGCAGGACATAGTTTTAAAAACCTTTTATAGGTTAATTGCAACAAGGTGTCACCTAATCCAAGTATATCGATAAATTGTTTTGGGTAGTTAGTTCTGCTCATTGGCCAAAAGCGACTACCAATGCCCCCGGCCATAATTACACAGTAATTATTTTTCATCTTTTTTTTAACAAGTCGCAAAGATAAATTTTAAACGATAACTTTAATAGAACTAATTTTATTTTAGCATAAACCTTATTGCAAATGTACTAATGTGAAATCAACATAACAAGCTGTAATTTAATTCATCAGATGAAGCCGGTAGGGGAAGTTGAGTAGATTTCTAATACGAAATTTGGGTTTATACTGATTGCACTTTCAATTTAGTCCAATTGCGGCATTCCCTTATTGTACTAATACCGATGTGAAATAAGTAATGGCCCAAATTTGTTTCACGGCATTTGTCCCAAACTTTTTTCCGATCGGCATTAATCGTTGCATATTTATTTTTTAGTTGTACTAAAAAATAAATGCAATTGGCATAAGAAATCTATAACCTGAGAACTGTTATTAATTTAAAATGCAATATTTATGATGGGAGTTAAAATAAAAAAAGGCTGTTTCCTTTGGAAACAGCCTTTTTTATAAAGGTAAAAACCTTAATTATTTGATTACATTAATTTTCTTAGTGATTGAACCACCTTCAGAAGAATTGATATTGATAAAATAGATACCAGCATTCCAAGAAGAAGCATCAATTGATTGACGATATAAACCATTTACAACTCCTAAATTTTGAGTCATCACTTTATTACCTAACATATCAACAACATCAAAAGAAATTCTTTCAGATTTAGTAGTATTGATATTTAAAGTAGTTTGATTTTGGAAAGGGTTAGGGTAAACTTCAAAACTGCTGATAGAATTAATTTCTTTAATGCTTGCAGGATTAGATGCGCCAGCGTGAAGGTTAACTTCATCAATGTAGAGGTTGTTACCATAAGCACTAGTAGCAACAAACTTAACTAAAACATTAGTTTGATTAATGTAAGGCGTCATGTTTACACTTTCAGCTCTCCATTGTGTTGCACTCGGCGTAAAAGCAGCAGTTGAATTTGCGGCTGTTGCAAGTGTAGTGCCTGCTTCGTTGTAAGGGGTTGCCCAAGTAGCGCCACAGTCAGTAGAAACTTTCACTTCTAACTTATCTGCTTCTCCTGCATAAGATGCATAAGCAACGTAGAAATCTAAAGTAGCTTGCGTAGCAGTCATTGTCATGTTAGCATTTGGCATAAAAAACTCATCTACTTGCCCAGCCGAACTATTGTAAAAATCCATTTTAGCAGAAGTAGTTGTAGTGCTAGCACCAGCAGTAGTTATACGCGTCCAAGTTGGACCTAAATCTGGGTTATCTATAACCCAACCTGTTGGAGGGAAAGAAGTAGCACTGTAATTTTGAACAATTGGAGAAACAGAACCAACATTTGTAAAAATGCTGAAATTAATATTTGTTGACTCAAACAAGGTATTAAAATTCGCATTCCCATTAGGGTTTGTTATATACGATTTGAAATTATGACTACCTACAGTAGTAGTAAGACTTGGTAAAACTTGCGTTGCAGTTGCACCAGCAGCGATAGATCCAGTCCAAGGTAAAGTTGAAACTGTTCCGCCATCAACTTGGTAGTTAATTGTACCAGAAGTTAAAGTAGCAGTACCAGTATTTTTAATAGTGATTGTAGGTGTAAAAGTTGTAGCGCATTGCACCACAGGAACACCAGAAATAGCCGTAACAGCTACATTTTCATTAATTGTTTGAGGATAGCTATAAGCCGCCTGTGGAACACTTTTGTTTCCATTGTCCTGCATCCAACCAACAAAAGCTATTTGGCTTTCATCATAAATATAAGTTGGTGTATTTACATTTAATGTAATTGTTTGTGTTTGACCTACAGTCCAAGTACCCGCTAATGCAGTTCCATTTTGGTTAGGCAACATTTTTCTCATTACACTATAAAAATCTTTTTCACCATTACTACCTGGAGCATTTGCAAAATTAATTTCCTGTTCAACTAAACCAACTTGCAATACCATTGCACCACTAGCGGTAAAAGCTTGTGTAGCAGTAATTACAGCTGTTACAGTAGCTGCTGAATGGTCAGCGTTAAA
The DNA here is from genome assembly GCA_945872355.1 of Chitinophaga pinensis. Classification (GTDB taxonomy): domain Bacteria; phylum Bacteroidota; class Bacteroidia; order UBA4408; family UBA4408; genus CAIKXD01. Next base: position 57,398 of record CAMBZU010000001.1, read on the forward strand.
AACATGACTTAAATCAATAGTAAATGGTGATGAAATTGGATATCTACCTCTTATAGTAGTAGCATCAACTGTTGTGTTGGTACCATCTAAAATTCTATCAGGAACACCAGTGATACCGTAATAAGAAACACGAGCAGCAACTTCAGCAGCATTTTGTGCATTCATAGGGTCGATACCTGGCCAGCTGGTTTGGTATTTAATTGATACAACTGTATCATGCGTTGCAGCAGTTAGAGCAGCATTTAAAGCTGGATTTTGAGCTGCACAAGGCCCGCATGATGCTTGAGAGAAACCCTCAACTAATACCAATCTTTGAGATTGTGCAAAAGCTAAACTTCCTGCTAACATCATACTTAAAATCGTAAATGTTTTTTTCATTTTTGTAAATTTATTATGTTTAGAATTAATGAACGAAAATAGTTTTATTTTAATCTACCCCCAAAAAAATTAACTTTTATTTTTTAAGTCTTTGTAAATCAATTTTTTAGTTATTAGTTTATTTTTACCCGATAGATATGCCCAAGCCAAGCAACAGCCTAAGGTATTTGCCAAAAAGTCGAATATGTCGGCAGTTCTTTCTGTAAAAAATTCTTGTTGCATGATCTCAAGCATTGCACCATAAGGGATGCTAAAACACAAGGCATAAAGAATAGCGTTTTTTTTATTTGGTGTTTTTTTTACGGCAAGTTGAATAAGTAAAACTAAAACAAAAAAGATAAATGCATGAACTAATTTATCAAAACTGAGGAGCTCTAAAAAAGAAATATGCGGAATATCCCTTCCAGGTAAACCGCATAAAATTGCAATTAACAGCGCCCAAAGGATGGGCGGAGCAAATATCTTAAGTTTGTTATTCAAACCAAGGTCTGAATTTTTAAATAATTAATAACCAATAAGTGCTTTGTACTGGGTTGCAGTTAACAATTCATCAAGCTCGGCTGTATTGCCAATACTCATTTTTATCATCCACCCATTTCCGTAAGGATCAGTATTAACACTTTCAGGGTTGCCATCTAAACCCTTGTTAACCTCTAAAATTTGGCCGCTTATTGGTAAAAATAAATCTGAAACTGTTTTCACAGCTTCTACAGTGCCAAAAACAACCTCTTTTTCTAATGTTAATCCTTCTGTGCTGATATCTACATATACTATATCACCCAACTCTCCTTGAGCAAATTCGGTAATGCCAACAAAGGCCTCATTGCCTTCTATTCTGATCCATTCGTGATCTTTTGTGTACTTTAAATTTTCAGGGAAATTCATAATTATAGGTTTTAAAGTTACAAACGTAAAAAAAAAATCAATAAAAATGAATCTTGCCAAATTTTATTCATTGCATTCAAGCCTCATGCATTTTTTAATTTATGCTTAGCGAGCACCTTAAGTGCTTAATTTAGCTTATTGTGTACTTATTGTATTAACTGAAGTAAAATTCTTTTTTAAATTTATTTAGCTTTGTGGGCCTTAAAAAACAAATATGATAGTAATTACTGGTGCCGCTGGATTTATTGCGAGTTGTTTAGTTTCTAAGTTAAACGAACAAGGGTTTACCGATTTAGTGTTGGTTGACGATTTTGCAATGGCATCAAAACATGGCAACTGGGCATTAAAAAAATATAGAACATTAGTTCAAAGAAATGTTTTTTTTGATTGGCTTAAAGATAATCAGCAACAAGTACAATTTATTTTTCATTTAGGTGCTAGAACTGATACTACCGAATTTAATCAGCATATTTTTGATGAATTGAATTTAAATTACAGTAAAAATATTTGGCATGCCTGTGTAAATTATAATATTCCGCTTGTATATGCATCTTCAGCTGCTACTTATGGAGCGGGTGAAATTGGCTATGATGATAATGAAACAAAAATTCAACTTTTGAAACCTTTAAATCCCTATGGAAATTCGAAAAATGATTTCGACAATTGGGCATTGATGCAAGAAAAAAAGCCATTGTTTTGGGCTGGTTTAAAGTTTTTCAATGTGTATGGTCCGAATGAATATCATAAAGGCAGAATGGCCTCGGTTATTTTTCATGCCTATCATCAAATTGCAGCTACAAGCGCTATGAAGCTTTTTAAAAGTCATAAAAGCGAGTGTGAGAATGGTGAACAATTACGAGATTTTATTTATGTGAAAGATGTTATAGAAGTTTGTTATTTTTTAATGCATTTGCGCAGGCACAGTGGTATATATAATTTAGGAACCGGAGTTGCCAGAACTTTTAAAGCTTTGGCACAGCAAACTTTTAAATCGATGGGCAAGGTTGAGCAAATTGAATACATTGATATCCCAAGCGACATAAGAGCTACTTATCAATATTTTACCGAGGCCAACATGCACAAATTGCAAAATATAGGATACAATAAAAATTTTTATAACCTGGAAGATGGGATAGATGATTACGTGCAAAATTATCTTCATCAAAAACAGTATTTTTAATTTTTGAGATGAAAAGATTCACTGCCTATAAAACAGACAAACTAAACCCAAAGCAAACCATAGCTTTGATTGCTCAATTTAAACTTTTTAATTTGAATTGGTGGTTGCAAGTGATTGATAGTTTATGGCAACAGCGTGTAGTAAGATATTTTTTTGCAGCCGCTACGGCCACGGTTGTGGATGTTTTGGTATTTTGGTTTGTATTCAATAAAATACTTCACCAGCATAATCATAATTTGTTGGGGATGATAGTTTTAAAAGCGCCAACTTTATCATTGATTTGTGGCTTTGGTTGTGGGCTAGTTACTAACTTTTTAATTACCAAATTTTTTGTTTTTAATCAATCAGATGCAAAAACAAGGTGGCAATTGATTAGGTTTATTTTAGTAGCTATTGTAGTGCTTATTTGTAATTATTATTTTATGTGGTTTTTAACAGCTCAATTAAATTGGTATGCAACTGTTTCAAGAGCTGTTTCTGCTGTTACAATTGGGGTATTTAGTTTTACGGCACATAAGTTTTTTTCATTCAAATTATAAAGTTGTAAATGCTAGCTACTTCCGAAATAAAAGCCTTATTGGATTTGAAGAATAAAAGAGGATTGAAAGATTTTCTTTCTGATTATGGTGCTGAAGAAGTAGCTGATTTATTAAATCATCTTGAAGAAGAAGATTTGGTCTTAGTATTTAAAGCGATTGATCGCGATACAGCTTTTGCAGCCTATGAACTTTTAGACATTAACTTTCAAATTGCCTTGCTCGATTTGTTGCCAAATAAGTTGGTAACACTCATCATTAATGATATGAGTCCTGATAAAAGAACTGCTTTATTTCAGGAGTTAGACAATGAAATGTTGAACAAGCATTTGAAATTACTAACATTGAGTGAAAGAACAGTGGCGCTTAATTTATTAGGCTATCCAGAAAATTCTATAGGACGATTGATGACGCCAGATTATATTGCCGTGAATGCAAGCTGGACAATTGATGATGTGCTGAGTTACATTAGAAAATACGGTGAAAATTCTGAATCTTTAAACGTAATTTATATCATTGACGAAAAGGGCATTTTAATAGATGATATAAAAGTAAGAGAAATATTAATTGCCAAACCTGAAACAAAGCTGCAAGAAATTATTGATGGCAGATTCACCGCATTGTCAGTGCTAGATGATGAAGAGGTGGCGATTAATGTATTTAGTAAAACTAACAGAATGGCTTTGCCTGTAATTGACAAAAATGGATTATTACTGGGTATTGTTACAATGGATGATGTGTTGAGGTTATCAAAACAAGAAGATACAGAAGACATTCAAAAACTGGGTGGTGTTGAGGCCTTGCAAGAGCCCTACATGGATGTGCCTATTCCATTAATGATAAGAAAAAGGGCAGTATGGTTAATTGTGTTGTTTTTTGGAGAATTATTGACTGCTTCTGCAATGGCCTATTTTGAAGATGAAATTTCTAAAGCGGTTGTATTGGCTCTTTTTGTGCCGTTGATTGTAAGCAGTGGAGGGAATTCTGGCTCGCAGGCAGCAACACTTATTATCAGGGCAATGGCCTTAGGTGAAATAACAATTAATGACTGGTGGCGTGTATTAAAGAGAGAAATAGTTTCTGGTTTTGCACTTGGGCTAATACTAGCTGTGATAGGATTTATTAGAATTGGTATGTGGAATTATTTTACCCATGTTTATGGCATACATTGGATGGGAATTGCCGCCACTGTTAGTTTCTCTTTATTGGGTATTGTAATGTGGGGTACATTAATGGGAAGTATGTTGCCTATTGCACTTAAAAGATTAGGAGCTGATCCTGCTACTTCTTCAGCTCCATTTGTGGCAACTTTGGTTGATGTAACGGGGCTAATCATTTATTTTACTTTTGCTTTGTTATTTCTTAAAGGAACTTTATTATAAAAAAAATGTTTGTTTATTTTACAATAATTAAAATCAAATTCACTTTTAATCAAATTAATATTTAAGCACATGTTATCTAAAAAAATTGAATCAGCAATAAATAAACAAATAGAATTAGAAGCAGCGTCTTCTCAATTGTATTTATCAATGGCCTCCTGGGCCGAAACAAAAAGTTTTAATGGAGTAGCGGCTTTTTTATTTAAGCATGCTGATGAAGAACGTTTTCATATGATTAAATTATTGAAGTTTGTTAACGAAAGAGGCGGTCATGCTTTGGTTCCAGCACTGAAACAACCTGATAAAGAATTTAAAACCTTAAGTGTAGTTTTTGAACAAATATTGAAACATGAAATTTATGTATCAAATGAAATAAACAAGTTAGTTGATATTTGTTTACAAGAAAAGGATTATACAACACACAACTTTATACAATGGTATGTTTCTGAGCAAATAGAAGAGGAGTCGTTAGCGCGTAATGTGCTTGATAAGTTGAAACTCATTGGAGGTGATAAAGGCGGCATTTATTTCTTTGATCGTGATCTTGGTGCAATGGCTGCTATGAGTGCCCAAAACGAACAAGGTGGAGGGAAAGAAGGCAAAGCCTAAATTTTATTTAAATTCTTTGAAGGTCTTGGTTGTATTATGATCAAGACCTTTTTTATGCATTTACCAATATAATATTTTGAATTATTGGCATGATTTATAAATCACATTGGTGTAACTTGTGATGTTTCTAAAAAATAATTTGCAAATAATAAAAGGTTTAATTATTTTGACCAAAAATTAAACAAAATAACAATCTTTGCGTTATAGTTTAGCAACAATAATCAAAAACCAAAACTCAATTAAAGTGTCTTCATATTCAATTAAAGATTTAGAACGTATTTCTGGGATTAAAGCGCATACTTTAAGAATTTGGGAACAACGATATAATATAATAAGTCCAAAAAGATCTGAAACAAACATTAGGAACTACAATGACGAAGATCTAAAAACGATACTTAACATTGGTATTTTAAATAACTCAGGATATAAAATTTCTAAAATTGCTGAAATGCCGAAAGCAGCAATAACGGCTTCGGTGCTCGAAATTACATGTAGTAATTTTGATGCAAATGTTCAAGTTGATAATTTAATTATTTCAATGACTGAAATGGATGAAGAACGCTTTGAAAAGTTTTTGTCAGCCAATATTATTCGTTTAGGTTTTGAAAAAACATTTTTAGAGATTTTACATCCATTTATGGTGAAGGTTTCAATTTTATGGATTACAAATTCTATTAATCCTGCACAAGAGCATTTTATCTCTAATTTGGTGCGTCAAAAATTGATAGCTGCAATTGATGGTGTTTCAATAGACATAAAATCTAATGCAAGCAAGTGTTTGTTATACTTGCCCGAAAACGAGCTACATGAAATTAATTTATTGTTTGCCAATTTAGTATTGAAAAGGCAAGGGTATAAAACTATTTATTTAGGGCAATCAGTTCCATATAGTGATATTAAAATGGTTTGTGAATTACATAAGCCCAAGTACATCATTTCAGTTATTACGTGTACTATGGCCGATATTAGTGTTGAGCAATATACAGAGCAGCTTTGTAATGATTTCCCAAAACAAAAAATATTGCTTTCTGGTTACCAGTTTTTAAATAACTTCGCTAAAGTACCTGCCACGGCAAAGGTATTTAAAACGCCAACAGAATTGTTGGCTTTGGTAGCTTAATTTCAAGAAGTATCGGCATTAACCATTGCATATTTATTTTTTTTGGACTAAAAAATAAAAGCATTTGTTATTACTTATTGTAAAATCAACTGGGATGTAATTTTTTTAGACCCATTGATTGGGACGCATTGCTTCATTGTAAAAAAATATTTGCTCTATCGAGTTTTATACTATTGTTCTCAAACAACATAAAAAGTATCCGCTTGGGTAATAAAAATGCCTCCTAAATCATCATATGCATTTTTGAATCCTATTTCTTATTGTGTTAATTTTGTTTTAAACACGCAGCAGAAGCCTATGCTTATTGATATTCTGTTATTAATTGATGTCTACAATCAATACAGTTAGTATCCGATAAATATATAAACAACAGCAATCGCTTAATTATAAAAAGTTTGATAGTGTTTAAAAAAAGAAGCAAAAAGATAAACAAAAATACAATTAATGTTAAACAAATTTGATTATTGTTTAATAAAAGAGTACATTTGTTCAACAAAAAATAAAGGTCATGTCAACAATTGAATTCAACAATCAAGTATTAAACTTTAAATCTGCATTGAGCTATTTTGCATTAAGCCTCACTTGTAACTCAGAAGATGCAAAAGATTTACTTCAAGATACATTGGTAAAAGCTATCGTTTATAAGGATAAATTTGCCGATACTACAAATTTAAAAGCATGGTTATATACCATTATGAAGAATACCTTCATAAACAACTATAGAAAATCAGTCAAAGTAAATAAAATAGTTGATAATACTAAAGATTTGTACTTTATGAATATCCCACAAAACAGTGGTGTATCATCTCCGGTTGCTCAAATCTCAATTAAGGATATTAACTATGCAATTGATGGTCTTGGTGAAGATTTGAAAGTGCCCTTTAAATTATTTTTTGAGGGTTATAAGTATAAGGAAATTGCCGACCAATTTGATTTACCTATCGGAACTGTAAAGAGTAGAATTTATTTAGCTCGAAAACAATTAATGTTGGAGCTAAAAGATTTTAGATAATTATTTGCTTAATTTTACAAGCATTTAATTTTTATTTATGGGAAAGAAAAAAGTTATAGTAATAGGTTCAGGTTTTGCAGGTTTATCTGCAGCTTGTTTTATGGCTAAAGAAGGTTATTTTGTAACTTTATTAGAGAAAAATAACAGTGCAGGTGGAAGGGCAAGAAAATTTGAAGCAGCAGGCTTTCTATTTGACATGGGGCCAAGTTGGTATTGGATGCCAGATGTGTTTGACAGATTTTTTGAACAATTTGATAAAAAAGCTGCAGATTATTATGATTTGGTTAGATTGAATCCCTCTTATCAGGTGGTTTACAGTGCACATGAAAAGTGGAATATACCCAAGGATGTAGAAGATTTGGCGACTATGCTGGAGCAAATTGAGGTTGGAGCAGCAAATAAGCTTAAATTATTTTTAGCTGAAGCTTCAATAAAATATGAAGTAGGCATGAAGGATTTGGTATTTAAGCCAGGCAGAAGTTTAAGGGAGTTTATGAGTATTGATTTCTTTAAAGGCTTATTTAAATTAGACTTATTTACTTCACATAGTCAGCATGTTAGAAAGTATTTTACAAATCCTAAAATCATTAGTTTGTTGGAGTTTCCGGTGCTGTTTTTGGGTGCAAAGCCGCAAGATACACCAGCTTTATATAGTTTAATGAATTATGCAGATATACAATTAGGTACTTGGTATCCAATGGGAGGAATGCATAAAATTGTAGGAGGAATGGTTGAATTAGCTACTTCACTTGGTGTTGAAATAAAGTACAATCAAGCAGTAACTGGTTTTAATACAAAAAATGGTAAGGTTGAGGCAGTTAAAACTACTGATGTTAATTACGATTGCGATATTGTAATAGCAGGAGCTGATTATCATCATATAGATCAAGAAGTTTTATCATTGCCAAATAGAAATTACACAGCAGCATATTGGGATAAGCGCACAATGGCTCCTTCCTCTTTGCTTTTTTATATTGGAATAGATAAGAAAATTGATGGATTGCAACATCACAATTTATTTTTTGATGAAGACTTTGGAAAACATGCCATTGAGATTTATGATCATCCGCAATGGCCATCAAAACCATTGTTTTATGTAAGTTGTCCTTCTGTTACTGATCCTTCGGTGGCTCCAGCTGGGAAAGAAAATTTATTTATTTTAATACCTGTTGCTCCTGGTATTGAAGATAACGATCAAATTAGAGAAAAGTACTTCAACATTGTGATGGATCGTTTAGAAACCTTAATAGGGCAATCAATAAGGCCTCACATTGTTTACAAGAGAAGTTACGCGCATAAAAATTTTATAGAGGATTATAATTCTTTTAAGGGCAATGCCTATGGCTTGGCAAACACGCTGAAACAAACAGCTATTTTGAAGCCAGGTATAAAAAGTAAAAAATTAAATAATTTGTATTTTACCGGACAACTCACTGTGCCTGGGCCAGGGGTACCACCATCATTAATTTCAGGTGAGGTTGTGGCTAAAGAAATTATTAAAAATTTAGCACGAAATTAAAATGGACCAAATTTCTTTGTACAATAAAAATAGTTTCAAGTGCAGTAAACTTACTACACAAAACTATAGTACTTCATTTTCGTTAGGAATATTGTCTCTTAATAAAAAATTTCGTGATCCTATCTATGCCATCTATGGTTTTGTAAGGTTTGCAGATGAAATTGTAGATACTTTTCATGATTATAATAAGCATGATTTAATTGAACGATTTGAAAAAGACACCTATCTCGCTATTCACGAAAAAATAAGTTTAAATCCAATTTTACATAGCTTTCAATTGGTAGTAAACAATTACGGAATAGAAAGAGATTTGATTGATTTGTTTTTAAAAAGTATGAAAATGGATCTTCAGCAAAAAGATTATGAGCAACAAAGTTTTGAGCGTTATATTTTGGGTTCTGCAGAGGTTGTTGGTTTAATGTGTTTGCGCGTATTTACCGTGGGCGATGATCATTATTATCAAAAATTGAAACCGCAGGCAATGAAGCTTGGTGCTGCTTTTCAAAAAATTAATTTTTTACGTGATTTAAAGGCCGATTATTTTGCATTGGGTCGTGCTTATTTTCCGGGTTTTGAATTGGATGAATTTAATGAGGAGAAAAAGAAACAAATAGAGTTTGATATTGAGCATGATTTTAAAGCCGGACTCGAAGGCATTAAGCAATTGCCTTATGGTGCTAGATTTGGCGTATATGTAGCTTATGTTTATTACTATTCTCTTTTTACAAAAATACAATCACTATCTGCAAATAAAATACTTACGGAGCGCATTAGAATACCTGACTTCAGAAAATATATTTTAATTGTTAGGTGTTATTTTAAGCATACATTTAATAGCATTTAGTGATGAAAATTATTTTGAAATATTTTTTAATTATGCTTGGGCTATTAAGCAATGTTTCGGCAGAAAATGTTAGTGATATTCAGCATTTAAGAAATGAATTTAACATTGCCATTACAAATAAGGAAAATGCAAATAAGTTATACTTTCAACTATCAGCCTTAAAGCCCGCTAAAAATACTTTACAATATGCCTATTTGGGAGCAACTGAAGCACTTTTAGCAAAGCATGCAATTAACCCATTCTCTAAATTAAGCTATGTTAATAGCGCTATGCGAAAATTGAATATGGCGGTTGAATTAAATAAGAACGATATAGAAATAAGATATATGCGTTTTTCTGTTGAGTCCAATATGCCTGCTTACTTGGGTTATAATGAGCATATTGAAGTGGATAAAAATATACTTATCACAGGACTTTCGAATATTTATATTGATAAATTTAATTGCAAAATGTATCAAGTTTTTGCAACAGGATTGTTGAATAGTAATTATTGCAACCTTCATGAGAAAAGTTTGTTATATGTTATTATATCAAGATGTCAAAAAGCACAATTAAATTAAAATTAAGACCATGCTCAACCTCAACCTCACTATAGATAGCCACTCAGGATTTTGCTTTGGTGTGGTTTACGCCATAGAAATGGCCGAAGAAATATTAGATGCACAAGGTTATCTTTATTGTTTAGGCGATATTGTTCATAATGATGAAGAGGTGAACAGGCTTAAACAACTTGGTTTAATTACGATTGATCATGCTAAATTAGCTGAAATAAAAGATGAATATGTGCTTATTCGTGCGCATGGTGAGCCGCCATCGACCTATCAAACAGCTATTGAAAATAACATTACACTTATTGATGCCACTTGCCCTGTAGTGCTTAAATTGCAGAATCGAATAAAGAAATCTTTTGACAATAAAGAGAAAATATTTTTGTTTGGAAAGCAAGGCCATGCTGAAGTTGAAGGTCTAATGGGTCAGATTCAAAATGAAGGGGTTGTTTTTGCTGATATTACTGATTTAGATCAATCAGTAGTACCCGATGAAATTACCATTTACACGCAAACAACAAAAAGTAAACAACGTTTTCATGAAATAACTAATATTCTTCGTGACCGCGGAATAAAGGTGAATTCGCATGATACCATTTGCACACAAGTAGCCTATAGAGATAACGAGCTTAGAAAGTTTGCCGCAAATTTTGATAAAATAATATTTGTAGCAGGCACTAAATCGAGCAATGGTAAGGTATTGTATAATGTTTGCAAAGAGGTAAATGAACAAACTTACTTTGTTTCAAATGAAGAAGAAGTAAAATTAGAATGGTTTAAAAATGGTGATAAAGTTGGTATTTGTGGTGCTACAAGCACGCCAATGTGGTTAATGGAGCAAATTCAAAGTTTTTTAGCGAAGGCCTAATTTTACAATTTATTTTCAGCTTTTAAAACCTTCCAAATCAAGTCGCTTTCATATCCTTTTGATTGTGCGAATAATGCTAGTTTTTTTAGTTTTAATGGCGTGAGTTTTCCTACGATACTTGCTCTTTTTTTTTCAATAATTTGGATTAACTTATTTTCATAATCATTGTCAGGTATTTGCTGCAGCGCTTTTTTAATACAATACGGTGTAATTTTATGCATTTTTAATGCTTGTGTAATTTTTACTTTTCCCCAGTGTTTTATTCTGAATTTGCCACCTGCTAAAATAATTGCAAAGCGTTCTTCATTTATAAAATCTGCGCTTACAAGTTCTGAAATACCCGCCTCAACTTCTTCACTGTGCAAGCCCCATTCGTATAGTTTATTTCTAATTTCTTGTTGAGATCGCTCTTGATAAGCACAGTATTTTTGTGCTTTTAAAAGGGCTGTTTTGTAATCAAATATCTCTTTCTTTTTTTCCATCATTAGTAGTCAAGATATTCTTGAAAAAGCACTTGCAGATAAGCTTTGCCAATTTCATTTAAGCTATCAGTAGAAGCCTGGTTTTTACAAGTATTCCAATCGTTATTATTGTTTTGATAATTATATACGAGGAATTGACCGGGTGTTGCCCATCCGAAACCACTGGTTAATGCGCAATAGGCATATGCTTGTGCGTATGGGTTCATTAAATTTTTACTCCACTCGAATTCAGCTGCATCTTGATTTAGTTGCTTAAGTAAAGTGCAAACCAAATCATTTTGAGCGCCCATCATGTGGTTAGTTTTACCTTTAAATGATGTATTTAAAACATCGCCAAAAAAGAGCAAGGGGATATGTCTATTTTTTGGTTCAAAATAATTTCTATCATAATGTGTATGTTTACTGTGATCAGCAATTAAAACAAACAATGTATTTTTGTACCATGCTTGTTTTTTGCATTCCGAAATATAGGCTCCTATGCAACTATCGCTGTACCAAGCAGCATTTAAAAAGTCTCTTTCATCGCCACCTTTATTGATTTTCCACTTCATTGGTATATCGTATGGGCTATGCGTACTCACAGTAAATAATCCTGAAAAGAAAGGAGCAGCTTTTTGATTGAGTTCATTTATGTGATCTGTTAAAGTATATTGATCGTGAATGCCCAATTTGCCGCGTGGAATATTACTATCATAATCATCAATATCTTTTATTTTATGAAATTGATTGAAATACATGTAACTTTTAATATTGGCATAGGTAAGCTGTCCTCCATAGTAAAACGAAGTGTTGTAGCCAAGTTTTATGAGTCTTTTATTTAGCGAAGGCAGTTTGCTAAACTTTGCCTGTTCTTTAATAATAGAAGTGCTTGGTTGGGCAGGAAATCCACTAAAAATAGAAGCTATGCCTTGATGCGATAATGTGCCACTTGAGTAAATATTGTCAAATAAGTAACCTTCTGAAATTAATTTTTCTATTTGCGGTGTGAGGCCAGTATCACCGCCACAGCTTTGAATTAAATCTGCTGAAAAGCTTTCTAATATTAAAAAAACTATATTGGGTTTATGGTTAGTTAAAAAATGAATAGTAGTGTCTTTCTCAACTTTCAGTAATAAATTTACTTTGCTTTTGGCACTGTCCATAGCCATTGTGATGTAGGCATTTTTGTTGAGTGTTTCAGCGTTTTGATAAATACTGCCCAATAAATTCCAAAGCGAATTAACGCTTGCTAAATTTATTGCATTGTTGTTAGAATAATATGCCCAACTTTGATTTATAGGAATTTGCTGAATACCCCCTCTTATGCCTATTGTAATTAGCAGTCCTCCAAAAACTAACCATACAGTTGACTTTACTGCTTTTGGGATCAATGTGGCTTCGTGGAATTCAACTTTAGAAAAAACAGCATAATTGTAATACTTAATGAAAAGTATCATTGTAACAATGATATAAACAAAGAAAAGTAAAGTTTGAGCGTAGGTAGCTGTTTGAAAAACTTCTGAAGGTTGATTTAAATAAACAATTGCTCGATAGTCTATCTTTGTGAGCCATTCGGCATAAAGGTTAATTTCTGCAGCAGTAATTAAAAGATAAATAGCGGCAATAATAAAGGAGTAAATTTTTATTGTTAAGATAGCGAATGGCTTTGCAATAAAATGCTGAATTACAAATAACAATAAAGGCAAAGCAATAATATAGCTGATCATACTTATATCAAGCATAAAGGCATGAAAAGGCATTGAGAGTATGCTTAAGAACGACTCCTCAATAAAGCTACTTGAATAATAAACTATAAAAAGTATTCTGGTAAAATTAAACAGTACCAACCAAAATAAAATGTACCGTAAAAAATATTTAATTTTGAGATTCAAAAATAAATTGTGTTAGTACTATGACTAAAATGGTTCATTAAAGATTAGCAATTGCTAATTCTATTTGTGCATATATTTTTTCATTTACATTTACCAAAGGCAGGCGCACAGCATCATTGCATACTTCTAGGATTTTTAATGCTGCTTTTACACCACCAGGATTTCCATCTGCAAAAAACAAATCGGTAATTCCTGTTAATTTATAATGCAAGGCGCGAGCATCTTCAAAATTGCCAAGCAAACATAAATTTACCATTTTGCAATAGTCAAAAGTAAAGGCATTTGCAGTAACAGAAATTACACCATTGCCGCCGGCAGCAATTATTGGTAGGGTAAGATTATCATCGCCCGAAATCACTAAAAAATTGTCAGGTTTGTTTTTTATAATTTGCATTATTTGCTCCATATTTCCTGAAGCTTCTTTAATTCCGCATATATTAGGCACTTCATGCGCTAAGTGCAAGGTGGTATGAGCGGTTAAATTTGAACCAGTTCGTCCGGGTACATTGTAAAGAATTAATGGCAGTGCAGAAGCTTTCGCTAACATGGTATAATGTTGAATAATGCCATTTTGAGATGGTTTATTGTAGTAAGGTGAAACAGATAGCACTGCTGAAAATCCGGTGTAATCAAATTGTTCTAATTGATTTACTAACTCATAAGTGTTATTGCCTCCAATGCCAATTACGAGTGGCACGCGACCTGCATTTTTATTTTTTATAGATTCAATAACAGCTTGTTTTTCATGAGAAGTTAATGTAGCAGTTTCACCTGTAGTGCCAAGCACAACAATGTAATTAATGCCTTGTGCAATGAGCCTTTCAACCAAGTTTTCAAGACCATTAAAATCAACATTTCCATTTGGTAAAAATGGTGTAATAATGGCCACACCTGTTCCTGTTAGTTCTTTTTTCATTTTATTTTTTTGGATGAATCATGTTCAAATATTTTTCTGCTATGGTGATAAACGTTTGCAATGGAACTGAATCATCAACATTTAACATTAAGTCATAATAGGGCGCATATTTTGGATGTTGTTTTCCTATTTTAAACTTGGCCCTCGAAAGTGCTGTTACATATAGCAATGGTGTTTTATACTTTAAGCTTAAATTAATTAATAAATCAAAAGGTTCAAGTATAAAATTCTCAACAATTGGGTCGCTTGGTTTTAAATACCATTTTAATTGTTTTCTCGAAAAAAAATCATATTCTAGTTTCGAACTCATCAAAGTGGGCTCTTCTTTGCCATCATAAAAGCCAATTGCTCTTACTTTGCGCTTATTATCTTTAAGTTTTTTAATGTACTTTTTTACAATTTCGAATTCTTCTTTATCGGTAGCGTCAAAAATAAGCGCAATAGTTTCTGCTTCAGCAAAATTAACCACTGAAGTTTGTCTAACAATTGCAGCAAATTCTTTTTTTAAGAAATATTCGCCTACTTTTTTCTGTGTTTTCTTTACTATGCTCAAAGTTTAACTGATATTTATTACAAAAGAAAGGTTTTAAATGAGATTTACCTATTACAGCTCAATATCTTTTAACAAAGCTTTTCTTTCTGTATCTGACCATTTATCTTCAAATTTAATAATGTTAGCGGCATCGGCAAAAGGAATGGGTTTACTTCTAACTGTAAGCCTTATGTAATGATGATTGTAAATATTTAATGCAATGTGGCAAGGTTTAATATCGCCAAAAGCTATATTTCGTTTTTTAGAACGCATGTAAATATCAAAATCAGCAGCTTGTAGTTTTTCATCCCAAGGGCCAATTAAATCAAGTGCTCTGCGGGTACAAAAAACGCTATGCCCTACAAATCCTTCTTTTACTTGGTTGTGAAATTTTTGATCTCTTGATGTGCAGAATTTCGCCCAATTGCCATACATGAGTTTGTGCATAAGCCTTAATGAATTTTGCGATGTTGGAAATAAGTTTACAAAGTTTTTTGCGTAGTTCCATTTTCGGCGAAGTAAAATAGTGGCTTGTTTATTTTCTACTTGTTCAATGCCACATGAAGTAACTATATCAAGCTTGTTGGCTTGCATTGTTTCCAACAATAGTTTATCCCAATTAGGGCAAACAATAATATCATTATTTAAAAAGGCAAAAACATTTCCTGTTGCAATTTTAATTCCTTGGTTTTGTGTGTATGGATAAGAGAAGTTTTGTGTATTTCGAATTACTTTTGCTCCTACAGACGCAAAGAAATCAGCACTTCCATCGGTACTTGCATTGTCAATAATAATCAATTCAAAAGGCATTGTGCTGTATTTACTTAAACTATGGGCAAATAGTTTATTCATTGCCAGTTGGTTGTGAACTGCGGTAATTATGCTAATCATATTTTATTGGTTGCTAAGTTGCAAAAGTATTTGTTTAGGTTGATTTCTTTTAAAATTAAGTGTTACACGCTAATTTTTATGTCAAATGGAGGTCAATAAACACCTTTAACTATTTGATAAGTAATGGTTTAAAAAATATTATAGTTGAAAAACAATGTTTTTTTTTGTAAATAATATTTAAGCACTATATTTGCAATCCCAAAATAGATAGGTACTACTTGTTTATAGAAGGAAATTTTAAGAGGGAGATTAGCTCAGCTGGTTCAGAGCATCTGCCTTACAAGCAGAGGGTCACTGGTTCGAACCCAGTATCTCCCACCAATGATAGAAAGCCTTTCAAGCAATTGAGAGGCTTTTTTTTTAGGTTGGTTTAAACATTGTATCAATTTTGTTTTTCTTGATTTTATTGTAAAAATTGGTTTTTTAGCGCCAATTTATAGGACTACATTAATATCAACTTCCATACAAAAAGGACTATCAATACTACAGCTAAACCCAAACCAAAAGCCAAAGCAAATTGTTTTCCCAATGTTTTTTTATCAGGAATAATCTCCTTCATTCTTTCAATAATTTCTACATCATCTTTTTTTGTTAAAAAAGTGACTATAAGCCATGTTAAAGTTGTCAGAAGCGTAACAATTATTAATCGTGCTTCCTCAAAAGCAAAGCCATAAACAACACTATTTTTATGATATAAATAGGGAAAAAGTAATGTATAAACACCCGACGAAATCATAGCACTTAATTGCGACCAAGCATTAATGCGATACCAAAACCATCGTAAAATATAGACAGGTGCAACGCCCGCAGCAATGCTAAATACTACCTTTAACAGCGATTGCAAACTATTTAAATTAAAAGCTATTACAACGCCGCATACAGATAAGAGCAGCATAGAAAAAAAAGAAATGATTTGAAAATGTTTCTCACTTTGCTTTGGATTTAAGTACTTTTTATATAAGTCAACAGTTAAAAATGCCCCTCCCCAACTTAACTGAGATTCGGCAGTTGTTATAAACATTCCAAAAAATCCTATTAAACAAAAGATCTTAAAAAATTCGGGCACACAATTAAATATCGTGTAGATAAATTGAGATTCTCCTAAATTAGTTTGCTGTTGTGATAAAACTAAAATAGCCATAATTACAATAAAAAAGGATAAAAAGGCATAAAGTAAAATAGGAAACAAGGCAGTTAAAATAGCGTTGCGCTTGCCTTTTACAGCTGTAAATCTTGCCATTTCTGGCCCACCGCCATCAAATAGCTGAGCACTCCACCATTGTATAAAAACAAATGCAAACCAAGATGTCCAAGCAAGTTTAACTTCAGATGGTGGAAATAAATTTAATTTAAATGGACCTGAATTTTTAAAATTTACGATGGCAACTTTTAAGCCTCCACTTGTAGTGTACAAATAATAAAATGCCGTAAACAACACTATAAAATAAATAAACGAATGAAAGAAATCTGTTTTTAATTTAATTTGGAAACTATTTTTTAAAGCAAATACTATTAAAATTAACCCTGTTATGAAAATTGAAGAAAATTTATCAATATGAAAATAAATTTCAATCACTCGCGAAAAAGCCAATATATGATAACTTAAAAGGATGGCAACAACAAGCCCGCCAACATAAAAAGCACGAAATGCATGTAACACTTTGGCACTAAGACCTGAATAGCGAAATAATAAAAATTGATTATCTGTTATAAAATCAAGCTTTGACCACAAGGGGGCAAAAACAAATGGCACTATAAATGCGCCTAACAAACTCGACCAAAAAATCCAAAGGCCCCACATGCCTTGAGCGGCTAAAATGCCAGTAATAACTTGCCCCTGCTCAACAGTAACATAGTACATAAATAAGGAAATGCCCGAAATAAACCACGTAGTTTTTTTACTTGTTTTAAAAACGCCTTTTAATAATTCCCTTTTTTCAAAGTAAGTAATTAAAAGTATAACAACAATATAAATAAAAAGAACAACCATTTATTTTTACAAAAAATTTAAGCTAATATATGAGTGTAATTGTAAACTACTTAATTAAAAACTTACTAAATAGAACTTAAGCTGCATTATTCATTTTTTCTTCCCAAGCCATTTTTAATTCTCCTTCATTTTTATACATATAAGATTTCTTCTTAGCATCCCATTTTATTGGGGCATTTAGCTCATTCCGCATAAACCTTAAATAATGATGAGTTGCTCGCTCGCTTGCAGCTAAGTAAGTGCTGAGTGTTTTTGGCGTAACTGTGCGCTCAGATTTTATGAGATTATTTATTCTTATGATTTTTCTAATATCCAAAATGTAAAATAAATTTTTAATTATTGGTAAAAAAGTTTGCTGCTGTTTCTGCATTACTAATTAATAAAACATATTTTTTAAAAAACGTGAGTTTAAAGTATAATTTCAAGTTCATCTTAGTTCAAGTAGTATTTATTTGTAAAATAGTTTGTCGCTAAATATTTACAATAATATTTAAATACTGCAATTACAAGTTCTACTGAGCTAAAATTAGTGCTAGAGCTATAATTAAATTCCATTTTAAATGAATATATAATATTAGAACCGATTTACCTCTTTTTTAAATTACTGCACAATTATTAGTTCATGTTAGTTCAAGTATAAATATTTAGATTCTATGTTTATTATTTATTTAATTTTATAAAATTGTGCCCAAACCTAAATACATATTATCGCCGTACTTAAAACAAGGCTTGTTTTGGAAAGTAATTGAAACCATTGCATTTCCTATTTACACAAAGGCTGATTGCCGGAAGGTGTGTGAACTTTTTGAGCTAAAAGGATTGCCTGTGATATCAGAAAGTACATTGTACCGACTTTTTTTATTGGAGGGAAGTGATAACATTCCCTATTTGCAAACATTAGATATTTTAGCTAAATTTTGTAATTACAAAGATTGGTACAGTTTAGAAAAACATTTAAACGAACTATCAACATTTGAATTGTCCTTTGGAAAAGTACATGTCAAAAATAGGAGTACATTAAGTTTACTAACCTCTTGCATACATCATAACGAATTGAAATCAGTTTATGATTTTTCAGAACAATTTGATGGAAGCCTTGAATTACAAAAAAAAGGAGCGCTCGGCGAAGAATTTTATAAAGCACTAAAAACAAATCCAAACAAAAACGACTTATTCTTTAAAAATTTTTCCAAATTACCAATAGTTAGAGAAGCATTTTTTGAATATATGGCTGATCCAACTTTTATAATACCTAGTTACGAAATTGGCTTGAAATATTATCTACTTGGAATAAAACCAGAACAGTCATCAAAATCATTACAAGACTTTGTTTTTGGAAATTGTCTATTGTTTAGGTATTATTTTTTAGATAACGATAAATCAGAGTCAAAGAAATTAGGCATAAAATTATATGAAACGTATAATTTTTCGTCTAAGGATTTAGCGTCAATACATATCTTTCCAAAAATTCGTTTTTTGGCTTATAAAATATTTTATTTAAATATAAATGGCACAATACAAGAAATACAAAAATATGAAATTTGGTTATTAAATTATGTTTCAAAAATTACACAAAAACTTACTTTAGAAGAAAAAAGAATTGTGCTCTTTACAATAGCAGATGTGTTTGTAAATAATACGAGCACTAAAGTTGATATGCATAATCAATTAAAGCTAATTTTTGGCGACGTATTAAATACATTGCCATCCTTTGTAAGTGCAACCTCACTGAAGGATGCGCTGCCTTACTTGAACAGAAATGCCGCTAAAATCTGGAAAATATAGCTTAATAAATTATACCAATTACAACAAGCTATTGTGTCAAAAAGTGTGTTATACTTTTTAATGTTTTACGTACTAAAAAATAAGTACTATAATATATGATGCGCGATACGATATGCATCTTTTATAAAACATAATTCGTTCATAAAAAAAACGAGGAATCAAAATTTAAGATTATTCCAATTATAGAGCAATACTTGAACTAACTTAAACTAAAATAAAAAATATCAAAAATATATATTTGGTAAACATTTAAAAACTAAAATCATGTCAGAAATCAGCGTTTCAGGAAGAACAAAAGTAAAATCATTTTATCAAGCTTTTTTAAAAGCTTATCCTTATTTACATGCAGGCTTACAATATCCTGATGGAAAACCAGTAGATGCTGAATCTACCGTAGCAAATGCGCGAAGCAAATCTATAGGTGGCGATTATACTCCAACTGGTGACTCAGAACTTTCAGTAAGAGGCAATTTAAATATTGGAACATTTGAAAAGCGTTTTAAAGAAATATTTTCAATTACATGCCAAGTGCATTTTAAAAAGAATGGAAAATGGGTTGTAACGGGGCAGAAATATGATGCTATGACATTAAACGACGCAAACACCTTAATAAAGAATGAAGGTGCAGATTTAATAGAATTGTAAGAAATGGCGGAATTAAAAATAAACGGAAGATTAATAGTTGATAATTTTTATAAAAAATTTGAAGCCATATATCCCTATTTAAATCCAGCATTATTTTATCCCAAAGAAATAGGAGGAGGTGAAGTTGACACCTCCTCTACTCTTGCCAATGCAAGAGGAAGGTCTTTGAGGCAAGATATTAATGGCTATACATCAACTGGTCAAGCAGAAATAAATGTAATAGGCGAAATGAAGATCAAAGATTTTCAAACCGAATTTGAAAATCTTTTCAAAGTAAAGTGTGCTATCAATTGCAGAATGCCAAATAAAAAGTTTTTTGGATTAGGTAAAACGGAATTTAAATGGGCCGCAGTTGTAAATACCGAATTCGGAAAACTGAATTTACATGAAGCAAATGCTGCACTCGAAAATCATGGTGCGCAAAAAGTAACTGAGGTTAGAACAAAAGGAAATAATTTGGGGGATAAATTCTTATAACATCTCAACTTCGAAATCTTAATTTTTAAAATAAAAACAAAATCAACAAAAAAAATGAAACTAACAAAAAATTAAATATTATGGCAAGAACAATGAAAGACGGGAAATTTGGCGCAGAAGGTAAAGCATATGCGTTTGCTTCAGACAAAATACCCTGTGAAAACTGCAGAAAAATCTTAATTTATAACAAAAGCAAGGCTATACACACATATAGTTCAATTGGTATTCTTGGAAAGAAAGACCATAAACAATTTTGCAGTTGGAAATGTGCAGAGCAGTATCATGGTTAAAATCTTACAACAATATTTTTTTGAAAAATTAAAGTAGAGACCAGAACCCACTAAAAAACGGGGCGTAATCCGAAAAGTCAAAAGAGTACGGCTAAAAAAAATCTTACATATGCATTCAAATATAATTGATAAACCAAGAAAAGAAGGCGCCGATGATTTACTTGGCGTAGATAAATATACAGATGCCTTAATACAATTTATTGAGTCGTGCCAAATGCCTACAACATTGGCTATTCAAGGGGAATGGGGAAGTGGAAAAACTTCTTTGTTAAATCAAATTCGCCACAGGCTTTGTGAATCAGTTTTAAATTCAAATGAAATTAATAACCAAAAACCTTATTATGGTATTTGGGTAAATACTTGGCAATATTCTTTAATGAAAAGTAAAGATGAGGCCCTGATTGCAATTATTGGTGGACTTACCAATGAAATATTAAACATCATAAAAAGCAAACACGAAACCAAAGCAACTGCAACAATAAATAAAGTAAAAGGTTTATTTGGTAAACTTGCAAAGGCAGGTGCAAAAGCTGCTATCAGTACAGTTGGGATTGAATCAGATATTGTTGATTCACTAACTGAAAGTGATGAAGGTGAAGTAAGTTTGATGCAATTTAAAAAAGCATTACAAGATGCCATTGAACAATGCTTAACGGAGGATAGAAAATCAGGAAATAATAATCGTGGTTTTATTTTTTTTATTGATGATTTAGATAGAATTGATCCGCCGGTTGCGGTTGAAATATTAGAATTAATAAAAAATATTTTTGAAGTTGAAAACTGCATTTTTATTTTGGCAATCGATTACGAAGTTGTTGTAAAAGGGTTGGTACCAAAATTTGGCCCACTTACAGAAAAGAATGAAAGAGAATTCCGTTCTTTTTTTGATAAAATAATTCAGTTACCTTTTTCAATGCCTATTGCAAATTATGATGTTGCAAAATTCCTTATTCACTCATTAAAAGATATAGGATATATTGATGATAGATTTGAAAAAGACGAATCCCTTAAAGAAAAATTAACTGATTTAACCTTATTATCCGTTGGTACTAATCCAAGATCATTAAAACGACTTATAAATACATTATCACTTTTAAATATCATTGGAAAAATTGAAGAAGATGCTGAAAAACAAATTCATGAATTATTTATTAATTATGCATTAGTCTGCATACAGATTGCATATCCAAAAATATATGAATTATTAACGCAGGAACCTTCCTATAGAGAATGGACGGAGCAAACAGCAAAAAAATTAAGGTTACCCGAGTTAAATGAATCTCAATTAGTAGTTTTAAATAGCACCAATGAATTTGATGAAGAATGGGAAAAAGTGCTATTCAGAAAATGCCAACAAGATCCTTATATGGCATCTAGAGCATTTCAAATTTCGCAACTATTAAATTATATTATAGAATTGGTTCCGGAAAACTTAAATTTTACAGAAGAAATAACACGCATCATAGGATTTAGCTCAGTAACAAGTGTTAATCTTGATCCTACTCCAAAGACAATAATAAAAGGGAATAAAGTTAGATTTGAAGGCTTTGCATCCTTAGAAGAAATGCTGAAATTAAATAAACATTCAGCAGAATATATTTCTAATCTTAAAACAATTCACGATAAAATAAAAGATGAATTTAAAGATTTAATCCAAATTAACTACACACCAAATTTTGTAACATTTATATGTGTTTTTCCAAAAGGAAGGAGTAAAACATTTTTATTTATCAGATTCAAAAAAAGCAATGTCATGTTTGAATTTGCTGGACAAACAATCCTAATAAATCAATCATCTGATTTTACAACTGAAGTTATGGGTAAATTAAAGTTAGCTTTTAACAATTTATCATCAAAGGAATTAAATTAGTAATACTGATGTTTTATAATGTTTGGATTTAAAGGAAAATATGGCTTTTCATTTTCTTGGAAAAGATTGTTGGGAATTAGTGGGATGCGCAATAGTGTTGCAAATAAAACTGGTATACCAACAACAAGAGGCGGTGTTGAAAGGAAAATAGGCAGGCTGTTATTAAATTTAATATTTGGCAAAAAATGAAAAATAATCCTGCAGAATTAAATTCTAATTTTTCTATTAAATTAATGCTATTTTATCTTTTATCTTCTTTTTTTGGCGGCTTGTTGTTTAGCATATTATCCTATAGGTCAAGAAAGAAAGGTAACACCGGGTTTGGTTGGATTATCTTATCAATAGTATTCATTGTTATTTTTAGCTACATATCATTTGCATTATATAAAACATCGAGTGCAAATCACGATGCGTTTTGGTATTATTTAAGTTTAAGCACAATTGTAGCAAATAGCATTGCCCTTTTCATTTTATTAATGTCATTTTTTTTAAATAGAAGTAATGGGATTAGTTCGTGAACTTTTTGATGAGGTCATTCCTCTGCCAAATGCGATGCAATCAAAAATCATTGGTAAAAATGAAATGAGTGCGGTATATAACCTTAGCTATGCGTTTTTAAATACTATATTTCAAATAATAGATTGCATTATAATTCCATATTTTACTTGGATTATTTTATTGAAGTTAAAATCAAATTTTGATTTATTGTTGGCATTACTTTTTGGGGTTTTATTTCTTTCCAGTTTATTTTCACTAATCCAAGTTTTATATTATTTTATAAAACCGGCTGATAAATACATAAATTTTTCAGATCGTATTATCGGCGAAACATCTATTGGTGCTTTATTAAGTGCCCTCTTTAAAATTCCGATTAATACTTATATTAAAAGTAATGGCAAAAAATAATAAATTCAGAAATAAAATTCGTGACGAGGAATTTGAAACAGAGTCCAAATTACAGCGAAATTTAGATGGTTTTGGTTTAAAATTAATTAAAACTGTAGGTGTAGCAGGCGTTATTATTGGCCTTGCAATTTTAGTAGCCTTTTGGTGGTGGGTAATTAAGCTACTTTATAAAGTTGGTTAATTATGTTTTCATTTCATAAAAATCACACGCAATTAGAATGCCTAATTAATAATTATCTCATAACACCCAATGAATTAGGTGTAAATTTAGTTTATAATGAAATATTAAATTATGTAAATAGTGGCGGGGCAATAAAAATAAATGCTGGATTTATTTCAAACTTAAAAGAACCATTTAAATCATTATTGCAAATAAATTTAAAAAACGTAACAACAGTTGCAATTGATTTCCCCATTTATTTTAAATCTAAAATAGAAACAAAAAAAACTATCATGGTTTGTGCCATGGATTCTTTGCCACCAATTCCTACAAGCATTTTTTGGAACGATAAAAATTTTGACTTCAATAAAAATATTGGATTTTGGGCACCATTTAGTTTAATAGATAATTGGCAAGCGCCCGTTGGTTCAATGAAAACAAATATTCCGTTTTTTAGAGTATTGTTAGAAGAATACAACTTATATATTACTGATGTTTATAAAGTTTTTTTTAGAATTGAAAAAAATGGACACTTAATAAATAGTAATGCTATTGCAGAATACACAGAAATAAAAAACCAAGAAGGCACAAACCTACATGGTTATATACTATCTAATGAAATTGAAATTATAAAACCAGATGCCATTATAACCCTTGGTAATTCAGCCAGAAATAAATTACTACACATGAATTATTTAATTAATAATAAGGAACAACATCCAAAAGGTTGGAGCAATGAGCCGCAAATATATAAGTGGGAAAACGCTATTCCTATTATTGCAATACCACATATATCAGGTGCTGCAAATGGAGCAAAATCTGCTATTTTAAATAATTCAAATTATTCAAGTATAACTGGGAATTATCAAAATGAGCGACTAGCAAAAATAATTAAACTAAAAATTAATGAATAAAAACTCAAATAATTTAATGTTAAAACTTTTACTTTGTTTTATTCTTACTTTAGGCATTAGTACTTTTTGTAACGCTCAAGTATTAAATATAGATCGCGAAAATGAAACAGATACCATATTCCGCAAATTTAAAGCCTTTTGCGCATTTAGTTTTTCAAATGAAAAACAGAAAAGGAAACTGATAGATTTTACGAATACAAATGAAGCAGACTATTTTTTAAAAAATAATTATTTATTTATTTTTTTAAGTCAAGTAGATTTAGCGTTTAACGGACCAATAGTTAATGAGAATAACGGATTTTTTCAACTTAGATTTAGAGATAATGATAAAAGGAGAGTGAGTCCGGATATTTTTACACAATATCAATGGAACGGCATACAAGGCATGGAGTATAGAGCCTTGGCCGGTATAAATGCAAGATTTAAATGGTTAGAAAAAAGCAAGTCAGATTTATATACCAGCGTAGGGGTTTTTTATGAAAACGAAAAATGGAATCCATTTTTAGGTTCCTTTGGATATAAAACTGATTCGTTATACATTGTGTATAGAAATATGTTGCGTTTAAATTTAACTGCAAAATTTGCTTTAAAATTAGGCAAATCAATCGATTATGTTGGGTCGACCTTTTTACAATTTCCTTTAAATAATAATTTTACAAATCCGAGATGGGTTTTTGATTCAAATCTTTTTTTTGCAATCAATAAATATTTAAGCTTTAAAATTCACTTTGATTACAACTTAGATAATTTTCGTCCACTGCCAATTGATACCTATTATTATTCGTTAACTACAGGAATACAAATAAAAATATAATAATATTAAATGGCTATGAAACCGAGCTAAGCGCTAACAATTAAAAAAACAAGAAGCAGAGCTTCGCGTTTACCGAGGAACCTTTCTTATTTATATTTTTCTTTTATTAATGCTAAATTTGTTGTTCAAACTCAAATGTTTTAATCTTGTATAATTTTATTGGTTTAAAGGAGTAAGGCAACTAATTAGTATGGTAAAATCAAAAAAAAATAGCATAGTAATTTCAGAAAAAAGCTTGTTAAAAGAGTTGTCTCAACTTATTGAGCAAAGTCAACAGCAATTTGTATCGCTAGCCAACAGTAACCTTACTATACTTTTTTGGCATATTGGTAA
The DNA here is from genome assembly GCA_945872355.1 of Chitinophaga pinensis. GTDB lineage: Bacteria > Bacteroidota > Bacteroidia > UBA4408 > UBA4408 > CAIKXD01. The sequence continues at coordinate 83,152 of CAMBZU010000001.1, forward strand.
CTCTATTAACAAAAACATACTACAAAACAAACGTGCCGATTATGGCAAGCAGATTCTCGTTACGTTGTCACGAGAATTGACCAACAAATATGGTAGAAATTTTGAAGAAAAAAATTTACGCAGAATGCTTCAGTTTGCCGAACAGTTTACTAATAACTCAATTGTCGTTACACTGTCACGACAATTAAGTTGGTCGCATTTTTTAGCACTTATTCCGCTCAAAACCATTGAAGCCAAGCTGTTTTATGCTCAAGTAGCGTCTAAACATACATTAGGCGTGAGAGATTTACGCAAACAAATTGAAACCAAAGCTTTTGAACGTACCTCTATTGCTAATTTACAAGCCATACCCACTAATTCAAACACCTACAATACATTTAAAGACCCTTATTTCTTAGATTTTTTGGGGCTTCAAAACACCTATTTAGAAAAGATTTAGAAGAATCCATATTAAGGGATTTGGAGGCTTTTATATTAGAATTAGGTACAGGTTTCGCCTTTGTGGAAAGGCAAAAACGAATGATAATAGATGGCGAAGATTTTCGTTTAGACTTACTCTTTTACCATCGTAATTTAAAACGATTAGTTGCTATTGAACTTAAATTAGGAAAATTTGAAGCCAAGCATAAAGGGCAAATGGAGTTGTACTTAAAGTGGTTGGATAAATATGAGAAAAATGAAGGGGAATTATCCCCAGTAGGATTAATTCTTTGTGCTGAAAGCAGTAGAGAACAAGTGGAATTATTGGAAATGAACAAAGACGGAATAATGGTAGCCGAATATTGGACGGAGCTACCACCAAAAAAAGAATTAGAACAAAAAATACACGCAATTTTAGCCGAAGCTAAAGAGAGAATTGAAAGAAAAAAATTAATGGAATAAAAACCTGTTTTGTAAAATGACCTTTTCAACTGAAATATTCAAATAGAGGTGATTAAAAGTTAGAGATCAAGCAGCAAGCCATTTTGCGGCTTCTTTGTTAAAGCCCTATGCTCACTCTAACTCCAGAACTCATCTTTGTTTGGGCACTGTAGGCTGTTACAAATTCTACCCTGGCAAAAAGTCTTTGTATCCCAAAACCTATTTCCATGTAATTGTTTATGTTGTCATTTTTTAGGTAATGAACAGAAATAATTTCTTGTAAGTGTAATAGTTTTAAAGCGGGTATTTTATTGAATAAAAAACCTTCTAAATTATAAATTGCATGCGCTTGCAAGAAATAAATATCGCTGCTAAATGCATAATAATCGAGCAGCATGAAGTTGCCCGTTGCTAAATTAGAAAATATTGTTTTATTGCCATTAAAGTGCATAAAATCCATAAAATAAACCGGTTTGTTCAACAGCGTTTTTCCAGCTGAAAGCTCATAAGTTAACTCTCCAAATAATTTTAATGAAATTGTTTGTGTTAAGTTGATGGTTGCTCTATCAAAATAGCTTTGTTTGCTTGAATTGCTTGTATAGCCTATGGTGTAGGCTAATTTTAATGTTGGATATTTACTGTCTAAAATTACTTTTGCATTAGGTTTGCTTAGGTATTGTTGCTTAAATTTAATAGTAACTTCAGGTTTGATTTTAAAAAAATGATGCGCTTTAAATGCAGGTGTATTGCTGCTAATATCAATTGGATTATTAGATAAAAATATGCGCTTGTCACTATTCACTAAAGTATAATTGCTATGATTAATAGCAGCTGAGCGATAAGCATAATCGGCAAGTATGTTCACATAAATACCATTACTAACTTCACTTGAGTGTTTGAGGCTTAAAAAATCTGATTGATATACTTTTAAATAATTTCTTTCGTCGAGTAAAGTATAACTGGTATTTAAAAGATCACTGATTGATGCCGGCTGATATTGCTCGAAAATACTACCGGCACGTATGGTGAAGGAGGCGAATTTAAGGGGCTTGTATTGCCGATGAAATGATAAATCTCCATAGTATGTTTTGTTGGCAAAGCCATATCCAATTGATCCCGAAAAGGTATTTTTTCTTGATTTTTCGAGTCCCTCTGTATAGGTTACTCTGCTGCCTATGGTAAGCCCTTGAACGGTGTTAAACAACACTGTAGAAATTGGTGAATTGATGCGGAATGATTTTTTTTTATAGGTATTTGAAAACTGATAACCACCTATTAAATTGATAAAACGAAATTTATTATTTACCCTGTCAATAGAGTCTTTATATGGTTTTGATTCTTTAATTATGGTTATACTGTCTCTCCAAACGTAATCTCTTTTCTCAACAGCCGTAAGCGGCACTGGCCTATAGCTATTCCAATAAGCGGTATCTTTATTATTGGCTCCTTCATTAATTTCGAGTAGTTGATTATTGAAGAAATGAGGAGGAAATTCAGGGTTTAAAATATAATTTGAGTTCATACTTACATAATTGCCACTGCCTTTAAAACCTAATATATCAAAGGTAAAGGTGTAATTATTACTGAAGGGCATCCATACTTCATTTGTTACTGGCAAATAAACCTGATCGATGTATAGCGTGTCAACAAAATCGATTTGCGCATCTTTTGTAAGGTATAAATTGGTGCTATGAATGCGCCAACTGTCTTCCATAATATAGATTATTCCTGCAAAAGCTGGATCATTTTTTCTTTTAGGCATTACCTGAATTTTATTGATAAGCTTTCCTTGCTCGAAAAAAGTACCTATTAATTTGTAACGATAGGTAAGCAAGGCGTTGTTCGAAATTGGTGATATAAAACCTCTTGCACCAAGGCCTACCACATCCATCACATTCTCATAAAAATTAAAAAACATATCACTGGCTTGGTTAAAACTAAAGGCTTGATTATTTCCGCTCACAAGCGAAGAAATCATTGTTTCTTTAATTTTGTTGGGCTGTTTAAAGTTGTATTTTGAAACAGATTCTGACATGTAAATTATTCCCGAAGTAGTATCCCAACTTGCATTCATGGTAACTTTTAAACCCATTACTCTATTTGGTTTTTTCTTTAGCTTTTGTAAGCCTTTAATGTAAACATCGCACGAAAAGGATTCTACCTGCTCTTTATAAAATTTTCTTTTTTTAATTGCATTTCGAATGACTGCGTAAGCGGGATCTTCTGCATCAGCATTCACGGTAAGTTCGCGAATTAAAATGGTTTCTTCTTTTAAATTAAAATTAATTTCTTGGTCCTTATTTTTAACTTCAATTTCTTTTGTAAGTGCTGCATATCCAATGCTTTTAACCGTTATGGTATATTTGCCAGGAGCCAAGGGAAGGGTATAAAAACCACTCTCATTGCTTGTTGTACCTATGGTTGAGCCTGCTACAAAAATGCTAGCAAAAGGGATGGCTTCATATTTTTTATCGGTTATTTTTCCGCTTACATTAAAAGCAAACAGCGCATTATAAGATAGCAACAATAGTAAAGTAAAAAGTAAATTTTTAATCATATTTTAAAACCGTTTGGCATATGAACAATATATGCTTTATAAAGTTACAGTTAATTTATTTAATACCAATTTACACTATTAAAAAAACAAAAAGCCGATTTGAAATTCATCAAACCGGCTATTCATAAACCTTTTATTGGTTATTTTGTAAAGAGCAATTCTCTGTATTTTGGTAAAGTCCAATAGGTATCATCAATCAATAATTCTAATTTATCAACCTCGTATCTTATGGCTTCAAAATGTGGTCTTACTTTGTGACAGTATGCCATTGCTTGATCTTTAGCATGTTGTAAATTATTTGCTTTTTTACGCTCATCAATCATTTTATCAACATGCGTTGTAATGTTTGCCACATGTGCCGAAATGGTTTTAATCATCTCTAATTGCACACCTGCTACAGTTTGAAATTCTTTACCAGTAAATAAATCTTTCATCCCTCTGGCATTATCTACTAGCACTTTTTGATAGCGCAGTGCAACTGGTACAATATGGTTGATAGCTAAATCGCCAATAACGCGTGACTCAATTTGGATTTTTTTAGTGTAAGTTTCCAAATAGATTTCGTGGCGTGCTTCCATTTCGCGCTCATTCATGATGTTGTGCGCAATGTATAACTTCTTGGTTTTTTTCGATACCAAGGCATCAAGTGCTTCGGGAGTAGTTTTAATATTGCTTAATCCTCTTTTTGCTGCTTCTTTCACCCACTCATCGCCATAGCCATTGCCTTCGAAACGAATGCTTTTTGATGATACAATATAACTGCGTAACACTTTAAAAATAGCTTCATCTTTACTTGAGCCCTTTGCAATTAAAGTATCCACTTCTTTTTTAAACTGCGTTAATTGCTCTGCCATAATCGTGTTTATAGCTGTCATTGCTAATGAACAGTTTGCTGAAGAACCCACAGCTCTAAACTCAAATTTATTACCAGTAAAAGCGAAAGGAGAGGTGCGATTTCTGTCGGTATTATCTAATAAAATTTCTGGAATTTTGCCAATGCCTAATTTTAAATCTGTTTTTTCGTCGGGCGACATTTTACCTGATTTAACCTTCTCTTCCAACTCATCTAATATTTGTGATAATTGACTTCCAATAAATACTGATACAATTGCAGGCGGAGCTTCGTTTGCTCCTAAGCGATGGTCATTACTTGCCGATGCAATAGATGCTCTAATGAAATCTGCATTTTCGTGAACGGCTTTTATAATATTGATAAAGAAAGTAAGGAACTGTAAATTGGTTTTAGGGTTTTTTCCTGGCGATAACAAATTAACACCTGTGTTGGTGCTTAAACTCCAATTATTATGCTTTCCAGATCCATTTACACCTGCAAAAGGTTTTTCGTGTAGCAGTACTTTAAAATGATGACGTTCGGCAACTTTCGCCATAATGTCCATCAACAATTGATTGTGATCAACCGCCAAATTACATTCTTCAAAAATGGGTGCACATTCAAATTGATTTGGTGCAACTTCATTATGACGCGTTTTAACTGGGATGCCCAACATTAAACATTCTGCTTCCATATCGCGCATATAATTTAATACACGCTCCGGAATACTTCCAAAATAATGATCTTCTAATTGTTGTCCTTTAGCAGGTGCATGACCAAATAAGGTTCTGCCTGTCATATTTAAATCGGGGCGTGCATTATGCAAGGCTGTATCAATAAGAAAATATTCTTGTTCCCAACCTAATGTAGCTATTACTTTAGTTACATTTTTATCAAAATATTGACATACATCAACCGATGCTTTATCAACCGCGTGTAAAGCTTTTAATAAAGGTGTTTTATAATCTAATGCTTCGCCTGTGTATGATACAAATATGGTTGGAATGCAAAGTGTTTTGCCAATAATAAAGGCCGGAGATGTTGGATCCCAAGCAGTGTATCCTCTTGCTTCAAATGTATTTCTGATGCCCCCATTTGGAAAACTAGAAGCATCTGGTTCTTGTTGTACCAATTGCCCTGCTTCAAAACTTTCAATGGCATTGCCACTGCTATCTGGTTCAAAAAAGGCGTCATGTTTTTCGGCAGTTGCGCCTGTGAGTGGTTGAAACCAATGCGTATAATGTGTGGCCGCTTTGCTCATAGCCCAAGCTTTCATACCTGTTGCAACCATGCCAGCCATTTTACGATCAATTGTAGTGCCAAGCTCCATAGCACTTACAACACTTTCGTAGGCTTCTTTAGGCATAAAGTCGCGCATTGCTTTTTTGTTAAATACCCTGGTGCCAAATATCTCAGAACTCTTATCATAAGAAACTAAAGGTGCAACAGGCACCCGTTGTAACACTTCTTCAAATGCTTTAAATCTTAAAGTAGACATGGAAATAGATTTAGATATTAATTTTCGACACAAAAGTAGAAAAAATATCTATTTTTACAAAAGACCCCCCTAAAAAAAGGGGGGTATCTTAAAAAAAAGTATAATTATTTAAAAAGCGCGATAAAAAAGGAGGTATTGAATACTTATACCAATGTGATTTATAAATTATGCCAATAATTTAAAATCTTACATTGGTATTAAAGCGGTATAAATGGAGATGCTCTTGTAAATTTAATGGAAATATTATTTATTAAATTTATTCATGTATTAACTTAAGTGTCTGTTTTTCTTGTTTGGTAATAATTTGCATGAAATACATTCCTCGAGCTATTCCTGAAGGCATTTGGAAATTTATATCGTTATAGCTGCGTGATTCGCACCAGTGTTTTTTGGAGGCGATTTCTTTACCCATCATATCAAATATTTGAATTTCAATAAACTGTGTATCGGCTGCATAGTAGCGCATTCTAATAAAATCTTTAAAGGGATTTGGAGCAATGTATTCTATTTTGCTAGTGGCAGGAAATTCTAATTTCTTGCCTGTAACCAAATAATAAGCTTGAGCAAAGTCAGGTATTCCATAGCCTTTAATAGAGTCGGGATTGCTATATTGATCACAACTTTCTTTTATTTTTTGAATTACTTGGGCTGCATTTAAATTGGGAACAGCTTCCCAAAAACTTGCGCACATACCTGCCATGAGCGGACTTGCAAAAGAGGTTCCATTACCCGTTACAAAAACACCAGGTTGATATTGACCTACAGTTGCGACACCTTGCGCTGCAACATCAGGTTTTATTCTACCATCTGCACTGTATCCTCTTGAGCTAAAGTCGGCAATTATTTCATTAGCATCAACTGCACCCACAGCTAATATATTATTTGCATCAGCAGGCACTGCAATATGAAACCAAGGATCGTTACCGCTATTGCCAGCACTGTTACAAACTATGATTCCTTTTGAAGCAGCAATTTCAGCACCTTGACTTGCCATTGCTGTGTTTCCGTTAAGGTCGGCAAATGTGTGATTTTGAGCTGGATTGTCGAAAGTAGTATAACCTAACGATGAATTAATAACATCGGCACCAACACTATCCGCAAATTCGGCTGCACAAACCCAATTAAATTCTTCAACAATATATTCAGAAGGTGCATCTTCACTTCTTAGCAACCAATATTTTGCTTTTGGCGCTGTGCCAATTAGCTGCCCTGCCGAGTTTCCACCAATAGTTGATAGCACATAAGTTCCATGGTAGTGATCATCATACACATTTGGATCGTTAGCAACAAAATCCCAAGTACCTAGTATTTGATTATTGATAAATAAACTATCAAAGGTTTCGCACTGATCGGCAATTAAGAAACCTGCATCAATTACAGCGATAACTTTACCATTTCCTGTAAAGCCAGCAAGATGTATTATGTCACCTCCAAGCATAGTTACTTGGCTCAGCGAAGGCCCGTAATCAAAAGAATTAATATTACTATGTTGATTATTTAGTTTTTTAAAAACTGGCACTTGTTCAAAATGATCTTCAGTTTCAAGTTTTGGCCCAATGTTACTATTAATAGGCTTTTTTACTGCTTCAGTACTCAGCACAAATGCTAGGCTTTGAATATTTTGAATAATGGTAGAATCTGTACAATAAATTGAAATTGCATTAAGCCAACGCGACCTATTTAAAACCTGAGCACCTAGCGCGCTTACTTGATTTACATAGGTTGAATTTACAGGAAAGTCTTGTAAAGATAATGATATACTTTGATTGGTGCGCCTATCAATTGCCCTTTGAGATAAAAATTGATTTGGCGTGTTTACATTAAATATTGTATTGTTTTTATCTGCAAATTTTACAACATAAATGGAAGGGGCAGTTTGCGCAATACTTGTTGCAACCAAAACTTTTAAAAGAAATAAAAAAAGTATATATTTTTTCACAATGGACATTTATAATTAAACAAAGTTAACTGATTGAAGTTTTAGATCGAAGGATTAATTTTTTTGCAATTTAAAGTCGAGTTTATATACGGTTCCAGGAAGGTTCAACTTTGCAATATTACCGTCTAATTGGTCAGTCAATATTTTAATAAGTTCAAGACCCAAGGTAGATTTATTTGTGTTATTAGGTTCGCCTTCATATCCTTTACCATTATCGCCAATTACTAGTTCAAATTGATTGAATCCATTTTCAACAAGCGTAATGGTTATTATACCTTTTTCTACATCTGAAAAAGCATACTTTAAGGAGTTAGAAACAATTTCATTGAGTAAAAGACCTAAAGGAACCAGGGTGTTTAAGTTGAAGTATTCAATTTGCAAATCGGTTTTAAGTTCAATTTCTTTATCAATATTATAGGTTTGAACCAAATCTTGTATTAATAAAACAATATAATCATTGAAGTTAATTTTTTTGAAGTCGTTTGATTTATATAACTTTTCATGAATCAGGGCAATCGTTCTAATTCTATTTTTACATTCTTCAAATATACTAAGGGCTTTCTCGTCTTCTACGTATGACGATTGAATATTAATTAAGCTATTTATTACTTGTAAATTATTCTTTACCCTGTGATGAATTTCCTTTAGTAATATTTCTTTTTCTTCACTTTGTTTTTGAATTTCATAAGTTCTTTCAGATATAACCTTTTCGAGCTTTTCGAGGTCGTTTTTTGCTTTTGCTTGACGAAGTTTATTGATAAGATAATATGCATAACTCAGTAAAATTAAAGCACTGATAATGAACCAAAATTTAAGATAAAAAGGGGATTTTATTTCAAGAGGAAATTCAACTATTTTACTTACTACATTGCTTTTGTTTAAAGCTTTAACTTTAAATATATAATTGCCTGGTGCTAAATTTGAATAGGAGGCTGATGTAGTTTGCACCCAAGGACTCCAATCGGTATCATATCCATCGAGTTTAAATGAGAATTTCATCTTTGCAGGAGCGGCAGGATTAATTGAACCATAAGCAAATGAAATTCGTTCAGTATTATTATCTATTTTAGGATTATTGGGTAGCCTGTACCAATAATTAAGATATTCTTTTTGGGGATCATTATAATCTTTAAAGTTGACTTTAAATGACTCAATTTGTACTTTATTTGAGGTGTTAATTTGTTGGATTTCTAGGTTAGGGCTATATTTTATTACTCCTTTAATTGTGCCAAAATAAAGGTTTCCATAGCTATCAATACAAGCAGAACGAGAATTGCATTCAACACCTTTAAATCCTTCATTAAAACCATAGTTTTTGATTTGCAGTATTGAACCATCAGCATTAAAGCTCACCTTATCAACACCCTTGTTTGTCCCTACCCATATATTGCCTTGTTCATCGCAAATTACAGAATATATAGTGCCAGAGGCAAATCCATCGTTTACACCAAAATTACTAAACTTTTTACCGTCCCACATAGAAATACATTTGTCTGTTCCGAACCAAACTCTACCTATTTTATCTTTGGCCATAGCGCCAATAAAGTAATTGCAAAGACTTTCCTTATTGCTGTGCGGTATGAAATTTACTGGAGTAGCAATGTAAATACCTTCACCGGTGCCAATTAAAAGGTCATTGTCTGTTTCACAAATGCTATAAATATTTATAGTGTGACCCTCTTGTAAGTTTGATACATTTTTAAGTTTACCATTTTTATAAAGAAATAAGCCTTGTCCAAATGTTCCTATCCAAATGTCACCATTTTTATCTTCGTATAATGCACTTGCTTTTATTCTTGGCTCATCAGGAATGCCTGGTAAAATAGAAAATTTATTTCCATCAAAAACTCTCAGCCCTCTTGCGCCTGCAAAAAGCACTTTTTTATTTTTAAGCAAACAAATTGCCCTGATGTTAAATTTTTTGAATAGTGGATGATCCTTATAACTAATAACTTTTTTGCCATCAAACTTAAATAAACCATTGATGTGAGTGCCAATCCAAATATTACCGGCCGAATCGGGCTGCATTGAAAATACTTCCCCATCATTTAAGCCTTCGAGGTTTTCGAAATAGGTGAATGAACGATCTTTAAACTTTATTAAACCACTGCCTCTTGATCCCAGCCAAATACATCCTGTATTATCCTGACAAACAGAAATGATTCTATTATTTGGCAGTCCACATTCTTCTTTATAATGAAAGTATCCATTTGCTTCTTCACAAGCAACACCTGATTCAAAAGTAGTTAGCCATCTTCTGTTCAAATGATCAATATAAACACCAAAGTATTTATCCTCAACTAACTTAGGTAAGGTTGAAGTTATATCAATAGCGTTATTTAAGGTGCCATTTTTATTTACCTTTTGTAATAGTAATTTATCAGCACCCAAGAGCATATTTAATTGATTGTACTTATCAATATCAAGTGAGCGAATATTTTCTTTGATTGCATTTTGGGGGCTTACAATAAAATTATTTTTAATTGTATGCAAACCAGAGGTTGATGAAAGCCAAATGTTTCCGAAATTATCCTGCAAAATATCAGTAACAACAAGTTTCTCTTTTTGTGTTTGCTTAATCTTATTAAATTTATTGTTTTCTAAATAACATAATCCATCGCCAGTGCCAACATAAACAGTTCCGTTTTTACTAATTAAAACACATGATGTGTAGTTGTCTGGCAAACCTTTGGTGTGGTCATATACAGTAAATACTTCCCCATCAAATTTAGTAATGCCTCCCCAGGTTGAGCTAATCCAAAGGTTACCCTTATGGTCTTCTTTTATATCTGTAATAATTTGACCAGCCAACCCATTTTCTGTTTCATACGTAGTGAATTCTTTGCCATCAAAACGGCATAAACCACCTCCAGAAGTACCTGCCCAAATATATCCTCTTGAGTCTTGAAAAATGCAATTTACCTCGCTTTGCGATAAACCATCTTCGAGAGAAAAAGTTCTGAAATTATATTGTTGTGCCTGAAGCGTATTGCAGCCAAAAGAAAAAATAAAAACGAAGCATACTAAAATTCGCAAACTAAAAAAACGGTTAAAAAGGCAGTGTAATTTCAAAATTTATTATTCTAATTGTTTTCTATTCTTTTAACTACCATGTAAAAATCGTTGTCGAGCGCCAAATAGCCGTATTCATAGCAAAAAAGGTAAGTATTTCCTGTTTTGGTGTTATAGATATGGGTATAATAGTTGAAATTGAATCCTTTTTCTTTTAGCTTTCTTCCCGTAGTTTTGGCTTTACCCTCTTCGTTACTTGCTATTTCTTCCATAATTCTTCTGTTTTTGCGCAAAATATTATTGATATTTCGCATCACAGAATTGTTGTCGCTGTTAACTTTATTATTAAAATTATTGCGACATTGGTCGTTACAAAACTTTTTATCAGCTCTGCCAACCAATTTTTCTCCACAATCGCTACAAAAACGTTCCATGCAGGTTATATATAGATTAACAATATCAACATTGTACAATTATAATAAAATTGGTTCAATATTGAACATTTGATTTAAAGAATTCTTTTTTTTTAGAAAACTCAGCATTAAAAAATACTATATTTACAACCCAATTTTTTACAAAATAAAATGAATATTACACAAGAAAAAGTTAGCCATTTAAGTTCTTTTCTAAAAGTAAAATTAAGCCCAGTAGATTATCAACAAAGGGTTGATGTGCAGTTGAAGGAATTGCAGCGTAAGGCAAGCATGCCTGGTTTTAGACCTGGGAAAGTTCCTGTTGGAATGGTTAAAAAAATGTATGGTAAATCAGTTTTGGCCGAAGAGGTAAATAAAGTGCTTAATAATTCGGTGAGTGAATATATTTCAAGTAACAAGATAGAGATTATTGGACAACCTATTCCTGCGTTAGATAAAAATGAGAAGTTGGATTGGGACAATCAGCAAGAGTTTGAATTTACGTTTGAATTAGGTCATGCACCTGAGTTTAGTGTTGAAATTGAACAAGAGTCTTTTGAATATAAAATGATTAAGGTAGAAGATGCCTTAATAGATAAAGAAATTGAAGACATGCAGCGCAGGTATGGTAAGGTTAATCATCCAGATCATGTAGAGAAAAATGATTTAGTTTTTGGCGACTTTGTGGAGTTAGATCATGAAGGTAATGAACAAGTAGATGGCATTAAAAAAACATCAACAATTGCTACCGATAAAGTCAAAAATGAACAGGCACTTGCTTCCTTAATAGGCTCAAGTAAAGGAGATCATTTAGTGATGGATCCTCACAATTTGTCAGAAAATGCTACAGATTTATCTGCTATGCTTGGTATTACGGCAGCCCAAGCAGCATCATTAAGCAGTAGTTTTAAATTTACAATTACCAATATTAGTAGGGTATCACCAGCTGAGCTTAACGAAGAGTTATACAATAAAGTATATGGCGATAGTGTTAGTTCTATTGAAGCATTTAGAGCTAAAATTAAAGGTGAAATGTCAAGTATGTTTAATGCTGATAGCGATAAGTATTTTTTAACCAGCGTTGTAGCAGGCTTGGTAAAGAAGTATGATATTCAATTACCTGAAGATTTCTTAAAAAGATGGTTGTTATTTGTAAATGAGAAAGAAATTAATGCGACTCAAATTGAGAAAGAATTTCCAATTTATGCAGAGCGTTTAAGAACCCAAATGGTAATTAATAAAATTATCAAACAAAATGGCATTGAAGTTAAAGAGCAGGATATACGTAACTTTGTGAAAGATTTAGTAGCTAAACAATTTGCTTCTTACAATGGTACAGAAATGGAAGAAAATGATCTTGAAGATACCGTAAGTAGAGTGCTTAAAAACGAAAAAGAGTATAACAGGATTGTAGAAAAAATGTACGACGATAAATTATTAGAATTGTTAAAATCAAAGCTAAAACTTAACTTTACCGAAGTTTCATTCGAAGATTTTTATCAACAGCAGTAAATTTACTTTTATTATAAACCATAAAAAACAAACAATATGTTTTCATCAGATGAGTTTAAAAAGTTTGCCATCAAAGAACGTGGCATAAGCAGTGCATCTTTGCATAGCTATAGTTCTATTTACAACGATTATATATCACCAACCATTATTGAAGAACGCCAAATGAATGTAGCCTCCATGGATGTATTCTCGCGTTTAATGATGGATAGAATTATTTTCTTAGGTGTTGGAATAAATGATTATGTGGCTAATATTATTCAGGCCCAATTATTATTTTTAGAGTCGGTTGATTCAAAAAAAGACATTCAAATTTATTTAAATTCGCCAGGAGGTTCTGTTTATGCGGGTTTAGGTATTTATGATACCATGCAATATATTAATTGTGATGTTGCTACAATTTGTACTGGCATGGCTGCATCTATGGGCGCAGTTTTGTTATGTGCAGGTGCAGCAGGTAAACGCACAGCTTTAAAACATGCACGCGTTATGATACATCAGCCTATGGGTGGCGCGCAAGGCCAAGCATCAGATATTGAAATTACAGCGCGTGAAATTCAAAAATTAAAGAAAGAGTTATACGACATCATAGCAAATCACAGTGGAAAAGATTATGAAACTGTATGGAAAGATAGTGATAGAGATTACTGGATGACCTCTCAAGAAGCCAAGGAGTACGGTATGATTGATGAGGTGTTGGTGCGTAATACAACAAAATAATTTTACAAGAAAGGTATGATTTATTCATGCCTTTCTTTTTTATTGCCAAAAAATTGACCTGGCAAGGTGCTAGGAATTAACAACAGATAGTGGGGGTAATGATTGTTATAAAGCTATGGATAAAACTGCAATAAAATGCTCTTTTTGCGGAAGAGATAAAAAAGAAGTTTCGATATTGATTGCTGGTATCAATGGCCACATATGCAACTTTTGCATAGAGCAGGCGCATGGTATTGTTGCTGAGGAAGGCAAAGAGAAAGTATCAAAAGATCCTAAGAAATTAAATCTTTTAAAGCCAGCCGAAATAAAGGCGCATTTAGATGAGCATGTAATTGGTCAGGATGTTGCCAAGAAAATTTTAAGTGTTGCAGTATATAATCATTTTAAACGCGTTAGTCAAACACAAATTATAGGTGTTGATGATGTTGAAATAGAAAAATCTAATATCGTAATGGTTGGCGAAACAGGAACAGGGAAAACCCTTCTTGCTCGTTCAATTGCTAGAATTTTAAATGTACCCTTTTGTATTGCCGATGCTACAGTGCTTACTGAAGCTGGCTATGTGGGCGAAGATGTAGAGAGTATATTAACTCGCTTACTTCAAAGCGCGGATTATGATGTAGCTGCTGCAGAGCGCGGCATTGTTTTTATTGATGAGGTAGATAAAATTGCACGCAAAAGTGATAATCCTTCTATCACCCGAGATGTGAGTGGTGAAGGTGTGCAACAAGCACTTTTAAAGCTCTTGGAAGGCGCTCAGGTAAACGTTCCTCCGCAAGGCGGCAGAAAGCATCCTGAACAAAAAATGGTTTCAATAAACACAAAAAACATATTGTTTATTTGCGGAGGGGCTTTTGATGGAATTGATAAAAAGATAGCTAAACGATTGCAAACACAAGTAATTGGATATAGTGTTAATAAAGACAAAGAAGAGATAGATAAAAGCAATTATTTGCAATATATTTCACCGCAAGATTTACGCGCATTTGGTTTAATACCTGAATTAATTGGTAGATTACCAGTTGTTGCTTATTTGGAACCTTTAGACAGAGCTGCTTTACGCAGAATATTGACAGAGCCTAAAAATGCAATTATTAAACAATATATGAAGTTGTTTGACATGGATGGTATAAAATTAAGCTTCGATAAATCTGCGCTTGAAATGATTACCGATAAAGCCATTGAATTTAAATTAGGCGCCCGTGGTTTACGTTCTATTTGCGAATCCATTATGACAGACGCTATGTTTGAAGCACCCACTTCAAATGAAAAAGAACTCAAAATTACCAACCGTTATGTGCTTGATAAACTTAAAAAGAGCAATTTTAATAAGTTGAAAGTAGCATAAGTAAAGTAATTTAGCCTAGGGTTTTTGTTTGTGAATTTAACTTTATAAATCACATTGGTATAATTTGCCCTCAAGTTAACTCCACTAACCCTCATAGGCACCAGTAGTTAAAGTGCCTCAATCCGCTGCTTTGCGCAATATTTAGCGCAGTTTAAAGCATGGTGAAACCCTATTTATTTTTGAATAATAAAGCTTTTAACCTGTGTTCCGTTTTCACCTTGCATCTTCACAAAATATTTACCAGGAGCCACATTTAAAGTCACATTGGTAAGGGTAGCGGCTAACTTTAGTTGAGCCACTATTCTTCCCGTAATATCAAATACTTCTGTAGTGATATTATTGTTGAAATCTATATTCGAAATGGTAAAATTACCATCATTAATACTTGGGTAAAGTGCAATATTATTAAGGCTTTTGGCAGTTGATTTTACATTTGACACTACCGATAAATCTGCTTGCCAAATCCCTCTTCCAAAAGTGGATAAATAAATTTTATTGGCTGCTTCATTGATTTCGATATCACTAATAATCACATTTGGCAAATCAACACTAATGTTTACCCATGTATTTTGTGTTTCATCTAACTGATATACGCCAATATCGCAGGCCGCTATTAAGCTATTTCCATTTGATAAACTCTTTATACAATTAACGGGCAAATTAGGTAAATTATAGCTAATATTTTGCCATGAGGCTCCTCCATTTGTTGTTTTAAATACTTTATTTCCCGCACTAAATCCAGCTATGGTAACATAAGCAATATTTGAATTGGTTGCGTTCACTTCTACAGAGGTAAAATAAAGTGAATCGGGCAAACCAGCTGTAACATCATTCCAATTATTTCCTCCGTTGTTTGTGTTGTATAATGCACCATTAATACTGTATTCGTAACGCACTCTTTTGGCTGCATAAATTACATTGCTATTTGTTTTTGCAACAGCTAAAGCCGATATTTCATTATTGGCTATACCATTGGTAGGGAAACTAGAAATTGGCGTCCATGAATCACCATTGTCGATGCTTTTCATTACATTTTCATAACCAATATACATGGTGCCCAGTTGATTGTAATCTGCAGTTATTGGGGTAGTCCACTCTGCTAATTCGCTGTTTACATTTGGGTATATTCCGTTATAAGAAAAACCGTTGTCGTATGATTTTGCAAAGTTTCCATATTGGCTTGACGCGATATGTGTATTGTCATCAATAGGGTCAAAAATATTATCCATTCCATCGCCTCCATAAGTGGTATGCCAAGCCGACCCATCATAATAAAAAGTAGCATTGTCTTGCGCACCAGCCATAATTTTCCCAGCTGTATTTTTACTTGAAGATACACGATAAAAAGATGAAACTTGCATGCCATTATTGAGGTTGGTCCATAGTGTTGGCCAAGGATTTCCGTTGTTGGCATCGTTCCATGTGTGCGTTGCAATAGATTGCGTGCGATATATTCCACCATCACTGCTTATAAAAGCATTGCCTGTAGTAGGTTGAAAATCTATAAAATGAATATCACCATGTAAGGTAGGTCCGTAATTTAATGTCCAATGACTTGCTGGGTCAAAATTTTGTCCGCCATCAAAAGAGCCCCAAACATTAATTCCGCCGGTATACAACTTATTTTCATCATTAGGGTCAATGGCAAAAGCTAAATCGTAAACACCTTGTCCTCCGGTATCAAAACCATCGTCATAGCCTAAAATATTTAATGCTGCTGGTATAAACTGCCAATTTAGGCCAGCATTAATTGATTTATACATTCCATAATATCCCGAATAAATATCCACAGCTAAAGCATAAACATAATTAGGATTTGACGGCGCTACTTCAATTCTTATACGTTGCACATCGCCAGTAGCAGGTATGCCAGTATTCAGCATGGTCCAGGTAAGTCCAAAATCAGTAGATTTATAAATTGCTGCATTTCCTTGGTTAGCATTGGCAACCCAACCAGAAGCTGCATAAAGCACATTTGGATTGTTAGGATCTTGTGTTAAATCCCAAAATAAAGAATCAAGTGTTTTGGTCCATGTTGCGCCTGCGTTGTTGCTTATGTACATGCCGCTTGTACCACAAGCAACCAATTTATTGCTGTTGTTTTGATTTACAATTGTTTTTCTAATTAAAGAAGCATCGCCATCAGTTAATTGAAAGCTCAGTGCTGTGGGCGCCCATGTTTGACCACCATTGGTAGTTTTGTAAACACCTAAACCATAATGGGTATTTCTTTTACGCCCATTTAATTGAAGGCTAATTCCAATGTATTCAAAATCACAAACTGAGATATACATTGTATTTGTATTGTTTGGATCAATGGCAATGTCACTTATTCTTGTGATGGGCAAATCATCGGTTAAAGGCAGCCAGCTGGCTCCGTTATTGGTAGTTTTCCAAACTCCACCTTGCGCCACGCCAACATAGTAGGTTGAAGGTGAATTAGGGTCAAAAGCAATACAATTTATTCTGCCAATGCCATTTTCCATATAGCCGGTAAGGTTGTTTGGCAATACGTTTGGTCCTGCTGGTAGCCAAGTTAAATTTCTTTCGCCATTGCTTGCTTTAAGCACCTCTTTTTCCTGAGCTAATCTTGTTACTTCGTTAATGAAAACTTCAGGATTAACGGGTTCACCATTGCTATTTGTATGCAATTGGGTTTCCATTTCCCAACGTTTAAAATATTTCCAACCTTTTTCTTCATTGAGATTTCTATTGCTTTTCCAATGGTTAAATTGCAACTGCATTTCTTTGAAACTTAAGGGTCTGTTGGGTTGCGCTTGCAAAAAGTTTTGAGCATTGCCGTTTTTTACAGTTAAAAATAAAAGCGTAAGGCAAAATAGATTAAATAATTTCATTGAAAATAATACTAATTTAACATTTAAAATTTATGAAGTTAAAGGTAAGAAATTTAAATTATTATCAGCAAATTTTGAAATAAAAAGCACTCATTTCCTTCAAAAGTAAATTGCAAAATAAATAACAATATTTATATTATTTTCCTACCAGTTAATACAGAATTGCTTACATTTGTATTAGCATGAAAAAACTTTCACTCCTTTTATTAGCAACTATTTATTTTATTTGCGCTTCAGGTGTTTTTGTGCATGCGCATTTTTGTGCTGATGAACTGTCATCAATTAGTTATTTTGAATTAAATGATGGCCATCAATGTGGCTGTGGAGATGAAGAGGCAGATGCAAATTGCTGTAAAGATGTTTTTCATTTTTATAAAGTTGATGCTCATCAAGATGCCAATTTTGTAAAGGCCTCTGATGTTTTTTCATTTAATTTGATTTCGTTAAATTGCTTTACAATTATTTTTAAAAACCTTGTTTCTAGAACAAAAAATCTTGTATTTAATTCGCATGCTCCACCACCATTTTTATATGGTAAGGCAAGTAAACTCATTGTGAATAGTGTATTTAGAATATGATTAAATGCTTAAGGTTCTATAGCTTTTAATTTAATATTATTATTTACTAGGCTTGTCTTATCTTAAAGACCTGCCACAACAATTTAAACAATGAAAAATATCATCATCATAACAAGTATATTATTAATATCCTTATTTACAATAAACGCTTATGCAGGAGGCGGACAAACTGAGAAGTTTAAAGTTTGGGGTAACTGCGGCATGTGCAAGAAAACCATCGAAAAATCTTTAAAAATAGACGGTGTAAAAAAGGCAAGTTGGGATGTAAATACAAAAGAAATTACTGTAAGTTTCGATCCAAAGAAAACCGATTTAAAAGCAATAAAAAGTGCTATTTGTGCTGCAGGGTATGACAATGAAGGTTGTAAAGGTAATGACGAAGCTTACAATAAGTTGCATGCTTGTTGTAAATACGACAGGAAATAAATTGCAATTGTATTTTCAAAATAGTGTCTGGTATTAAAAGTGCCAGACACTTCTATTGATTCAATATTAAATAACATGAGAAAATTATTGCTAATACTGCTGCTATGCAGTAAAATGAGCTATGCTCAATTTATAAAAGCCGATTTAGTTGCAAGTGGATTAACCTGTTCGATGTGCAATTTAGCCACACAAAAGCAACTGCAAACATTAAACTTTGTAGACAGTATTGTTCCCGATTTAGAAACAAATACTTTTTATATCTACTTTAATCAACAACATGAAATTGATTTTGGCCTCATTAAAAAGAAAGTTGAAGATGCTGGTTTTTTTGTTGCAGCATTAACAGTGCTATACAAACAGAGTAGCGCTTATCGTTACAACAATTCTATTTTATTTTTAGAAAATTCAGTTTTGTTTATTGATAAATATGAAGAGAATAAAGCGCAGCAAGTTTTCAAGTTTATTGATGAAGGATTTTTGACTGCTAAGGAATTTAAAAAGTTTCGAAAACAAAAGCAGGAGCTGCTTTTGTTAAGTGATGCTATAGCTTTGGAAATAGGAACAAACAAAAAGATTTACTATGTGGTGGGTCAATAAATTTAGGCTGATAAGCATTTTGTTTTTTGTGCTCATTAACTGCTATAATTGCAGCGCGCAAGAGCTATTTGTTATTTCTGAACCAGCCAGCAATATGCCTTCAAAGGCTATTTCATTTAGACTTACAGATAAATTGATGAATGGAAATCGTTTTTCAATTGCTGGTCATCATGATAAAACATTGATGCAAAGATTTGTTCCTGAAGTAATGATTGGATTGAACAAAAAGCTGATGTTTCATTTGAGCGCTTATGCGGCTAATTATTATCAAAACACTTTAAAATTAGAAGGTTTTAGCATGTATGCCAAGTATAGGTTTTTGTCAATTGATGATCTTCATAAGCATTTTAGGATGGCTGCTTTTTCGAGGGTCTCTGTGATTGATCATGAACTTTACTACGGAGAGGTAAATTTAGAAGGTGATAATTCAGGTATTACTAATGGCTTTGTTGCAACGCAGTTAATTCATAAACTTGCATTATCTGCCACTATTGGTCATGTTTATGTATTAGATAACATCAGCTATCAAAGACCTTATTTTTTGTCGGCACATTCATTGAATTACACTGCATCTGCTGGGTATTTGCTTTTGCCTTTTCATTACAAAAATTATAATCAACCTAATTTAAATGTTTATTTAGAAATGCAAGGAAGGAATAGTTTATCTGATTATAAAGCCAATATTTATGAGCTATTTCCTGCAGTGCAGCTGATTTTAAAAAGTTATATGCGAATTGATTTAGGCTATCGTGTTCAACTAAAAAGTAATGTTACACGCAATGGAACTTCAGGATTTTTAATAAGATTTGAATATAATATTTTTAATGCTTTTCAATAGTTTAAAAATTTGTTTTAGGGAGCTATTTTTTAGTGCTTAATACAAATTCAACCCTTCGGTTTTGTTGCTTTCCTTCAAGGGTATTGTTGCTGGCAATTGGTTTTGAACTGCCATGGCCTTTGTAAATAATACGCTCGCTATCGATCCCTTTCGCTATTAAATAGTCGGCCACGGCTTTGGCTCTTGCTGTTGATAAATCTCTATTTTGAATTTCATCTCCTGTATCATCTGTATGGCCAGCGATAGCAATAGTTGTTTGATTAAATTGATTGAGTTGATTTACGAGTAGGTCTAATTCAGCAAAGGAAGATTCGAGCAATTTACTTTCGTTGGTTTCGAAAAAAACATTTTTGAGCGTAATGCTTTCATTTAAGCGCGGTAAAGTATTTGATTTTACCGCTGTTGATGCAGTATCATTAATATTTTTTTCTGATTTTAGAAAAGTGTTACTTGCTAAGGGAAAAACGCTCACATCATCAATATAGTAATGGGCATATCCTTTAAATCGTTTTACATTTTTGTGATTGAAGTAGCCAAGTATTAAAACTGTTTCGCCACCTTTTGCTTTGTATACTGCCGAAAATTTCATCCATTTTATTTTTTTTCGGAAGCCATGTTTTTTAATATTTTCGATGCTGGGCCGATTAGGAATTCCAATTCCGGTGATGCCCATACTAATTTTATCAGAAAATAAAACACCAAACTCTTTAACACTTCCTATGGACCTTTCGGCTTTGCTCATATAATACTCTACCAAATATTCCTGATCTTTAATGAGTGTATCACTGAGTTTTGTTTCAAGATATTCGATAAATTTTTTTCTCACGCAAATACCGCCATAGCCATTTCCTGAATGGGGTTTTTGTCGGCCAAAAATATTACTTGGTGCACTCCCATGTCCTTTCCCTTTTTTGTTGTAGCTATCTCCAACGCCATTATCCATAGGGCATTGCCAGGTTCTAGTGCAAGCTGCAGGATTTATTTTTCCTTTTTGCATGCGATGAATGTCTTCGAATCCACCATCGGGCACTAAGTTTTGTGCATTTGCCAAATGGCTAAAAATGATTACAAGTAGGGTGCAAAAAACGAAAGCTATTTTCATATCACAACATTAACGTTAAATTTTAAATAATACTGATGTCATTTATAAATTACACCAATAATTTAAAATCTCACATTGGTATTATGTGTTTTTAGAATTACAAATTTTACCTGCCATGCAAGCTGCAATAAGGATTGCAACGGAAATCTTTTTAGGAAAATCCTAAAAAATTGGAGTGTAAAGCCTGGCCTTTGCAAAGCAAAGGATTGCCCAAATTCAATCTTAACTCAATTATTAAAAGCTGATCTTATTTAATTTTAAAACTTACGCCTAAACCAATTGTTCTGCCTATTTGATAAGTTTCGGCATAGTAGGTTTGACCTTTATAAAATTGGGTTTTAGCTACTTTTGCATTTAATAAATTGCGCATTACGAACGAAAATTGCCAGTATTTACCTGCGTTTTGAGTGGTTTTAAAATTTAATAAAGGTACTGGAGATTCATATACATCGGGCGTTGCAAATAATGAAATGCTATATAGTTTTTGACCTGATACATTGAATGACAATGAACTTTCGTGCCCTATTTTTTTATTTGAGTAGGTTAAAATAGCATTTACAATATAAGGCGCTTGCCCCTGAAATGGTCGGCTTTCTAGCGTATAAGTAGAGTCAACATTTTTTGAATTTTCAATTTCTTTTGTGGGAATATCAACCCTTGATTTAATTAATGTTAGATTGGTATTGAAATAGAAATCATGTAAGAAAGGGGAAATAAAATCTAAACTTTTTCTGAATTCGAATTCTACACCTAACACTTCTGCTTTATCAACATTTACAAAGCTTAATTCTGGAAGAGATGCTTTAGGGTTAAATGCTCTGATGATGGGATCTTTAAAGGTTTTATAATAAGCACTTACGGCTATAATTTCACCTGGGCGGGTATATAATTCATAACGAATGTCGAAATTATTGATTAGCGTTCTTTTGAGCCCCGGATTACCTACATTGTAAAAACCATTTTTAGTATCAAATTGCTCAAATGGCGCTAACTCTCTCATGTTGGGACGCGCAAGTGTTTGGCTGAATGCCAGTCTAAGATTTGCTTTTTCGCTTAAGGCGTAAACTGTATTAATGGACGGTAAAATATCTATCAGTTTTAATTTACCAGGATCGATAATACTATCGCCATTGAGGGAATAGAAAATAGCATTTGTATCGCGACTTGCCACATTTATATTAGTACTTTCGATACGTGCTCCTACAATTACTTTTAAGTTTTTTATTGGAGAAAATACGGTCATAGCGTAGGCGGAAGCAATATCTTGTTGCCCTGAGTAAAAGTTTCTGTTGTTTACCTGATTGATGTAATGCCAGCCTGTGGAATATCTTGTTATTGCACCTGTTGAATTCCTTAAAGTATCTGTAATTCCAAAATTATTTACATCAAGAAATGCATTTAAATCACCATTGTAATTGTTGAGCAATAATTTTTGAGAAGATAGAATACCAGAGTTATTCATTTGGAATCTGTATTCTTCAAAATTTCTGGAGGTTGAGCTGTAATAGGCACCCCATTTTATTTTGAAGCTTTGCGATTTATTAATATTTAAAGTGAAATCAATTTTGGCTTGTTGTTGCTTATCTTTTAAATCTCTATAAAAGTGGTATGGAAAAGCAAATTCGGCATTGTTCATATAATAAGCGGTATCGAGGTATCTTACTAAATCGCCATTAGCACCAACCGAATCGGCACTGTCTTTAACAGTGGTGTAGGCAAAATAACGCAAATCTGGCTCGTATTGGCGTGTGTGGGTGTTACTGCCCGACCAGTCAATATCTAATCCATTTAAAACTTTAAAGCTGTGACTTCCATTTACAACAAGCGTCTTTAATTCTCTTTGTGTAAATTCTAATACATTGGTATTGAATTGTGCGCGCGAATCTGATACTTGCCCCTTAAAAGTTCCAGTTTGTTGACGGCTTACTTTTTCAGCATCATTGCTGTATATACCGGTTATTCCGATGGTATGTTTTTTAGCAATTTTTACTGCTAGGTTTGCGAGGCCACCAAGTTGAGGATTATCAATACTTTTAGTTTCTTTTAGTTCTTGGTAACCAAATAGTTTATCAGCGTTTGTGTTAATAAAAGTATTTATTTCACCATCATTATAGTGTGTAAAATTTCTTTGATAATTGCCACCAATTGTCATCCCAATTTCAATATTTCTGATAACGTATCTTTGCCCTGCAGCAATACTATAGTTGTTATTGAGTGGTGTTTTATTGTAATTATTATTTAAACCAAATGCTTGTCTTAATTGATATCCCATACCACTTTCATTATTTGCTGCACCCGTTTTTTCGGCTATAAACACATTGCTAAATGCCTTTGCAGAGCTGTTGAATAATTGACGTTCTGGTTCAAAATCATCAGCTTTTTTGCGTGCCTTTAAGTATAAACTCGAGTTAAGCATGTCTCTTATCGAATCGTTCAAAACCATTTCAGGCACTTTTCTGGTATCATCATCAACACCTCTCCAGTCGGTGCTTCCGCCTTGGTAAGTCAAGAAATCTTTATTTAATGAAGAAAGACTATTCATGGATTGCGAAACGTTCACAGTTAGATATGGCTTTTCGGGAAAACTTTTTGTACTAATATTTAAATTTCCACCAGCAAAATTACCAGGCTGGTCAGGAGTAAAAGTTTTTGTGGTTACAATATTGTCAATAAATGATGAAGGAATTAAATCTAAGCTAGATGCATTACGATATGGATCACTGCTTGGGATTGGTAAACCATTTAACTGTGCAATGGAGTATCTATCGCCCAAGCCACGCATAACCATAAATTTTCCCTCTTCCACACTCGCGCCTGTCATTTGTTTCATAGATTCTGCTGCATTGTTGCTTCCTGTGCGCGCCATTTGTTGCGCAGAAATTCCATCTTGCACGGCAAAAGATTTTTTTTGAATAGATATTAAAGAGGCATCGGTATTTCTCTGCTGCACAGCTTCAATCACCACTTCTTTAATTGCTACGTTGTCCGATTCAAGTGTAAAATCAAGTGTAATATTTTCACCTTCTTTTACAGCCACATTGTTTACAATAATTTTTCTATAACTTATAAAATTGCATACGATGGTATGATTGCCCGCTGGTAATTTTAAGTTGTAATTGCCACTTAAGTCGCTAGAAGTGGCCGTGTTTGTGCCATCAATTTTAACAACTGCTCCAATGATTTCTTCACCTGTTTGTTTGTCAATAATTTTTCCAGAAATATTGCCGGTTTGTGCGAATACTGTTGTGCCTAATTGGACTAAAATATAGGTAATCAAAAACTTTATTAAAGGATAATTTTTCATTTCAATTGTGGTTTTTTTAAGCAGCTCTTTTAAACAGTAATAGCAGGAGGCTTAGGCCTCCTGCTATTACTACTATGCATGGTATTTTATTACTCAATAATTAACTTCTTGCTAAATTGTTGTGCTCCATCTGAAAAGCTGATGAAGTATAAACCTTTACTCAAGTCAGCAACATTTACAGTTTGAGGAGTGCCAGTTGATGGTTTGTTGTTTAACGTTTTAACAACTTGGCCTTGTGTATTTATAATTTGAACCAATACATTTTTTGTAGATTCATAAGCAAGGTTTACATTTCCTTGCGCAGGATTGGGGTAAAGCATTAAAGCATTAAGCACATTGTTGTATTCATTAATGCCAGTTACATTAACCAAATGGCCATTTTTTGCCAAACTCGACCAACCAGATAGCCACAACTCAGTTGAAGAGGTTGAGAAAGCACCTTTGTAATTTACAGTTGTAAAGAAAGGATCACCAGCAGGATAAGTATCTAAACTTGTAGCGTATGCTGCACCTGTGCCACTTGGTCGTGGGTCTAACAAACCATCTTGGTTTCTGCTAATACCGTAAATAGCTGGGTTCGAAATTTGATTTTGGTTTGTAGTTAAGTGTGAAATAAGGGCTGCTGCAGTTGCATCATCTGCATTTGCAGTAATTCTAATGATTCCATTTGAAGTGCCATCAATAACGGTTGTACTTCCAATATTATAGAAAAGATTGTTTTTGATAATTAAACTGCCCGCCAATAATTGAGCGTATGCATCGCTGGTGTTGCTTTGCTTGTCTTGCACTTCAATTCCTTTACCTTTCATTTCAGTTACAATGCTATTGGCAACATAGCCTTTAGTGCCAGCGCGTAATAACCAAGCCACAGGGTTGCTTGCCCCAGCAGCTGGTCCAGAACCAATATGCGTTCCATTAAAAACGGTTGGGTTTGAAGCAGGTGTTGCATCATCTGGTGTACCTCCATCGCATTCCCAACCACAATCTGCAATATCTTCTCTTTGAATAGAAAACCAAAATTGACCTTTACCACTCCAGCTTTCATCCCAATCGTAGCAATCATCTTCTGTAAAAGCAACTGAAGCATATTTTAAATTTACAGTTCCTCCAAAAAATTCAATTCCATCATCAGAGTTTGCATAAATATCAATGTACTCTAAGGTTGTACCATTGCCTACAGCGCCTAATGATAACCCATTTAACTCACTACCAGTAGCAATTAGGCGACCACCATGGCGAATTGAAATATAACGTAACACACCTGAATTATCATTGTCAATATTTGTTCCAGCGGGCATTCCATAAATACCTCTTGGCTCTGTAGTAGGTATTCCTTCAATATTCACCTCTGTACTTCCATTTTTAATGGTGTAAGCTTTCCCTAATAAAACAATACCTCCCCACAGTGCATTATCCGTGGGACCTAAGTCTGATGGGTCTAACATATCATCAATTTCAGCAGTAAAGATGATTGGCTCTTGGGCGTTTCCGTTTGCATTTATTTTAGCACCACGGCAAATTACCAATGCCGATGGGTTTCCAACTTCAGCTCTTGGTGTAAATTTAATAACTGTTCCAGCTTCTATGTTTAAAAGTCCTCCATCTTCAAGATAAACAACGCCGTCTAAAACGTAAACATTGTTTTTAGTCCAGTTGTAGGTTTGTCCCGCAGCCAAATCAGCATCAACTATATCAATAATGTTTTGTGATTGAACAGTTGCTATACCAAGCAATAAACTTGCAGCAATAGTGTAAATTTTTTTCATAGTCTTTTGTTTTTTGTTGGCACAAAAGTATGCGGCATAAATTCCGTGAATATTACTGATTGATTAAATGAATGTTAAATGTTATTTTATTCAATTAACATTTGCTTAACATTGGCATTGTAGTAAAAATAATGCGCTTTCAATATATACTTCTAATCACCTCAAAAGCTTCTGCATTTTTAACCCCAATTTGCGCGCCTCTTACTCTGCCTAAGCCATTTAGAAAATCATCTTCAAAATAAATCCTATGTTTTAAAGTTTGATACATTTTTAGGGCATTTATTTTCTTTGCCATATGCCTATCTTCCAATTTAAAAAAGCAAGTAGTTGAAAAATTTGCGGTGTCCCAGGGCAGGTCATATCCGTAGCAAGTTGTATGCTTAAAAGCCCTAACCCCCTCTGCGTAAATTACTTTGTGATCTTGATGCAGCGATTGGCTAGAAGGTATGAAAACAATTTCGGGGTTAATATTATTTCTAACCTCAATAAGGATTTCTAAAATTTCTTGCCTGTACGTGTTGAATTTTCTAATCGGAAATCTTTTAATGATTAAATTTTCGGTAAGAATTCCTAACTCTTTTGTAGCATTTAAGCACTCTTTGAACATGATGTTTTTATCGATACCATCGGGAACAGTATCTTCACCAATAGAGAAAGCAAGGTATGTGATATGCATGCCTTGTTCAAGCAGCTTTACAATGGTTCCTCCACAACCCAATTCACCATCATCAACATGTGGTGCAACAATTAAAACACTCTTCAACAATTTGCTTTGCTTTACAAGCACAAAATTAGATAAACTAAAGTATGACTTTGTATTACTAGGTTAACAAATAGTAACTATTTAGCGCTGCTGCTATTTTAAAATATTAATTTTTTGTGGCAATAAAATTATGCAAAGGTTAATTTATTGTTACATGCACAAATTTGGGAGAAAGATTTTGATTTAAATTAAATTTGATTGGTACTTGGTATTTCTTTATCACAGCTCGATTTTAAAGCGCTTTAATCAATAAATTATAGCTGTGAAATTTACCGCTATAATGCTCATAGCTTTAACACAAAGTTAAAGATCAGGAAACGTTGTTATCGGAGTATAAGCCTTTAATTTGTAACGTTATTAGAAGCATAAAAAAATGAAAAAATTAGTTATTTTAATTATTGGGCTATTGATTGTAAAATCAGACATTATACAAGCCCAAAATGGATTAGAAGGTTTAATAGTTGAAAAGTACTATAAGTCCAACGAAAACGACACAAGTGTGAATGATGTTGGTGGTAAGCTCCCTGTAGGTTCAACAACATATAGGTTTTATTTAGATTTATTGCCGAATTATAAATTTCAGGCAGCATACGGTTTAACAGGTCATGAATTGCGCATTGAAACAAGTACCTTGTTTTTTAACAATGAAGACAGGGGAGATATTTACCCGAGTTACTCCAAAGCAAATGCAAAAGATAATACTGTAATGCTAGATTCATGGCTTTCGGTTGGTGCTGCTTGTGCTGGAAATTATGGTGTTTTAAAAACAGAAGATAGCGATAATGCAACAACGGTTGTAAATGCTGAAAGTCCACAAGTACTGCAAAATGATGATGCTAGTTGTGGCATTCCAATTAAAACGCAAGATGGATTGCAATTAGGCACACCAGGTGTTTTTGGTAGCATTGGTATTGATAATGAAATTGGTGTTTTTGGCAGCCAAAACGATGGAACGAATGGCCCTGTATTTAGCACTTCAAATGGTTCATGGTATTGCTTAGGTGGTGCTATGGGAGCTGATTCTATTACAAATAAGGTTTTAATTGCGCAAATAACTACAAATGGTAGTTTAAGATATAAATTTAATGTACAAATTGGAACACCTGCAGGAGGCGTTCAACAATATGTTGCTGAAGCTTTTCCAGGAGATACAACTTCAGTTTTATTTCCTGCATTAAATGATTCAATTATTGTTTTAACATCATTGGTTGAAAATAGCATGATGAATAAAGATATGGGAATTGAAATATTTCCCAATCCAGTAAATGATTATATGGTTACAATTAAACCTAGGTATAACTCAATTGACCAATCATGCCTAATGTACATTTATGATAGTAGCGGTTTGCTCATCGACCAGCAGAAGTTATCAGGTTTGTCGAAAGACGGCTATAAGTATTCAGTGCAAGGGCTTCATTCGGGAATTTATCTCATCAAAGTTGAAGATGCTAATCATTCATATTCAAAAAAGTTAATCGTAAATCAGTAAATAAATCAGAAAAAAATTATATATCATGAAAAAAAAGTTACTTATTCTGCCATTATTAATGAGTTGTTTCTTTGTAAATGCTCAAAACGGGTTAGAAGATATAATAGTAGAAAAATACTACATATCTGAAGCTAATGATACCAATGCAAATAGTGTTGGTGGAAACTTGCCCATAGGTTCTGTTACTTACAGAATATATGTAGATATGTTGCCTGGTTATAATTTTCAGGCAGCCTTTGGTTTAACTAATCATGAATTAAGAATTGAAACAAGCACTCAGTTTTTTAATAATATGGATTATGGAAATACATCGCCAACATTTTCAAAGAACAACTCGGCTAAAAATACTGTGATGCTTGATTCATGGTTATCAGTAGGATCAGCTTGTACTGGTTATTATGGCGTATTAAAATCAGATGATGATGGTTTGAACAACAATGTAAATAGTTGCACAGGATGTAGCTCAAGTCCTATTTTGCAAAGCAATAATGCCGATGCAGGTATACCGCTATTAACGCAAGATGGTTTATTAGCGGGCACTCCGGCCTCTGTAACTGCAGTTGGAATTAGTTCAATTATTAATGTTTTTGGAAACACTAGTAATGGCAATTTGTTTTCGACCGACAATGGTTCTTGGGCTGCCTTGGGAGGCGCAACAGGTCCAGATGTTAACACCAACAGGGTATTAATAGCGCAATTAACAACTGATGGGATTTTAACTTTTAAATTAAATATTCAATTGGGTACACCAGGGGGAGGAACCGAACAATATGTAGCTGAAAATCCTACAGGCGCTGAAATTCAATCAGCAGCTTTACTTTATGATTCTGGGAATATTACTAACCTACAAGATTTAACTTCTGCAGGAACAGTTTATAAAATATTTCCCAACCCCGTAAGAGACAATGTTACACTGGAGCTTAGGAATAAAAATATTGACAAAAAGCAAACACTTCAATACAATATTTATAGTATGGAAGGCAAAGCTGTTAAATCAAACTCAATTTCATTAAACAACAATTTTCATACTGAATCAATTGATTTAAGCATGCTTGAAAAGGGTATTTATTTTATTCAAATTAATATCAATGGCGCAGTTTCTACCAAGAAATTAATCAAGCTGTAAATTAAATTAAAACTAGGGCATATTTCGGTAAATTTTATTTTTATGATGAGGTGTTGTATTGTTTTATTATTTGTAGTAGTTAGCTTTACTAACTCCTTTGCACAAGGCGTGTTGAGAGGAAAAGTAACTGATGAAAATGGAGAACCAGTTATTGGCGGTTTAGTGCTCTTGAAATCAAATAAACTGATTGCTTCCTCTACAGATTTAGATGGTAATTATAATTTGAAAATACCTGATAATACCGCTCAAGTTGTTGTTATTACTTATATCGGATACCTAAGTATAGAGGAAACAATTACTTTGAAAAATGGTGAAATTGTAATTAGGAATTTCGATATGAAGCCAAGTACTAAAGAGATAAAGGAACTTGTAGTTGAAGGCAGAGCCAACAGAGCGAAAGATAATTACATGGAGAAAATGAAAATTAACTCGGCAACAACCATTGATTTTATTTCGGCTGAAACCATTAAAAAGACAGGAGATGCTAACGTTGCAGCTGCTGTAGCACGTGTTTCAGGTGTAGCAACAAATGGTGCATTTATTACTGTGAGAGGGATTGGCGATAGGTATGTTAAAACACTCATCAATGGCCTTGTTATTCCCACTTTAGACCCACTTACAAATAATATTAAACTTGACTTATTTCCTGCAAGTTTGTTAGATAATTTATTTATTACCAAAACCGCAAGTCCTGAATTGCCAGGTGATTTTAGTGGGGCATTAATTTCATTGCAAACTAAAGATTTCCCTGATAAATTAATTGTAAATGTTGAAAGCTCGGCTGGCTATAACAATCAAACTGCCTTTAAGGAAATTCTTTCAACACAAAGAAGTTCTACAGAATGGCTTGGATATGATAATGATTTAAGAGATGTTGACCATTTGGCTTATAGAGAAGTTAAGGATGAGATTTCAATTTATGATCAGATGTTAGTTTTAGGCTTAAAAGATTATTATTATTCAATGGGTATAGACGAGAATACACCATTTACTGAAGATTATTTTAAGCTTGGATTAGTGCAATTAGGCTTTTTAGAGAAAGGTAAATTCGATGATGCAGAAGCATTTTTAGCAGCAAAGAATAAATTTTCTGAAAATAATGTAAATAGAAATAATGCTTTCCGAACCATTAATGGTGATGCAGTTAAATTTGGGCAATCATTACCTAATAATTGGGATACAAAAAACAGAGTAGCTCCGTTAAACTTTTCGCAAAGCTTTAGTATTGGAAATCAAGTATTGTTGTTTAAAAGACCTTTGGGAATACTTGCAGGATTCCGTTATTCAAGTGCAGTTCAGAGTGATCCCAATTCAAAATTAAGTCGTATTGGGGGTATCATTAATGATAATGTTAATTATAGTTTAAGTACAACTCAAAATTCCACCAAGGAAACCAATGGTTTGAATGGGCTCATCCAATTAGCCTACAAGTTACACGATAATCACAGTTTTTCTTTATTGTTTATGCCTAATTTTTTGGGTGTAAATAATGTTAGAAATTTTGTAGACACGATCAATTCACTGGCAAATATTGTCGCTAAAGATCAGTTTTATGAACAAAGGAAACAGTTGGTTTATCAAGCTAAATCACAACATTATTTCCCAGCAATTAAATGCAAGGTAGAATTTAATGGCTCATATACATTTGGAAAGAGTGTTGCGCCCGATTTTAAAAGCCTTCAATACACTATTTCGCCTCTTAATAATTTAAATGGAATTGGAGGCGCAGATGCACCTGTTAGAAGATTTTACAGGTATTTAGATGATGACTTATTAGATTCCAAGTTGAAAGTAGAAATTCCATTTTTTGAAAAATCTGGGTTAAGCAGAAAACTTAAGTTCGGAGGTTCGTATTTGCAAAGCAATAGAGATACTAGACAATATGAATATTTTTTAGGTGGAGGTCCGTTTGGAGCTGACGGTTTTGCAAATGAAGATGTAAACGGTTATTTCTCAAACAGTGAATATGGATTTAATACTTACACCAACCAATCAGGCCTTGAGGAAGTTACCATAAATAAATATTTTAGAAGAGTTGCATTAGATTCATATCATACCATTGGCCACAATAAAATTTATGCAGGATTTATGATGTTAGATTTTGCTATTGTAAATAAATTAAGGATTTCTGGTGGATTAAGAGTTGAAAAGACGGATACTTATACCGATGTTTTTAAATTTGATTCCTTAGGCTATTCAGCAAACGATCAACGAAGATTGCAGCGCGAGGATCTTTATATTGTAAATCCAGGTGTGATTGACCAAACTAATTTTTTACCTAGCATTAATTTAATTTATAAAGTTAAAAATGATGAACAGGCTCCTATCAATCTAAGGGCTAATTACAGCAAAACAATAGCTAGACCAAGTATTAGGGAGCTAAGTGAAACTTTAATTTTTGATTATGAATTCAGAACATTTGTTTTTGGAAACTCATCCTTAAAAGTAGTTGAAATTGATAATTACGATTTACGACTAGAATCTTATTTTAGTAATGGTGATAATATATCTGTAAGCTTATTTTATAAAAACTTTAAAAATCATATTGAGTTTGTACAAACTACCCAAGGCTTTAGTTGGCAGAATGCGAGTTCATCAAATGTACAGGGAATTGAATTGGATGGAAGAAAAAAGATAGTTAAAGGACTTGATTTTACAGCCAACATTACTTTTGCGAAATCAATCACAACTGTTGTGCTTAATACCCTGTTTGTTAAAGATGGGATTAAAGTTTATGCGCCAGAAGATACTATAACAAGAAAAATGGCTGGACAAGCTCCTTATGTGTTGAATGGTATTTTAAGTTATTCGCTCGATAGTATTGGTTTGTCTTTTGCAGTGAGCTACAATATGCAGGGCCCCAGATTATCAATAGTTTCTGCACAACCTGATTTTATTCCAGATGTATATGAGTTACCAAGGCATTTACTTGATTTTAAAGTGTCGAAAACCATTGGAAAGTACTTTGTAGTAAGTGCTACTGTGAAAGATATTTTCAATGCACCCATTAGAAGATCTTACATTTTATCTGACGAATCTAATATTGATTTTGATAGTTACAGGTATGGAACCAATTATTTACTTTCTATTGCTTACAAATTATAATACAGCAGCATGTTAAATTTTATTTCAAAAGCGCTTCTATTCATTATTGCACTTTTTATTCCTCAGTTTGTAACCGCACAAATTGAAAATGTAATTGTTGAAACATATTATATTGCTGATGTCAATGATGCTACTGATACAACTGGGGGAGGTGTTGAAGCTGGAACAAAAACCTTTAGGATTTATGTGGATTTAAAAGAAGGTTCAAAATTAAAAAAAGTTTATGGCGATCAATATCATGCGCTTGTTTTTAAAAGCACAGAAAATTTCTTTAACAACAAAGTGGATGGGCAAAGTTTTGCGAAAGACTTTAATAAAAATAGATTTAAAGAAAATACAGTTGCACTAGATACATGGCTTACCATTGGTCAAATTTCAAATTCAAGCACTAAGGTGTATTATGGTGTTTTAAAACAGCAAGACCGTGATGGCTCATTTATTGGCGGAACTACAAATAGTGATGGTGGAAGTGCTGCCTTGAGTGAAGGTTTATTGAACAATGTTAACAGCGAAATTGGTATTGCACTAACTACAGCTGATGGAATTGATACAATGAATCTTGTTCTAGCTAATTGGGCCAGCTATGGTATTTTAGATGCTGTAACTTCTTCAGATTCTACTATTTTCGGATCTATAGTTGCGGGCAAAGAATTTATTAGTAATAATGCAGGTATACAAAATTCTGGTGCAATTGGTGTAATTAGAAACGAAAATAAAGTACTTATTGCACAGCTCACCACAAAAGGCGAATTATCATTTGAAATCAACTTGGAGTTAGAAGAGCCCGATGGAATCAACACTAAAATAGTTAAGTATGTGGCACGAAAAGATACCTTACTTGCAGCCGAGAAATTGAGTCCATTTTTAAGATTCCCATTTTTATGTGGTTGCACAAATGCCAACTTTACCGAGTATAGTGATATCTATGCCTGTGATTTTGCCGATTCGTGTAAAACACAAGTTATATTGGGATGCATGGATACCAGTGCTTGCAATTATGATCCAAAAGCAAATTTTAATGTACAATCTTTATGCTGTTATCCTGGTTATTGCAATGATAGAAACTTGGCTATTGTTTGCCCCGAAATAGAAACGGATTTATTAAAGTATTTCCTTTTTCCAAATCCTGCAAAAGATGCAATTAGTTTAAATATTTGGTTGCCAGAAGTGCCAACAGAAGTGCGCTATAGCATTGAAAATATTTTTGGAGAAGCAACTCAAGCAGAAAATAATCTTGGGCAACTAACAGGAAATTCAACTGTGTCAATTGATATTACAGCGTTAAAGAATGGTATTTATTATATGAAAGTAAGCACCGGAGATAAAGCACAAAGGAAAGTATTTATAAAGAACTAATTAGTGATGAAAATTAATTTATTAAGCAAGAATAATTGCAAGCATTTCATTTTCAATTTATTTTATTTGTTATTATTTGCAGGTATTTTACAACTTCCATTTGGATGCAAAAAAGAAGAAGTTAAAACAATTGAAATTCCCCAATATGATTCAATTGTTGATGTTGAAAACAATCATTATAAAGTTGTAAAAATTGGTAATCAATGGTGGATGACAGAGAATTTAAAAGTAAAATCATTCAATGATGGCACACCAATGCGTAATGCTGAGTCGGATATTATGTGGAAAGCAGCTGAATCGGCCTTTTGCATTTATAGAAATGATTTGAATGCACCAGGCTTACTTTATAATTGGTTTGCAGTTAATGATACGCGTCAAATAGCACCCAAAGGATGGCATGTTGCTACAGAATCAGATTGGCAAATTTTAGAAACATATCTTGGAATGCCTTCAGTAGCTATTTCAAAAATTGGCTGGAGAGGAGCTAATGAAGGAAGCAAATTAAAAGCGGAAGGTAAAAAAGGTTGGTTAACAGAAACTGATTTTTGGCCCACTAACGAAAGCAGATTTTCGGCGCTTGCAGGGAGTTGTAGAAAGCAAGATGCAGTTTGGGGAGATCCTGGTTTGTTTCAAACAGGGTTTTGGTGGACTGCCACAGATTATAAAGAAGGAAAAGCATATTACAGATATCTTGATTGTAAAAGCAATCAAATTTTTAGGCACTACGATTACAAAAACTGCGGGTATAGTGTACGCTGTGTTAAAAATGAGTAATAATTTGTTTCTTCTAAAAAGAAATTTTCTAGCATAAACAATTCTAAAAATTCAATACTTAATTAAATTACTCATTAGTTGCGCGTAGTATAAAAATGGATAAATTAAATTATTTTACAGCCCGTCAAAATGTAATTGGAAAAACCAGCAACCTATTGGGAACACCATTGCGCGCGGCCATTCTTGAAGCTATTGCGATCGATAAAAGTTGCTTCGATAATGAGTTTTTATTAAAACATCAAGTAAGTTTAAATATTTTAAAAAAGAATGTTAGAGCCCTTAATAAAGGAGGATTAATTATTCGATATGCTGTTGGTAGAAATAAGGCCAATATTTATAAAATTAATTGGGAGAGATTAAAAGAATTCAAAGTGCTTTTCGATGAATTGTACTATGATATTAGGGTTTATCAAGACAAGGATATTACACTCGGAATTAAGAGGAGATAATCCTAAACATAATTTGCCACATTTAACATTCTCTTAACCATGAGGTGCTTTTATGGTTATGTTATTATAAAGATATCGTAACGCTAACAGCGCATTTTAATCAAGCTGATAATGCACTTTTGCTACGAGAAAAAACTAATCCTTAATTAATAATTAAAAATCAAAACAATGACAAAAACAATGACCAAAATTTTAGCAATTGCTGCTATTATTTCTGCTGCTGCAACTAACAGCAGTGCTCAAAACCAAAACAATCTTGGTGCAGATTGTGGATGCCCACCAGTGAACACAAGACCATTGGTTGACCTTTCAACATTAGCAACAGGTGGTGTTTTAAATGCAACAAACACTGTGTTAACTTGTAACAATAACTATTTAATTAAAGAGAAAATTTATGTGCCAGATGGTAAGTCAATAACTATCAATCCAGGAACTGTAATTTTAGGTCGCGATTTAAATGCACCAGGTGCAGGTGTTGCTTCAGCGCTTGTTATTGAAAGAGGTGGTCAAATTATTGCTGCAGGAACTGCAACTTGTCAAATAGTATTTACTGCTGCTGCTGATATTTTAACTGCTGCACCTGATAATGCTGCCGACAACATTTTAGGTAACTACACAAATGCTTCAGGTGCGCCAAATGGTGGTAAATGGGGTGGAGTTGCTATTTGTGGAAAAGCTACAAATAACTACAAAAACGCTGCTGATGCAACTGCTTTAGGTTTGCCTGCAAATAACAATTCAGGTCTTCAAATTGCTACTGAAGCTTCTGGTGTTGCTGCTATTGAAGGTATCTCTAATGCAGAGGCTGATATCAGAACATGGTTTGGTGGAACAGATGATAATGATAATTCAGGTATTATGCGTTATTGCTCAATTCGTCATGCTGGTGATATTATTGTTGCTGGAAACGAGTTAAATTCATTAACCTTAGCATCTGTTGGTCGCGGAACAACTATTGATCATATAGAAATTGTTTCTGGTGCTGATGATGGTGTTGAACTTTTTGGAGGTACAGTTAATCTTAAGTATATCTCTATGATATTTGGTGATGATGATGGACTTGACTACGATGTTAACTGGAGAGGAAGTATTCAATTTCTTTTTAGTTTAAACAGACAAGGAACAGGTGAAACTTTAACTGATCATGGTATTGAAGCAGATGGTGATGATGGAAGCACTAACGTATTACAACGTTCTCATCCAAAAATTTACAATGCTACATTTATTGGTAGTAATCAATCTATTTTAACAGGTGATAATACTGGTGATGGTGGTGCAATCTTTAAAGAAAGATCAGAAGGTGAATTGTACAACAGTATTTTTGCTAACTATAACAGAGGTATTATTATTGATAAAGTTAAAACATCAAGAGCTGGTGGTCCAAATAATGAGTCATACCATAACTGGCAAACTGGTTTTTCTACAAGCGGTACATTGTTAATTGGTTGCAATACTTTTGTTAACTGCGCTAATCCTTTAGTTATTGAAGATAATGCTGCTTATACTAATTTAGTTGCTGCGCCAGATTTAGCTAAATTTTCAGCTGATGGAAACGTAAGTGTTGCTTCATTACCAGGTTTTGATTTCGCATATACTATGACTTACGCAACAAACGTAGTTACTGATAAATATGATGCAGTTCCTGAGCCATTAGTTGCTACTACATGTTCTTCTCCAGTTGACGGATTCTTTACACCAGCAGCTTTTAGAGGTGCATTTGAGGCAGGTAAAAAATCATGGTTATCTGATTGGGCTATCTTAAATATCATTAACGCAACCAGTGGAATTGTTCCTTGTCCTACAGACGTTAACAGCGATGGTACAACCAATAATGCAGATTTCTTGCAATTACTTGGTGAGTTCAACCAATCTTGCGATTAATAAATAGTAATAATCCATTCATTATAAAATTTAAAATATGAAAAAAATACTAATCATGCTAATGCTTGTTGCTATTGGAAGTTTTTCCTTTGCACAAGGATTAGATAATATAATCGTAGAAAAGTACTACGTTTCTAATGCAAATGATGCATCAGGAAGCGCAGGTGCTTTGCCTGTAGGTTCTGTTACGTATAGATTCTTTGCTGATTTGGCAACAGGTTACAAATTGCAAGCTGTATACGGTACTGCTGGCCATGACTTAAAGTTAGTGAGCTCAACTACTTTCTTTAATAATACTGATAGAGGTGCTTCTACACCTAATTGGACTAAAGCACAAATTGCTGATAATACAGTGATGCTTGATTCTTATTTAACAATTGGTGCAGCTACAAATAACAACAATCCGGCTACTTCACAAGTAGGTATCTTGAAAACAGAAGATAATGGTGTTGGTACTGTTGTAAATGCAAATGGTTTATTGTTAAACAACGATCCATCAATTGGTGCTTTATTAAACTCAAGAGATGGTTTAACCAATGGTACATTGCAAGATGTTCAAATTGCTGCTGATGCAGCAACATTATTAGCAATCAATAATGTATTTGGTGATGTAAGTCAAGCAAGTGGTAGCTTTATTTTAAATAACGGTTCTATTGCTGCTATTTCTGCTGCAGGAACCGCTGGTATGTCGGGTCCAACTGCTACCAATAGAGTGTTTTTAGGTCAAATAACTACAACAGGAACTGTTCATTATGAATTGAATCTTCAAATCACTAATGATGCAGGTACTGTGGTAAAAAATTATGTGGCTTTAAATCCTACAGGTGCTGAGTTATCACTGCCAAGCTTAAAAGGCGACTTAGGTGTTGTTTTAGGCGGAGAGCCTACCTCTAATGGTTCTATCACATTTGGCTCTGTTAGTTCTAGCTCAATTCAAGTTAATTTGAGTGGAGGTAATGGTGCAAAAAGAATGTTGCTTGTTAAAGCTGGAAGTGCTGTATCGGTTAATCCTACTGATGCAACATCATATACAGCTAATTCAGCTATAGCTTTAGGTGATCAATTAGGAACTGGTAATTGGGTAGTTTATAACGGTACAGGAACAGGTAATGTTGTTACAGTTACAGGTTTAACACCAAATACAACTTATCATTTCAGAGCAATTGAATACAATGGCGCTGCAGGTGGCGAAAACTATTTTACTACTACAACTGCTAATGCAAATCAATTAACAGCTTCTTTGGGTACTGTTTATAACTGGAATCAAACAGCTGCGGGATCTTTCAATTTTAATACGGCTGCAAATTGGACACCAGCAAGAACAAATCCTTCACCTGATGATAGATTAATTATTGGTGCACCTGCTACATTAGCTACAATTTCAAATGTACCTGAACAAACTATTGCTACTTTACAAGTGCAAAATAATTCAAATGTTACATTTTTTATAGATGGTGCAAGTGCATTAACAATCAATGGAAATGCTGCTACAACTGATGATTTTAGAGTAGATGCAGGTTCAACGTTAACAATTAACGGTGGTGTTGGATCATCAATTAAATTGAATAGTAACGGTGCAACAGGAAATATCTATGGTGCAATTGTATCAAATACGGGTACAAGTGTAACAGGATCTTTTACTGGTGCTGTTAGATTTAAAAGCGGTTCATCTTTCACTACTGGACTTGGTTTTATTAGCGCTCCATTTGGCGGTGTAACTGCAACTACAAATTCTGTTTATTTTGAATCTGGTTCAAGCTACATACACAATGGCGGTGAAAATCCTTTTCAAAAATCTGCACCAACTAGTATTGTAGATTTTCAAACAGGAAGTAACCAAACTTTTAATACATCAACTGGTTTTGAAGTAAATGGTAGAAGCTACAGAAATTTGACCATTGGTGCAATTGTTTCTCTACCATTAACAAGTACTTTCAGTATGACATCGCTAACAGTTAATTCAGCTGCACAATTTACCATTTCGGGAACTGGAGCTTCAACAATTAACATCAGTGGAGGTATTACAAATAACTCAAACAATGCCCTTTCATTAACTGCAGGAACTGGTAACTTGAATTTCTTAAGTAGTGGTACAATAGGTGGTTCTGGAACTGGTGCTATTTCATTATTTGGTACAGGTGCTGGTTATGTTAATGTTGCTACTGGTGTTGCTTTAACAGTTCAAAAAAGCTTGAACTTTGCTAATTTGAATTTAACTGGAACTTCTACTTACAAATTTAGCGCTGCTTCATTAACAGCTAATTTTACTGGTACTATTACAGGTACAGGTTCGTTTGTTTCTTTTGGAAATGATGCCAACTTTAATTTTACAGGTACTGGAACTGTTGGAACATTGAAAACTAATTCTTTCATCAACAACCTTACAATTAACACACCAGCAACAACTTCAACACTTTTAAGTACATTAAAGGTATTAGGTACAGTAACTATGACAGCTGGTACATTAAATAGTAATGGCTTCTTGCGTTTAAGTTCAAATGCAACTAGACAAGGTATTATTAGTGGTGCTGGTGCAGGAAATGTAACAGGAAATACAACTGTTGAAAGATATATGACATCATCATCATCAGCAAGCAAAACCAGATATATCTCTTGTCCGGTTTCTGGTTTAACTACCACAACTGCTTGGGGCGATGATTATGTGCTTCAAGGTTTATTTCCTTACACTTATGCAACCAATGTTGCTTTACCAACTGGAACAAATGCACCTACTGTGTGGACATACGATGAATCAAATACATTGCCTGTAACTCCATGGGAAAGTGCCGTTGGTCAATCAATATCAAATTCTTTGGTAGGATATTCTGCTACCTTGCATAATACATTAGCAAGAACTTTAGATGTTGTAGGCCCTGTAAACAATGGTTCTTTATCAAATGTTTTACCGGCAACTAATGGCGGATGGCATTTAATGGGAAATCCTTATCCTTCACCAATTAGATTTTCGCTTTTAAGAAATCTTCCTGGTCAGGTAGGATTGCAAAATGGATATTATGGATGGTCAGCTGCAAATAATGGTTACGGTTTTTATAACGGTGCTGCTCCAGGCTTAAGTACTTTTGGAATGACTGATACTATTTTTACATCTCAAGCTGTAGCAATTACTACAAGTTTACCTGCAGGTGGTACTTTAATTACTGATAACACTATTAGACATGGTTCTAACGCACCATCTTTCAGTAGAGATGCGGTTGTTAAAAATATTGTTAAGTTAAATATCGAAAATCAAGATGGTGTTGATCAATTAGCAATAGGAACAGTTAATGGTGCTACTGAAAATTACAACCCTGAAATTGATATGGCTAAAATGATGGCTAACCCTAATGAAACTCACCCAGAATTAGGTATGGTTATCGACAACAGAATTCTTGCTATCAAGGCATTCGAAAATTTAATCCCTTCAAGAAGTATTCCATTGCATTTAATTGCTAAGGTTGATGGTATTTATACTTTCAGCGTGGCTGAGTTTTCAAATACTGAAAACAATTTGAATGCTTATTTGGTAGACGTTGATGCTAATAAAAAAATTAAATTAAAATCAGGTGCAAAATACAGTGTAGCTTTATCAAATTCTATTTACAACAATAGATTTTACTTAAACTACGAAAACAGTGAAGTAGCATTGTCTGATAGCCAAGTTAGTTTAAATGATGTTGACTTTTTTAATAACAATGAATCATTAAGTATTATCAACAACGGTGATGCTGCAGCTTCTGATGTTGTATTATACGATATGTCAGGTAAGCTATTGATGCAACAAGGTATTAATTTAAGCAAAGGAATTTCAACTGTTGAATTACCTTCTTTAGCGCAAGGAATTTACATGGTTAAAATTCAATCAAATAATTCATTAGTAACTAAGAAAATAATTATTAAATAAAATGAAAAATATGAAATTCAATTTAACAACTTTGTTGTTTATTTTTATTGGTGTA
The DNA here is from genome assembly GCA_945872355.1 of Chitinophaga pinensis. Taxonomy (GTDB): domain Bacteria; phylum Bacteroidota; class Bacteroidia; order UBA4408; family UBA4408; genus CAIKXD01. Next base: position 124,206 of record CAMBZU010000001.1, read on the forward strand.
GTTATTTTCTTGCCAGTAATGGGTCAACCTCCAGTAGGGCCTCCACCAAGTTCAACACCAATTGATGGTGGTTTAAGTTTAGTGGTTGCTGCTTGTGCAGGTTATGGCGCAAAGAAAATAAACGATAGAAGAAAAAGACAGAATAAAGTAAATTAATTAGTTCTTCTAGTATAATAATTAAGGGCTTACTTGCATTTGCAGGTAAGCCCTTTTATATTTATAAATTTTTAATTTATAACTCTTCTTTTAAATTGTATAATACCAATGTGATTTATAAATTATGCCAATAATTTAAAATCTTACATGGGTAAATGCCGATCGGAAAAAGTTTGGGACAAATGCCGTGAAACAAATTTGAGCCATTACTTATTTCACATCGGTATAATTCTTAATCTTCAATGAGTGCCGATATTTAATCGGTAAATAAACTTCTTGGTTCTTTAATATTTTTAGGTGTAATAGACATTTTTATGATATCGTTTAAGTAGCTTTTGTAATGATGCTTTGTCGAAACTAATTTATCAAATTCATAACGATTTATGTAATGAAGTAATTGAGCAAAACAGCCTTATCCCAATTCAAATCTTAACAATTAAATTGCTAAAGCATCACTAGGAAGAGTAATCCACAATTCACATTTCAGAATTCACAATTCACAATCCATAATTCACAATCCATAATCCATAATTCATAATTCACAATTCACAATTCACAATTCACAATTCAAAATTCAAAATCCACAATCCACAATCCACAATTCACAATTCACAATTCAACAATTTATTCCCTCTCTAGCAAAAGCTCTATTGGCGCTATTTCCAAAGAGTCAACAGCTAAACTATCTTTAATTAAAATAAGTTCTTTTGCTGGCCCAGTTAAGTTTATATCTGGTAACAAAGCTAGTTTTTGTTCTTCAGTAATAATTTCTTTTCGCAACAAATGATTGGCAATGATTCTATAAAAATCAGCTACATGCGGTTTCAATTTTCCGCTTTCATCAAAGTTATATTTAAACCATTTCGGACGTGGTACAATCATCGCCAAATAAATGCTTTCTGCCAAAGTTAAATCTGCAGCTTTTTTATTAAAGTAATAAGCCGATGCTTCGCCTGCACCATAAATGCCCGGGCCCCATTCAATAATGTTTAAATACACTTCATACATACGTTCTTTGCTGGCAATGTTGTTGCTTTCTATGAGCCAAACAATAAGTGCTTCTTCTACTTTACGCGCAATAGTTTTATTTCTTGTTAAAAAAACATTTTTAACTAATTGCATACTAATGGTGCTGCCGCCTCTTGCAAAACGACCTTTCTTGTAATTCTCCGCAATTGATTTTCTAAAAGCATTTTCATTAAAACCATTATGCCAATAAAAATTTCCATCTTCAGAAGTCATTAAAGCATTTTGCAAATAAGGACTTATGCTTGCAATAGGCGTGTAATTGGGATTTGAAGGCCCAACTAAAAAGCTTCTTACTGCATGTCCTCTTTCAAAAGCAGTGTATAAAAATTCTTCATTTAATTTATTTAATCGCGCCTCACCATAAGAAATAATTTTGAATTTATTTTTAGGCATACTGCATACAAACTGCACACTATCGGGCAATTTAGTATCCATAAAAAAGTGCATGTTAAAACCTAAATCTCCTTTGGTTTGTATGCCTTCTATATTAGTAAATAGGCCTATCGGTAATGATTTAAAAAAGGCTTGAGAAGGCATTAATGGAATTTTAAAATCAACCCCCAACGTTTTTTTGGGGCTATGCTGATAATGCACAAATGGCTTAATCAACATTTTATTTAGTTGAATGCTCGTGCTGCTATCAAGGCTCAATTCAGACACTCCAATATTAAATTTATAGTTTATTTCAGCATAAGCCAATTCAATATTTTTTGGTGAAATACGCCAATGGTTAATTGCACCTTTCTTAATCAATGCTTTACCCTCTAAAGATAATACATCGCTATCATAATCGGTTTGATTTAAGGCGACTAATAAAGTGTCAAAACTGATAGAGAGATTTAAAAAACTTTTTAAAATTGGAAAACTACTTGAATCTTTTAAAGTAGCAGGATATAAACTAAAACTCAGCGTGCGCTCCGATTTATCTACCTGCCCATTTAAAATATAGTGGCTTTTGCCTTTGCTTTCAATGGTATTGATATTACAATGAAATTGCCCATCAATAAAACGCAATGTATCTATACTTGTTTTAAAATAGGCCGTATCGCGTTGCAAGGCCATTGTGGTACTTAGCACTTGTACCTTTTGAGGAATCACATCAAAAATGGTTTTCACCAAATTATAGGTTAAATTGCCAATATCAATATTCCCTTTTGTTGTTTCAAGTGTATCGTTGTCTTCGTTTTTTTTACTTTTTAGCATAAAAGAAATATTGTCCTTTTTAGCTGTTTTAAATATCTTTATAGCAGTTGAGTCAATGAACACCTCATCAAGTCTAATATGCGCTAAAACAAGCGGTAATATCTTAATATGCGCTTCCAATGAAGCAATAGTTAGTAAAGTGTCTCCAGTGGGCGCACTCAAACAAATATTTTGCAATGAAACGTTACTTAAGCCGCTAAAAGCAGCTTGTTGAATCACTAAAGTTCCTTTATATTTTTGATTAAACTTGTTCGTCACCTTGTCAATGGCCCAATGCAGCATGGTGTTTCTTAACAAGAAAAATAAAATAATCAAAAACATTAAAAGTAAACCCAAAAATTTGAGTAGCTTTTTCTTATCTTTAAGCAAGGCAGGTATTTTCAATTACCAAATTTGTTTCAATGAATAATTGATAACCATTAAATTTAAATTAATGTTCGGGGCGCATTTGCGGGAAGAAAATTACATCTTGAATAGAATTTGAGTTGGTCATAATCATGGCCAATCGATCAATACCAATGCCTAAACCAGAGGTTGGAGGCATACCAAATTCAATGGCACGTAAAAAATCCTCATCAAGCACCATGGCCTCTTCATCACCACGTTTACCTAATTCTAATTGCTCTTCAAAGCGCTTGCGTTGATCAATAGGGTCGTTTAATTCACTATAAGCATTGCAAATTTCTTTACCATTGCAAATGGCTTCAAAGCGCTCTACCAAGCCTTTTTTACTGCGATGCTTTTTAGCTAATGGCGACATTTCCTCCGGATAATCAGTGATGAACGTAGGTTGTATCAATTGACCTTCACATTTCTCCCCAAAAATTTCATCAATAATTTTACCACGACCCATGCTAGCATCAACATGTATGCCAAGTGATTTGGCAGTTTCAGCCATGGTTTTTTCATCCATTTCACTAATGTCAATACCAGTAAAATGTTGAATAGCTTCGTACATGGTAAAACGTTTCCATGGGCGTTGGAAACTGATGGTATGTTCACCTACTTTTACTTCATTGGTGCCATGTAAATCAAGTGCTACTTTCTCTACCATGGTCTCCACCAAATTCATCATCCAGTTATAATCTTTGTAAGCCACGTACAATTCCATTTGTGTAAACTCTGGATTGTGAAAACGACTCATGCCTTCATTGCGGAAATCTTTAGCAAATTCATACACACCTTCAAAGCCGCCTACGATTAGTTTTTTAAGATACAGCTCATTCGCAATACGCAAATAAAGCGTCATATCTAATGTATTGTGATGTGTTTTAAACGGTCGGGCAGCTGCGCCACCATATATTGGTTGCAAAATGGGTGTTTCAACTTCTAAATAACCTTTGTTATTTAAGAAACTGCGCATTGAGTTGGTTAATTGTGTTCTTTTAATAAAAGCAAAACGTACTTCAGGATTTACAATTAAATCTAAATAACGCATGCGGTAGCGTTGTTCAGGATCTTTGAATGCATCAAAGGTATTGCCTTGCTCATCGGTTTTAACAATAGGCAATGGCTTTAATGATTTTGTTAGTAATGTTAATGATGATACATGTATGGTAGTTTCACCAGTTTGGGTTGTAAACACATAACCCGTAACACCTATGATATCGCCAATATCTAATAACTTTTTGAAAACAGTATTGTAAAAAGTCTTGTCCTCATCTGGGCAAATTTCATCACGCTTAATGTAAATTTGAATACGGCCAGTACTATCTTGCAACTCAGCGAAAGAGGCATTTCCCATAATGCGTCTAGACATGATGCGCCCTGCTATGCTGATATTTTTATAACTCAATTTATCACGTTCATAATTTTCATGAATATCGGCTGCATGTGTATTTACCTCAAAAGCCTCGGCAGGGTAGGGGTTAATTCCTAAATTTATGATTTCCTGTAAGGATTGTCGTCTGATATTTTCTTGTTCTGATAATTCAGTGCTCATGATTGTTTTTTGCGTTTGCACAAACCTACAGCAATTCGTTAAATTGTGCAAGTGTAATGTTTATATAAATTTTGCGACGCTTTATGAACTAATATAGTTTATGTATCATGAACTTATTTTTCATAAAAACACCTTTCAATAGCGCTGCTCAATAACTCACAATGCATCTTAAAAATATAGTTTTGTTTTAAGATTAAAGCACCTATTTAACTACGAGCTTTTTATTCAAAACTTTGTCGTTATTCACTACTTGCACCATGTAAACGCCGGCAGATAAAGTTGAAATATCAATCACATTATTTTGCTTGTTATTGCTGATTTTATTTTGCAACACTACTTTGCCTAAATGATCTGTTATGAGCATATCCCAAACTTCGTTTTTAACAGCTCCTTCAATTGCCAAAGTAAATTGGTTACTTGCAGGGTTGGGTGCAATGGTTAAATGTGGTGTGTCGAAAAGTTGCTCTTGTTTAATACTTGTTGTCGACTGAATATTAATATTGTCGAGATATAGTGCTTGCCCGTAATGGCCTTTATTAGTAAATGAAATAATAACATCAACAAGCGGATCTACCACAGCTAAATTGATTACTTCTGTTCTCCATTCTGTGCTAGTTGGTTCAAAACGAACAGCGGTAATGGCAGGTGCAGTGGAAAGAATATCTCCACCCTTCAAATAAAGCTCAGTAAATGTTCCTCCGCAATCTGTGCTATAACTAACTTGTAAAGTATCAGAGTAACTATTGTCATATTTTGCATAGGCGATATCAAAACTTAAAATTGGATTCTGAATGTTGCTTAAATCATATTTTGCGGTCCATATATCATCTTTTTTTCCTTGCACATCAATATAATAATTATCAAAAAACATACTCTTGCTACCATTGCCGTAGGCGCTTGTAAAGTCGCAGTATGACCAGTTTACAAAGTTTGCACCATCATCATAATATTTCCAAGTTTGTGGCAATGCATTGTTTTCAAATGTTTCGGTAAAAGGCAAAGGATCTTGTCCTTGTGTGCTCACCACGCCTGTTTTGGTAACAGTATAGCTCTGTCCGTTATAGGTTAAAATTAAAGTAGCATCAAATACACCACTTGCATTATATTGCACTGCAGGATATTTTAATATTGAATTTGATGGGCTTCCGCCAGGAAATGTCCATTGATAGGTGGCACCCGCAGGAACCACGCTATGATCAACAAAATGAATGCTATCACCCGGGCAATAATAAGTGGCATAGTCGGCACTGAAATCGGCTACCACGCTTGATGGCTCGTAAAAAGGGCTTTCCCAGATGCCAATACCTGCATTGGCCAACCTAATTTTTTCACCTTTATAAAATGGCAACATATTAATGGGGTGTGTAATTACAGGCAAACCTTGGCTAAAATCATCCCAATTGGGCATGCTATTATTTTTATAAAAAGCAGTGCCATTATTCATTGCCAAATAAACACCACCATTGGTGCCTCTTTGGTGACACATGCTATAAATTTCTTTGCCATCTAAATTGCTATCAGTAATGTTTGTCCAATTTGCGCCAGCATCGGTTGTTTTATAAACTTTATTGCCATTGCTGCCATTGGTGTAGCCAAGCCACAATTCGTTTTCGTTACTGCTACTTAAACAAAAGAAAATATTCCTTTTATTGCTTTGAGGAATTGTAACTGTAGTCCAAGTAATGCCATTGTCAATTGATTTTTTAAGTTGAGAAAAATTGCCTACCACTAATTGCGCATAAAATACATTTGGATTTACGCTGCTTTGTTCAATCCACAATACCAAATTGCCAGCACCTGCGCCAATACTTGCAATTGGAGCAAAGCTTCCGCCGCCATCGGTGCTTTTATAAAACTGATTGTTTTTTCCCATGTAAGCAATGTTCCAATATCTATAATCGAATATGATACGAGAGCTTTCATTAAACCAATAACTTTCGTTAGGATCACTGGCCATGCTGAAAGAGCTGGCTACACCACTGGTAGTTGTAGGAATTACCACACCATTGATATCGCTAAAATAAGTTTTTCTTTCATTGCTGTAATTGACATAACCAGTGGGCGCTTCGCCACCGCCCAATTGTAAAAAGGTGCCTTGCGGATAGCCTTCATAATACGCTGCATTACCATTGTGATATCTACCACCAACCATAATATCTTCATTCCAGCCTTGATCAAAGCCCCAAAAATCGCCACCCCAAATACCTTTGGTACGGCTGTCATGTGCAGCAAACCAAGAGGTTGAATAGTTGATTCCACCATCGCAGCTGAGCCATACTTCTTCGGTATTGTTGGGTGTTAATCTGTTGATTAATGTTTGCATATCGGGATGCACTTGTGGTATGTTACCTACATAACCACCAACCGCATTAATGGTTTGACTGCCATTGGTACTTTGCCATAAACTTAAACCACCAAATAAAATATTGTTTTCGTTGAGGTGTGATGCGATAATGGTTGTGTTGTAATAAATTTGATTATACGTATTGTTGTCGCCACCAAATGTCATAGGGTTTGGATGCGTATTAAAATCGTAAGGTGCACCAATAGTGCCATGCGGATTGGTCCATGTTTCGCCACCATCATTACTCACATAAATGCCAATAAAACCATGTGTTTGCAGGGCAGCAGTACTTTGACTTTCGCCAACCAATAAGGCATAAATTTTATTCGGATTAGCAGCGGTAACAGCAATTTTAGTCCCTCTGCTATTAATTAAACCAGCATCAGCAGCTGGCACGGTGAACCATCCATTTGGTTTAATTGTAAATGTATTGCCACCATCAGTTGATTTAAAAAAGTTTGAAATGCCTGTAGCATTAACATGTTGTGAAGCAAAAACAATAGTTGGGTCATTCACTTTTAGCACCACACTTAAGCATTCTTCAGTCAATACTTCTGTCCAATTATTGCCATCATCAGTAGTTTTAAAAAGTCCTTCACTGGTTGCTGCAAAAATAATATTAGCTTGAGTTGGATGAAAAGCAATTTGATGAGTTTCAATATTTAAGGCTTGAAAGGAGGCTTGTCCAATGACATTCCAAGTAAGACCACCATCAATTGTTTTATATAATTCGTTGGCTGCACCAGCAATTACAATATCAGGATTTGTTGGATGGATTTGAATACTTCTAACAGTTGAAATTAAATAATTGGCACTTACATAAGTCCATTGTAATCCTTTATTAATGCTTTTGTAAATTCCTCCAGATTCGCCACCACAATAAAGCACTTGCGGATTACTTATGGATTGATCTATACAATATACATTGGAATGCCAAGAGCGCGCTACATTAGTATCATTCACATTGTATTTTGCTTGTAAGTGTAATTCTGGGCCGGCAAAAGTCCAGTTAGCAGCGCGGTTTGTATTTGATTTTTTTTGTGCTTCAATGGCTCTTCTTTCTTGTGTGGTAGGAATTTTCACAAAACCATTTCCATCAATATTATTTTTAACAGCGCTGCGCCATCTCTTATAAATGCCCACATAAATACTGCTTTCTTCACCTTCATCTTCGGGTTTGTTGTTGGCTTTAAAAGCGCTGTCTACTTTATAAACATTAGGGTTTTGAGCATACATCATTTTAACCCATTGTGGTAAATTGGGGTCGTTTTGATTGGGTTTGTAAGTATAGCTTTGTGAAAAAGTAAAGGTAGATAAAAGGCAAAGCCCTATGTTGAATGTAATTTTTTTGAAAAGCATAGTTTTATAATTTAGGGCTAAAATAAAAAAAGATAATGAATTGTGTAGATTATCTTTTTCCTGAGCGTTTTTAATAGCCCTTAAAATTGCTTTATAGTTTATTTATATACTACTTTTATATTTTACTTCAGCTTAATAACTATGGATGATTTTTTAAAGTTATTTGAAAAAATAAAAAGAATGCAATCATTATTACTTATTTGAAGTCTTGAATCATTTTTTGTACATTTAGTAAAATCCGCACTCGCTCGCGTCCCGCGAGTGAGCCTACCATGCGGGCTCCGACCGCTTAAATAAAAGCAAATCAAGGTACGCAGATCTTTAGATGACATTATAGTGAAGTAAACCAAGATGCTTTTTATACAGGCCAGCCGCCTAAAGGTATCATCACGCGAAGGAGGCGAGCGATGGCTTAGGATTGTTTGAATAAAAAAATGGTCGGAGCTTGTGCTACCGACCATTCAATAAATGAATTCAATATTTTAAATCTTCGTCAACCAGCCAAACTGATCATCTCCCGCACTCGCTCGCGTCCCGCGAGTGAGCGTACCATGCGGGCTCCGACCGCTTCAAGAAAAACATTTTAAAGTTCACACATTCTTAAGGGACTATCTGGGCAAGCGCTGCTATATACATAAGTTGTAGCATCATTAACAATTCCTGCAATTACCGGATTTTCATGAATGTAATTTACTTTTTGCAGGATGACATTATTGCTGAAGAGTTCCGTAGGATGATTGGTATATTGCCACAAATGGTACTCATCGTATTGGCTATTTTTATTTGCAAAATAATTAAACTGATATAATAACCAATCTCTTCTGCTTTCTTGAGGGTTGTTAATTATTTCCTAATGAGTTTTTTAGAGGTCACACTTTTAAATCTTCCTAAAAGTTCAGTTAAATGAAGCTCGTTATTCCTTCTTGCAATAATATGTATATGGTTCGACATAATTACGTAAGCAAAAATTTCTAATCCTTCTTTTTCCTGACAATGCTTTAGGTTTTCAACTAAAATTTGTTTGTAGCATTCACGATCAAATAAGTTAATCCAACCCACAATAGTAAGAGTTACAAAATACAAACAATCAGGATATGTTTTTTTGTTTTCTGACATGGTGTAAAGATAAATATTAGCCTAAACAAATCTAATTTTTTCACACAGGCCAGAGGCCTAAGGGTATTATCACTCGCAGGATGCGAGCGATGGCTAAAATTAAAAAAAGATAATGAATTGGTATCATTATCTTTTTTTACATATTAAATTATACCAATACAACTTGAAATTAGTACAATAAGGCTTTGCCGCAATTGGACTAAATTGAGAGTGTAATCGGTATTAGTGCTTAATTTAAATCATACTTGTGTTTATTACAAATTCTAAATCCTAGTCAACCACCCAAATTGATCATCTTTTTCTCCGCGTTTGTAGGCAAACAAATGCTCGTACATTTTATTGGCAAAAGTTCTTTCACTAATAGGTGGTAATTCCATAATTAAATCTTTATGTCCAATAGTGGCAATGTGTGCAATATTGGCTGCAGTACCAACACCAAAGGCTTCTTTAACTTTTCCAGATTTATATTTTTCTAATAGTTCGGTCACTGTAACTTCTCTTTCTTCTACTTTTACACCCCAATCGCGGGCAATACGTAAAATGCTATCACGCGTAATGCCAGCCAGCATGCTGCTGTGCAACGCAGGCGTAACTAAAACATCATCAAACATAAACATCACATTCATACTGCCCGATTCCTCAATCACTTCATTGTTTACAGCGTCGGTCCACAACAATTGATGATAACCATGTTGTGCAGCCAATTTACTTGGATACATGGCGCCACCATAGTTTCCTGCTGCTTTTGCATAACCTGTTCCACCTACAGCAGAACGACTATATTTAGTTTCTACCCAAACTTTTAATGGCTCTAAATAATAGGCGCCAGTGGGCATGGTCATGATTATCAATTTATAATTTTCCGAAGGTTTAACACCAATCGCAGTATCGCTCGAAAACATCACAGGGCGCAAATACAATGCTTGTCCTTCTCCAGTAGGAATCCATGCTTTATCTAAATTTACCAATTGCATAATACCATCAACAAAAATTTCTCTTGGAATGGCAGGCATACACATGCGTTCACCAGAAATATTCATGCGGTTAAAGTTATCTTCCATACGAAAGAAAATAACTTCATCTGCACTGTTTTTAAACGCTTTCATACCTTCAAAAATAGCTTGGGCATGATGCAAAGCACTTAAGGATGGGCTTAAAGAAATATCACCAAAAGGTACAATTTCAGGCGTTTGCCATGCACCATCAACATAATCAGCCACCAACATGTGGTCCGAAAAAATTTTACCAAAGGGAAGGTTATTGAAATCGACATCTTGGAGTCGGCTTTGAGCAACTTTTGAAGTTTTAATTGACATATGTCTTTTTAAGATTGAGGGCTCAAACCTACATGAATTTTGTAAAAGTAAAAATGATATTAGTTATAATTTTAAAAATTACTTATTGTACATTGTACACACAGGCTTATAAAGATCAATGATGTTTGGCCAATTATTTTGTTATGCATGCCCAAAGGCCGCGTAAATCATTTTTTCACCACAGAGACACAGAGATACCAGAGATTCAACTTGAATTTCCCATTTGTTTTTTTGATTTTGCGTGAAGGATAGCAGCGGAAATCCCTGCTGCGGTGTTATTGCGCTGCGCAGGATTGAAGCGAATAGCCTGGTGACAAGGCCAAAGCCTTGGCGCACGCCCCAAACAACACACTAAAAGTGTTGGTGCAATGCTGCTTTCAAAGATTTTAACATTCCTTATTTAGGCGACTTGTGATTAAATATAATTTATAACGATATTCGCGGGCTATTTGCTTTTGATGCCAGAAACAGAAAAGAAAAAAAGATTTGAAATTTTAAATCAGCTAAAAAATAAATACAGGCTGGTGATTATGAATGATGACACCTTTGAAGAAAAGGCTTCGTTTGTGCTGTCGCCACTTAGTGTATTTGTATTTGCTGTGAGCTCTGCTTTGTTTTTAATTATAGGCGTTACCTACTTAATAGCATTTACTTCGCTACGCGAATATATTCCGGGTTACGCTGATGTTGGTATGCGCAGAAACGTAGTAAAATTAACCTATAAAACCGATAGTTTGAGCAATGAGCTTGCTGCCAGAGATTTGTATTTAGAAAACCTAAAGGCTGTGTTAAGCGGAAATTTTAAAGATTCAATTTCTGCGAAATCAATTAAGGATACCACCAAAAAATTTGAGCGCATAGCTATTAAACCCTCTGAAGAAGATTTGGCCCTCAGAAAACAAATTGAAGATGAAGAAAAAAACTCCTTGCGTTTTACAGAAAAAAAATCAATGAAAGCAGGCATTAATTCCTTTTTCTTTTTTGTGCCCTTAAAAGGCATAGTTACCAATAAATTTAAGGCAACGCCTGATCATTATGGTGTTGATATTGTGGCTCAGCGCAACGAAGCCATAAAGGCTGCTTTAGATGGTACCGTAACGATGTCGAATTGGACCCCAGAAACAGGTCATGTGATTCAATTGCAGCATGATGAAAATATTATTACAATCTACAAACACAATTCGGTATTGCTTAAAAAAGTTGGAGAACGAGTAAAGGCTGGTGAACCTATTGCTATTATTGGCGATTCGGGCGAGCAAAGTACAGGCCCACATTTGCATTTTGAACTATGGCACAAGGGTAAAGCAGTTGATCCACAAGAATACATGAGTTTTTAATTTTGAACACTTTGAAAAGAAAAGTAGCTATATTAGGTTCAACAGGTTCTATAGGAACACAAGCTATAGAAGTTATTATTGCGCAATCTGAACATTTTGAAGTGGAGCTTTTAGCTGCCCATAACAACGCTGAATTGCTTATTAAACAAGCTATTGCTGTGCAGCCAAATGCGGTAGTCATTGGCAATGAACAAAAGTACCTTGAAGTTAAAGAAGCATTGCTGCCGCATGATATAAAAGTGTTTGCGGGCGCTGAAGCATTAGAGCAGGCTGTAGCTATGGATGGTATTGATGTTGTGCTCACTGCCATGGTTGGTTATGCAGGTTTAAAACCAACATTAGCAGCTATAAATGCGGGCAAACAAATTGCGTTGGCCAATAAAGAAACGCTTGTAGTGGCCGGTGAATTGGTAACAGCATTGGCACGCGAAAAGGGTGTAAATATTTATCCAGTCGACTCAGAGCATTCAGCTATTTTTCAATGTTTGGCTGGTGAGTTTGATTATACAGTTAACAATGGTACTGCCGTAGAAAAAATATATTTAACTGCTTCAGGTGGCCCTTTTAGAGGAAGAAAAAAAGAGTTTTTAAGCACTGTTAAAAAGGAACAGGCTTTAAAGCACCCCAATTGGGAAATGGGTGCAAAAATTACGATTGATTCTGCCTCACTTATGAACAAAGGCTTAGAGGTAATTGAAGCCAAATGGTTGTTTGGATTAAAAGCTGAACAAATAGATGTAATAGTGCATCCTCAGTCGATTGTGCACAGCATTGTGCAGTTTATTGATGGCAGTATGAAAGCGCAGATGGGCTTACCCGATATGAAATTACCAATACAATATGCATTGGCTTATCCTTATCGTTTACAGGCAAGTTTCCCCCGTTTCGATTTTATGAATTACCCTTCTTTAACATTTGAAAAGCCTGATATAGAAACTTTTCGTAATCTTGCCATTGCATTTGAGGCCATGCGCATTGGAGGTAATATGCCTTGTATAATTAATGCAGCCAATGAGGTAGTAGTGGAAAGTTTTTTAAAAGATAAAATTGGCTTTTTAGAAATGAGTGATGTAATTGAAGCTTGTATGCAAAAAGTATCTTTTATTAAAACACCAACTATTGATGATTATGTAGCTACAGATATTGAAACAAG
>CAMBZU010000002.1 GCA_945872355.1 Chitinophaga pinensis
ATAAAGATGGAGATGCGGGCAACAGAGAACAATCATGGGAACAAGACGCCTCAGGCAATTGGTTTACGCTAAAATACAATTGGCCTTTAAATGTTGACTATGCCATTTTTCCAATTGTAAATACATCAGTGGGCCTAAATACAATTTCAACAAAAAGTCAATCCATCATAATTTCACCCAATCCCTGCGCATCTGGGATGGTAAATATAAACTTATCGTATGCTGCTATTAATCATTTAAAGGTTTATAACAATGCGCTGCAAATAGTTAACGCTAGTATTGTTTCAAGTGGTGAAAATAACACCTTGGTTAAATTTGATGCAATAAGTAAGGGCATTTATTTTATTCAGATAAAAACAAAAGATGCAATGAGTGTTCAAAAATTAATAGTGAAGTAACAAAAGAAAACTAGCATTGTATATTTAGCTGTTTAGCCTTCCAAAAATATAACAATTTATGAAAAATAAAATTTGGTATTGGCGCTTTTTTGGGAATTCATGGGCCTTTAATATCAAATAATTGGTAACTGTTGTTTGATGCAAAATTACAAGTTGCTGTTTTTCAATCACTTGCGACTTATTAACTAAAAAGTGGACTTTTCAACAAATTTAATGTGCATAATTTTGGTCAAAACAAAAATTGTATTTACATTTGCACCCCTCTTTTTGAGGAAGTAAAACATTTAAACATAGAAAAAAGTGGATAGTTTAAGTTACAAAACCGTTTCTGCCAACAGGGCAACAGTAAATAAGCAATGGATATTAATAGATGCCGAAAATGAAGTTTTAGGTCGTTTATCATCTAGAGTTGCAAAAATATTACGTGGGAAAAACAAACCTGAATATACACCGCATGTTGATTGTGGTGATAACGTAATTATTATCAATGCTGAAAAAGTAAAACTTACCGGAAATAAATTAACCGATAAGCAATATGTAAGATACACTGGATATCCGGGTGGTCAAAGATTTGCAACACCTGAAGAGGTTTTAGCAAAGCATCCCACAAGAGTAATTACAAAGGCGGTACATGGTATGATTCCTAAAACAAAATTAGGAAGTGCTTTAGAACGTAATCTTTTTGTATATGCAGGAAGCGAGCATCCTCATGAAGCTCAAAAACCAACATTGGTTAAACTTAATACTATTAAATAAGCAAAATGGAAGTAACAAATACCATTGGAAGAAGAAAAACTGCTGTAGCACGTGTATATGTGCAATCTGGAAGCGGTGTAATTGTAGTTAATAACAAGGATTACAAAGAATATTTTAAAACCGGACCTTTACAATCAAAGGTTGTTCAACCATTTGCTGCTTGTAACCTAGCAGGAAATTATGATGTTAAAGTTAATGTTGATGGAGGTGGAATTACAGGACAAGCTGAAGCCATAAGATTAGCAATTTCGAGAGCCTTAGTTGAAATTAACGCTGAACACCGTATTACGCTTAAGCCACTTGGTTTATTAACACGTAATCCTAAAATGGTGGAACGTAAAAAGCCTGGTCAAAAGAAAGCTCGTAAGAGATTCCAATTCAGCAAGCGTTAATCACATATATTACTATATTTTAATCAAGAAATTTCAATTAATCTCATGTCAAGAGCAAATTATAACGATCTTTTAGAAGCAGGTGTTCATTTCGGTCACCTTACTCGCAAGTGGAATCCAGCAATGGCACCATATATTTTTATGGAAAAAAATGGTATCCATATTATTGACCTTAACAAAACTGTTGCTAAATTAGACGAAGCTTGTGAAGCATTAAAACAAATTGCTAAGTCTGGTAAAAAAATCATGTTTGTAGCTACCAAAAAGCAAGCAAAAGATGTGGTTGCTGCTAATGTTAAAAACATTAATATGCCTTACGTTACAGAAAGATGGCCTGGTGGTATGTTAACCAATTTTGCTACAATCCGCAAAGCTATTAAAAAGATGGGAACCATTGATAGAATGGCTACCGATGGCACATGGGAAAATATCAATAAAAAAGAACGTTTGTTAATTTCTCGTGAAAGAGAGAAATTAGAAAAAACTTTAGGTAGTGTTTCTGATTTATCTAGACTGCCTGCTGCTTTGTTTATCGTTGATATCAGCAAAGAACATATTGCCGTTGCTGAAGCACGCAGACTTAATATCCCTACCTTTGCAATTGTTGATACCAACTCTAATCCGAATATTGTTGATTATGCAATTCCTGCAAATGATGACGCTTCTAAGTCGGTAAACGTAATTATGGAAGCTGTAGTTAAAGCTATTCAAGAAGGCTTATCTGAAAGAAAAGTTGATAAAGATAAAGATGAGGAAACTACAGATAAAGACCAAGCTGAAGTTGCAGCAGTAGCAGAAGCGGCTCCAGAAGATGGAGATCGTAAAGGTAAAAGAACAAGAAAATCATAATTTTAAAACAAAACAAATATCATGTCATCAACTACTGTGAATATTACTGCAGCCGATGTAAATAAATTACGCACTCAAACAGGTGCTGGAATGATGGATTGCAAAAAAGCTTTAACCGAAGCTGAGGGTGATTTCGAAAAAGCTGTAGATATTTTAAGAAAAAAAGGTCAAAAAGTTGCCGCTAATCGTGGCGACCGTGAAGCTAAAGAGGGATATGTAATTGCCAAATTATCTGATGATAAGAAATTTGGTGCCATTATATCTTTGAACTGTGAAACTGACTTTGTTGCTATCAATGCCGACTTTACTGCATTTGCTAATAAAATTAGTGATATTGCAATGGCAAATAAACCTGCAGATCTTGATGCTTTAAAAGCATTAAGTATTGATGGTAGAACCATAGCAGAGAACATTACAGACTATGTAGGTAAGATAGGAGAAAAAATTGAGCTCGGTAAATTTGAATTTGTTATAGCTGAATGTGTAACAGTTTATAATCATCCTGGAAACAGAGTTGCAACCATAGTTGGCTTTAATAAAACGGCTGATGAGCAAGTAATGCGCGATGTAGCGATGCAAGCAGCAGCAATGGCGCCAGTAGCCTTAGATAAGGACCAAGTTGATGCCTCTGTGTTAGAGCGTGAAATTGAAATTGGCAAGGAACAAGCTAGAGCTGAAGGTAAGCCAGAAGAAATGCTAGAAAAAATTGCTATGGGCAAATTAAATAAATTCTACAAAGAAAACACTTTGTTAAACCAAGACTTTATAAAAGACAACAAAAAAACTGTTGCGCAATATATGAACGACAGTGAAAAAGGACTCACAGCTACCGGCTTTAAAAGAGTTGCCTTAGGTTAGTAAAATATACAAAAAAAAAAAAGAGAGAATTAATTCTCTCTTTTTTTTTGAACTTTTTTAAAAAAAAAACAATGCAATACAAAAGAGTACTATTAAAACTGAGTGGGGAAGCACTCATGGGCAATAAACAATTTGGAATAGATAATGAGCGTTTAGAACAATACGCAAGGGATATTAAAGAAATCGTTGAAAAAGGACTTCAGGTGGCGATTGTAATAGGTGGCGGTAATATTTTTAGAGGGATTCAGGCCGAAGAAGGTGGCATGGACAGAGTACAAGGTGATTATATGGGTATGCTTGCAACAGTAATTAATAGCATGGCATTGCAAAGCGCATTAGAGAGATTAGGTGTGCAAACTCGCTTGCAAAGCGCAATAAAAATGGAAGCTATTTGTGAAGCTTTTATCAGACGAAGAGCAGTGCGTCATTTAGAAAAAGGGCGTGTTGTAATTTTTGGTGCCGGAACTGGCAATCCTTACTTTACAACTGATTCAGCTGCATCATTAAGAGCTATTGAAATTGAAGCTGATGTAATTTTAAAAGGAACAAGAGTTGATGGAATTTATACTGCCGATCCTGAAAAGGATAAAACCGCAGTTAAATATGATACTATAACCTTTGAGGAAGTTTATGAAAAAGGATTAAATGTTATGGATATGACAGCTTTTACCCTATGCAAAGAAAACAAATTGCCAATTATTGTTTTTGATATGAACAAAAAAGGTAATTTGAACAAGCTGGTTGACGGTGAAAAATTAGGTACATTGGTAGAAATGCGATAAATTTGTGATGTATTAATGAAATTATATTAAGATATATGAGCGCAGAAAAAATAAAAGCTTGCCTCGATCATACCGAGGCTGAAATGAATAAAGCTATCGGTCATTTAGAGGCTGAGCTTACTAAAGTTCGTGCAGGTAAAGCCAACCCTAGCATGTTAGAAAATATTCAAGTTGAATATTACGGCTCCTTTGTGCCTATCAGCAATGTGGCTAGTGTCAGTTCTCCAGATGCTAGAACCTTGGTAGTACAACCTTGGGAAAAATCAAGTATTACACCAATTGAAAAAGCTATTATGGCTGCCAATCTAGGATTTAATCCACAAAATGATGGCGTGTTAATACGAATCATGGTTCCACCTTTAACAGAAGAAAGAAGAAAAGATTTAGTAAAAAAGGCGAAGGCTGAAGCTGAAAATTGCAAAGTAACTTTGCGCAGTTTAAGACGTGATGCTAATGAATCGCTAAAAAAAATGAACAAGGATGGTGTACCTGAAGATATGACTAAAGCAGCCGAAACAAAAGTACAAGCAATTATTGACAATTACTCTGCCAAAGCAGATAAACACATAGAGCAGAAAGAGAAAGAAATAATGACAGTTTAACAGGCCTGGCCTGTAAGGCATGATTTGTGAAATAGCACTATTTAAATTAAAAATTATTAACCTTAAACTTTGAATTTAAGATGTACCCAGAACAATTAGTAAACCCAATGAAAGCCGAAATGACACAAGTTGGCTTTGAAGAATTAACCAGCGCAGATGCTGTAGAAAAAACATTAAACCCCACAAGTGGTACTGTGCTTGTATTTATAAATTCAGTATGTGGTTGCGCAGCAGGCGCGGCACGTCCAGGCGTAAAGTTATCACTTGAAAATGAGAAAAAACCAACAAAGCTAACTACAGTTTTTGCAGGATTTGATACTGAAGCAGTGGCATCTGCTCGTAATTTCATGTTGCCTTATCCTCCTTCATCTCCTGCTATTGCCTTATTTAAAGACGGCAAATTGGTTCATTTCATTGAAAGGCACCACATAGAAGGCAGAAGTCCTCAAATGATCGCAGATAACCTAAAAATAGCATTTGATCATTTTTGCTAAAGGCTGAAATGAAAAACAAAAAAGCACTTACTAAAATTAGTAAGTGCTTTTTTGTTTAATTCGACATCAGATTTACAAAATCGCTAAAACAATCTCAATTATGTTCATTGAATCATCGTTTTTATTAGCGATGTGAAATAACTAGATGTACAAGTTTGTGATTCCAACTCACTAATTTGATTTCAAAATAGTTGAATATTTTTTCTATAAAGCAGATTAGGAATTGATGTTATACCGATGTGAAATAAGTAATGGCCCAAATTTGTTTCACGGCATTTGTCCCAAACTTTTTTCCGATCGGCATTTACCAATGTAAGATTTTAAATTATTGGCCCAATTTATAAATCACATTGGTATTACTATAGAAAATCATAGTGTTGGCAAATTTATTGCCATTTAAAAGTTGAAATTAACTTTTCAATATCTTCGTTAATATAAGTTAGGACAGGGGCAATAGAATCGGCATTAGGACTAGAATTAAAATACAAAGCACACCTCACAAAATGTTTGGCGCTATCGGTAAGATAAAACTGAGTTTGTGATGCACTATTGCCACTTAGATTATATAATAATCCATATACTTTTTTAGAAGCATAGTTAATTGGAATTTCTTCAATACCATCAGCTTTAACAGTATGCTTGTAAACTAAAGCTCTTGAATTGCTCAATTGCGTTTCAAGATCCGATTTATTTAATATTGGTGAATAGCTTAAATGTATGGTGGCATTAAACCTCGGATACGCTATGTTATACCAACAACTTTCAATTTGATTACCATTGTAAACAGTCATGTTTGCATACTTTGAATATTCAAAACTAAAAGGGCAATTAGCATTAAAGTTTTGGTAATTTCTTTCAGGCAAATCTATTCTAAAATAAGCCCTAGGTTTAGGCGTATAATCATCTTCGCAAGCACTTAAAAGCAATGTAAAAGAGAACAACAAAGGTATCAAAATAGCCGGAATTATTTTCCCTCCATCATGAAATGTCCCATGATCTTTTTCATTTGCAATTGTAAGTTTAATGCGTTTAATTCTACGTTTATCAACCGACTCGATACTAAAAATATAATTATCGAATACTATTTTTTCATTCTTTAATGGAATTTTTCCACTTAATTCTAGGATAAATCCAGCTAATGTATCAGACTCCCCTTTCTTTTCTTCAAATACTTGCCCATCAATATCCAACACACGATACAAATCGTTTAGCGGAATCTTCGCTTCAAAAACATAATTACTATCGTCAAGCTTTGAATAAACCAATTCCTCCACATCAAATTCATCATTAATTTCACCAATAACTTCCTCAATAATATCTTCTAAAGTTACTATGCCGTTGGTGCCTCCATACTCATCAACAACAATGGCCAAGTGTATTTTTTTACTTTGAAATTCTTTCATTAAATCATCTATCTTTTTGCTTTCAGGCACAAAAAAAGCTGGCCTCAATAATGTTTGCCATTCAAAGCTATTGTCTTTGTCAAGATGGGCTATTAAATCCTTTATAAACAAAACTCCCACCACTTTATCGAGTGTTTCACTATATACAGGAACTCGCGAAAAGCCATTTTTAATGATAAGTGTAATCACATCGGTAAACAGTGTATTTTCATCAAAAGCCACAACATCTATACGAGGTTTCATTATTTGACTTACTTCTGTGTTGCCAAACTCAACAATACCTTGTAAAATTTTTCTTTCCTCCTCAGGTGTATGTTCGCTGCTTGTAAGCTCCAATGCTTGTGAAAGTTGATCTACTGATAAGTCAGGTGTTATCTGTTTAATTCTTTTATCGAAGGCACTTGCAATTCTTACCAAAATAAAAACGAATGGTGCAAGCATCTTTTGGAGTAACCCAAAACCATGAGCCATTTTTAGGGCAAGTCCTCTTGGATTTTTAGAAGCGTATATTTTGGGAATAACCTCTCCAATTAACAAAATAACAAAGGTTACTATTACCACTTTAATAACAAAGCCAGCCACTGGACTATCGCTAAAATCGAAGTGTTTAGCAAAAAGCATTTCAGAAATAATAACCACGCCTATGTTTACCAAATTGTGACTCATCACAATAGTAGCTATGAGGCTTTTAGGTTTATCAAGTAAAGAAATAAGTTTTTGAGATTGAGAACCAGTATCTTGTTTAAGTAGTTCAAAATCATTAGGAGCTAGCGAAAAGAAAGAAACTTCAGCGGCTGCAATTATTGCGGAAAAAACGAGTAGCAATCCAACTACAGATAACTCTAAAAAAGATTGTGGCCCAAAGCCATGAAAAACAAATCCTAAAACCATGCCCAAAGGGCAACTGACCGAACCGTCCAATTTAAATTATTTTATGTTTACGATGAAAAATCATCTGATTCAGCAGCTGCTGTGGGTGCATTTGGGCTGTTTATCTCAGTTGAACTTCCTATACTGTTTGGGTTTTGATAAGTATTGTTCTCATCTCTTCTATTTCCGATTAATATAGTAATACTATCACCATAAACCTCAGTAGTGTATCTTTTATTCTTGTCCTTATCTTCCCAAGTGCGAGTTTTTAGCTTTCCTTCTACCAGAATTGTATTCCCTTTTTTTAGAAACTTTTCAGCATATTCAGCCTGTGCTCTCCAAAGTACAATATTATGCCATTCCGTTTGCTCAACCTTATTTCCACTTTTGTCTTTGTATGTTTCTGTAGTTGCAAGTGGGAAATTGGCAACTACTGCACCACCTTCTAAATGCCTAACCTCAGGATCTTTTCCAAGATTGCCTGCTAATATTACTTTATTAATTCCAACTGATGCCATGTATAGTCAGTTATTTATCAATTTCGATTACTTTGAATTCAGTTCTTCTATTTGTTTGATATTCATCATCGGTACAAGGAACACCGTCACTACACTTATTTAAAGGTTTAGTTTCACCATATCCTTTAACTTTTATCCTATTCGCTTTAACTCCTTTAGAGATTAAATAATTTTTAGCGCTCTTTGCTCTTCTAAAAGATAAATCTTGATTATAACTATCAGTTCCTCTGCAATCAGTATGAGAACTTAATTCGATAGTTATTTTTGGATTATCTTTTAACCTTTTAGATAGCTTATTAAGTGGTTCATAGGCATCAGACCTAATCTCCCATTTATTAAAATCATACAATATTGGTCTAACACCATTTTCATCGGCCGCATCAATAACCACAGATTTATCTTTAACCAATTCTTCTAAAGCAAAGTCTTTGGTAATATCGCCTGACTGATTCATTGATGTTACATCTTCAGATTGACTAAAAAACCCGTCTTTGGAAACAGTAATTTCAAAATCTGTATTTGGAGCTAACAGATAAGAATAACTTCCATCTTCAGCAGCATAAATAGTATCTGTTGTATTTCTAGCCCGGTCGGTAATTTCAATTTTTGCGCCAGAAACTGGCTTTCCATCAACTTTGCTAGCAATTTTTCCACTAATATTTACTTTAGCTGCTTGTAGAATAAATTCATAAATTTTATCAGCGCCTTCTCTGTTACTGCTTAGAAAACCCGTTTTATTATCAGCGTAAATCATAAAGCCAAAATCGTCTTTTGGAGTGTTTATTGGGTAGTTTAAATTCTCAGCCTGTGCAAAAGCATTTGCACTTTTGGCACTTTTAAAGATATCTAATCCCCCAAAATTAGCATGTCCGGTAGAAGAAAAGTATAGATTGCCCAAACTATCAACAAAAGGATACATTTCGTTACCAACTGAGTTAACATTTGCGCCAAGATTTTTAGGTTGTCCCCAAGTTCCTTTTTCAAATTTTGTTTCGTAAACATCAGTTCCTCCGAAGCCGCCAGGCATATCAGAAATAAAATACATTGTTTTAGCATCTGTTGTAAGCGCAGGATGACCTACTGAATATTCTTTACTGTTGTATGGAAAATCAGCTCCTTTCAAATACATTCCATTTGCAATGGTATCTTTACATATTTTTAATCCAATTACTGTTTCTAATAATTCTGTATTAGATAACCCGTCTGTATTGCTTGCAGTATAATATACAACATTGCCATCCTTAGAATAAGTAGCAGAGGCTGTGTGTAGTTTATTTTTATTGATATTTCCACTTAGTTTTTCAGGGGTTGAGTAGGCGCCACTTTTATCCTTTTTAGTAAAATAAAGTTTGTAATATGATTTACCTGTTTGAGGCACTTTATCTTTACCCTTTCCATCTATACTTGCGCTAATAACTAATCCATCCTTATATTGAACTGGGCCATAAAATTCAGTTACATTTCCAATTTTAGCATTGGTAACAACGTATTTCGCTGTGTCTTTCGTAAAAACTTCAGGCGCTGCACAAGATTTTAATATACTTTCTGCTAATTTATCGTTAGGGTTTGATTGCATATAATCTCTTAATATTGCGGCGGCTTCAGCATGCTTTTTGTTTGCAATTAACATTTGAGCATAATAAAAGCGATCAACAGGCTCGGCATTGGTCTGACCAATAACTTTTGCGTAAGCATCAACACCTTTCTTTGTATCATTCATTAAACGATAAGTGTTAGCCAATTTTTTTTGAGCAATATTGTTAGCTTTTTTTGCAACTGCTTTTTCGTAGTTTTTAGCAGCTTTTACATACTGAAGTTGCTCCATGTTTTTATCTCCTAAGGCGATATAAATTTTGGAACATCCGCTTAGTATAAAAAGCGAAAGCAAAACTAAACAAGAGGTGGTAATATTTTTCTTCATTTTACAGTTTGTCTATGGGTATAATAATGCTCGTTGGTGCTTAGCAATTAGAAATAACGAGGGTTTTTACTTTTCATAATATCGTGACCTAAATCAATTCCAATCATAATTTCATGTGATCCCGATGAATAACGATTTATGGCAGTTGTAGTATAGTCATAGGCATAACCCACTCTAAACATAGGATTGATTTGGTACTCAACTAACCCTACAATAGCAGCATTAGATCTGTAAGAAACACCAATCCAAAATACATCATTTAAAAGTACATTGCAATTGATATCAGCTTGCAAAGGTGCCGCTTTTTGATATTTAATCAATACTGATGGTTTAAGTTTAACCATATTACTTAATTCAAAAACATAACCAGCTGTCATAAAATAATGTCTTCGTGCATCTGAAGATTTATTCAAATCAAAGTTAAATTTTTTATCAGGATCGTATGCAATTAATGTAGGTATTGAAATTCCCACATAATACTTTTTTGCATAGTAATAAGCTCCAGTTCCAAACTTTGGCAAAATAGAACTTTTGATATTGTTTGCAAAGGCCTCATCACCGCCAATAACAGTACTTATACCTTGCAGGTTACTTGACACAGCAGATATACCGCCACGAAGACCCAGGGCTAACTTCCCTTTTCCCAATTTTAGATGATAACTATAGTTAGCCATAAAATCATTTTGTGTGGTTGGTCCAATTTTGTCATTTGCAAAAATTAGCCCCCAGCCCATGGTATGATTTTTTAATGGACCATCTATCCCAATAATATTGGTTTTAGGTGCTCCGTCCCAACCTGTCCATTGATTACGATGAAGTAAGGTTGCACTTGTGTATTTATGACTGCCTGCATATGCTGGATTTAGGAACAATCCATTAAACATATACTGACTAAGCATAATATCCTGTTGAGCTCTCAAGCTAAGGCCAGAAAGAATTAAGGATGTTGCAATGATTAGCTTTTTCATGTGATTTATATTGCGATTCTAAAATATTTTTATTTACTATTTGCGTCTTAATTCAATCCAACGATTTTCATCAATTTTGCCACATTCAGGTGAATCGGCAGTGAAAACAACAAAGTAGGTGCCTTCTGGCAAGTACTCTCCATTTTTACCTTTGCCCAACCAATCGTTTTGGTATGAACCTTCACTGTTATATACTTCGTTGCCCCATCTATTAAAGATTGTCACATTATTTGTTACATATGCTTTAATTCCTGGAATTACTAATTCATCATTTACACCATTCCCATCAGGTGAGAAGCCTCTTGGCATTTTTTCTAAGGCAGCAGGTGGCTCTGTTAAGGTAGTTGAAGATTCAGCAGTACATCCAAAACCATCAGTTATTATTACTGAATATACATTGTCAGGACCTGCTTTTAAACCGCTAATGGTTTGGGTAGTTTGACCGCTTGACCAAGCATAGCTGTATGGTTCTTGACCATCTGTTACTAATGCTGTGATCTGTCCATCCTCACCTTTAGGGCAATGAACATTCCAAAACCCATTGTCATATACTAATACATCAAGATTGATAAGCATTTTACTAATACCTTGAGGGATAAATACAGGTTCTGAAGTTGCTTTACATCCAAAACTATTTTGAGAAGTTACAGAATAATATCCAGATTGAGTTACCGTGATAGTTGAAGCAGTTTCCAAAGTGTTCCAAAAAAATTGATTTCCTCCCGTGGCAACCAATTCTACAGATCCTGAACCACAGTTTAATTGTCCATTAATTGTTATTACTGGCGGCTGTGCAGCAGGTGCTGGAAGAATTTGAACAGCTTGAGCCGTTGTAGTACATCCATTTGTACCAGTAACCGTTACATTGTAAACACCAGCAGTGTCTATCGTAATTGACTGTGTTGAGTCTAAGTTTACCAACTGATTATTAATTACTTGAGACCATTGATAAACAACATTAGGGTTTACTGTGAGCACCAAGGTATCTCCATCGCATAAAGAAGGAGAATTACTTAATGTAATTACGGCAGTCGGATTAAAAAGCGTAGTAACAACGACAGTATCGCTTCCAAGAGGACATCCACTGTTATTTGTAACATTTAGAATATATGTGCCAGCACTAAAAATGGTTAAACTTTGTTGATTTGATCCGTTGTTCCAAAGATTACCTGTTGGGCTGTTTGATGATAACACTACTGAGCCGCCTAAGCAAAATTCTGTTGGTCCATTTACTGCAATTTGAGCAGGATTTCCAGTACCAGGCAACACAGTTACATTCACAATATTTGAAACTGAAGTACAACCATTTGAAGAAGTTACTTGAACTGAATAATTTCCAGTTTGGGAAACTATAATTGATTGACTTATTTCATTATTTGGACTCCATAAATAAGAAGATCCTGAACTAGCAAGAAGCGTAACTGAATCACCTTGACAGAATGTAGTTGTGCCATTTGCCGTAATTGTAGCTGGTGAAGGAGATGCAAATAGACTAACAATAGCTGGCTGAGAGGTGAAAGTACCGCAAGTATTTGATACAGTTACAGAAACCGAGGTTACACCTTGAGAAGAAATTGTTATTGTTTGCGTAGTATCACCATTTGACCATAAATAGTTAGAGCCCACATTTTGTGCATCTAAAGTTACAGTGCCGCCACATTGTGTATAAGGGCCGCCTAAGTTAACTGTTGGTGGAGTTTGAACTAACACATCAATTGGCAATGAAGTTGCAGAACAACCTAGAGCATCTGTAGCTGTAACTGTATAAGCGCCCGTGGCATCAGCATAAATTGAAGTTCCTATTTCATTAGTGCTCCATTGATATACTAAATTAGAGATACATGTTGTACATATCATTTGAATATTATCAATAGCAAAGTCATTTCCACCAGAAGCATTGTTCATGCTTAGTAATGTTAGAACTACATTAGATGTGTTACCTGAAGTCCATAATATATTAAAAGGAAGCCAAACATTAACTGGCCCTGGACAATTCATAACTGGACCAACATCAACTCCGTCAATTCTTAATTGAATATTACCAGGGTTATTATTTGCAACTAATGAAGCCAAAAACAATGAAATATTATAGGTTTGATTAGGCACTACGGTTACAGATTGTTCCCAAATGTATTGACCAGCACTAGATGAGCCATTAACAGCTAGGAAATTACCACTACCGCCTTGACCCACTCCTACAAAAGCAGGATGATTAATTGAAGCATTTGAGGTTACAAAAGTGGTGCCTTCTGGTTGTAAGTTACTTTGATAAATATACTGTGTTGAAAAATCACTGTTACCTGCATCAAATTGCCCGTTAACAATAATATTTTGAGGTTGAGGCAAAGTAACAACTGCAAGCTCTACTGAATCTCCACTGCAAAAAGTTGTTGGACCATTTGCTTGAATAATAGGTGTAGTTGGCAAAGGATTAATTATTACAGTAATAGTATCGCTGGTTACTGAATTACATTGATTGCTAGCAACTACAAACACTATTCCACTGCTTGTTAAACTTGCAATTTGCCCATTTGGTATTTGATTGTTACCTGTTAAATCTGTCCAAACATAATTTGCTCCTGATTGAGCGCCAGCATCAACATTAACAGATCCTCCACATTGCGCTATATCTTGTCCCAATGAAAAAGGCAAAATATTATCTAATACTGTTACGTTAAATGCCTGAGAAACTGCAGTACATCCATTCCCATTATCTACAGTTACAGTATATAATCCGTTTTGATTAACTGTAATACTCGCAGACGTATCATTTGCTTGTGACCAAACAATATTATTTGCTACACTTGAGGTAAGTACCACAGATCCTCCTTGACACAATGTGGCAGGTCCATTAGCTGTAATAATTGGTGTTTGAGCAACTGGTGAAATAGTTATTATTGCAGTATCGCTTGATACAATACCACAAGCATTATTAATAACTACTGAATAACTTCCGCTTTGAGTAACTGCAATAGTTTGTGTTGTTAATCCATTGCTCCAAATATATGTAGCGCCTGTATTTGCATTTCCAGCATCTAAAGTAACTGTACCACCACATTGAGTAAAAGGGCCTCCTAAAATAATAGAAGCAGATAAAGGCTGGTTAACCACAATGTTAACTGGCAGAGAAGAAGCACTGCAACCGAGCGCATCAACTACACTAACAGAGAATGTACCGGTAGTATCTACAGTAATTCCTTGAGAAGTTAAGCCATTTGACCAAATATTATCAACTGCACTGCTAGATGTTAAAGTTACATTACCACCTTGGCAGAATACCAAAGGACCACTAGGGGAAACAATAGGTGTTTGTGGTAGTGGGTTTATAGTAACATTCGCTGTCGAACTGGTAACGCTGCCGCATGAGTTAGTGATTGTAACAAAATAATTGCCACTTACATTAACATCAATAACTTGTGATACCTCTCCGGAGCTCCATAGGTAATTATTGTTGGCTGATGCATTACCTGCATCTAAAACAATTGTTCCACCACATTGGGTGAAGGGTCCCCCTAAATTAGTTGCCACTAATGGTGCGTCAACAACAACTGTAATTATATTTGAAACGGCGGTACATCCGTTAGCGTCAGTTAATAATACTGAATAATCGCCAGACGTTGAAACTGTAATAGAAGGCGTATTTTCATTATTAGACCATAATATACCATTGGTAATACTTGAAGTTAATACTACTGAACCGCCTTGGCAAAAAATAGTTGAACCACTGGCAGAAATAACTGGCGCATTTGGTGCACCAAATAAAGTAACGTTTGCAGTTGTGCTTGTAACACTGCCGCATGCGTTTGACATTTGAACTGAAAAGTCTCCCGAGGCTGAAACTACTATTGTTTGCGCAGTTTCACCATTACTCCATAAATAGGCAGTTCCTGCGTTTGCATTCCCTGCGTCTAGGGTAATAGTTCCTCCACATTGTGTGTAGGGACCACCTAAATCAGAGGCAACTAGAGGAAATTCTGCATTCACCGAAATAATATTTGAAGCTGCACTACAACCGTTAGCTGCAGTAAAAGATACCGAATAATCACCAGTTTGATTTACAGTAATACTCTGCGTGGTTTCAGCATTACTCCAAAGGTAATTTTGTTGAACATCACTTGTTAATGTAACAGCGCTATTTGAGCAAATTGTGGTGGGTCCATTTGCTGTAATTACAGGACTTTGTGGAACAGTTAAAATATTAACTGTAGCTGAACTTGATTGAACAGTTCCACATGTATTTGCAATTGTTACAAAATAAGTACCTGATTGCTGCACTGTCAATACTTGACTTATTGCATTGTTATTCCAAAGGTAAATTGTACCAGGACCAGCATTTTGAGCATCTAAAGTAACACTTCCACCACATTGTGTGAATGGGCCGCCAAGATTTGTTGCTAAAGGTTGATTTTGCACCGTAACCGTAATTGGTAATGAAGCACTGCTACAATTATTTCCATCGTTAAAGGAAACAGTGTAAATGCCACTCTGTGTTACCGTAATATTTTGTGAAGTTTCTCCTGTGCTCCATGTTATCCCATTAGCAATATCGGAACTTAATATTAATGATCCACCTGCACAAAAAGTAACTTGACCCAATGGCGTAATTACAGGTGCAGTTGGCGCTTGGTTTATTGTAACTTGAGCACTAGAACTTTGAACGCTTCCACAACTATTAGTTGACACCACATTATAACTACCTGTTTGGCTAACTGCAATTGATTGGGTTGTTGCTCCTGTACTCCATAAATATGTAGTACTTCCCCCTCCATTACCAGCGTCTAAAACCAATGAGCCTGCACACTGAACAAATGGACCGCCCAAATTAGTAGAAGTTAAAGGATTATCTTCCGTTACCACCAAAGGAGCAGAAACCGCTGTGCAGCCATTAGCATCAGTATATGTAACTGTAAAAGTTCCGCTATTTGAAATGACGATTGAAGGCGTTGTAGCTCCGGTTGACCATACATTACCAGTAGTTTCAGAAGAATTTAGTACCACCGCATTTCCTTGACAGAAAACGACTGGTCCTCCAGGTGAAATTACAGGAGCGAATGGAAGCGTATTTATTACAATATTAACTACATTACTGGTAATTGTTCCACAAGCATTTGTGACCTCAACAGCATACAATCCAGAAGTTGATACAACTATTGATTGATTTGTAAGACCGTTACTCCACAAATAACTTGATCCGGGGTTTCCAGCATTTAAAGTAACTGTTCCACCGCATTGTGTTACATCGTTCCCAATATTAACTTGGGCTATTGGATTACTAATGGTAACTGAAACTACATTTGAAATAGCAGTACATCCATTTACATCTGTAACAGTTGTAAAATAATTACCCGAAACAGAAACAGAAATATCTTGTGAGGTTTCACCATTTGGAGACCAAACATTTCCGATGCTGGCACTTGAAGAGAGCAATTGTGAACTTCCATTACAAATTTGCAATGGGCCTGCTGGGGTAATAGTTGCAGGCAAAGGATTATTGTTAATTACAATATTTATTGTATTGCTTGTTGCACTACCGCATGAATTTGTTACTGTTACACTTATAGCAGCTGAAGCACTTATTACAACTGATTGTGTTGTTTCACCATTGCTCCATAAATAGGTAGCACCTGGATTACCCGCATTTAAAGTTACTGTTCCTCCACACTGAACAATATCATTACCAAGATTAACCACAGGCAATGTTTCAATTGCAACATTTACTGGAGTTGAAGCATTGGTACAGCCGTTTACTGAAGTAACAATAACACTATATATTCCTGATTGCGTAACATTATTTGTTTGTGTTGAAGTAATATTATCATTCCATAAATAAGTTACATTGGGTATATTTCCGGCGTCAAGAAGGACATTGCCAGCACATTGAACAATTGGACCAGCTGGATTAATTATTGGTTGAGATGGAGCAGGTAACACAACCACAGTTACAGTGTTTGAAATATTTTCACACCCGTTTATGTCGGTAGAAGTTACAAAATAGTCACCAGCAGTGGCCACGGTAATTGATTGTGTTGTTTCTCCATTTGGAGACCAAACATTTCCATTTGCAGAAGAAGAACTTAAAACCACAAAGCCATTATCACAAATTTGAACAGTTCCACTTGGTGTAATGGTAACAGGAGTTGAAGTAAATGAAGTAACCAAAAATGGAGCAGAAACAGAAGTACAGCCATTCGTTCCTTCAATAGTAACGCTATATATTCCGGGGCTAGCTACAGATATACTTTGAGTTGTTTCTCCAGTTGGCGACCATACGAAACTTAAACCATTTACTGCTGTTAAAGTTGAAGACCCCCCATTGCAAAATTGGCTATTTCCTGCAATAGAAGCTAAGCCTGGATTATTTACAATTACATTAATAATATTTGATTGAGACGAACAGTTATTGGCATCGGTTGTGATAACACTATAGTTTCCAGGCAGAGAAACAGTGATATCTGCTGTTGTTTCAATAGTATTCCAAATAATGCTAGTAGTAATGTTAGAAGTTAAAGTAACAGAATTTCCTACACAGAATGTTGTAGCTCCATTAGCAGTAATAACTGGTGCTATTGGATTTGGAAGCACAATAATTTCAATTGGGTCAGAAACAGCAGAACAACCTGCACCATCAGAAACGGTTACTGTGTATAAACCTGGATTAGTAACTGTTATTGAATTTGAAGTTTGATTTCCTGGACTCCATAAGTTATTTGAATTACTGCTGCTGAAAAGGCCAACATTCCCTCCTTGACAAAAGGTAAGAGGGCCAAAGGCATTGATGGAAGGTTGTACTGGATTTGCATTAACAACCACATCAATAGGCAATGAAGAAACTGTACATCCGTTTACATCGGTTAAAGTTGCAACATAAGTATTTGCAGTTGTTACAATTAAAGAGTTAGCTGATACGTTTCCTGGATTCCAAACAATATTACCATTAGCAGGTAAAGCATTTAATGTTACTGCTCCACCTTCACAGAATGTTGTTGGACCATTTGATGACACTGTAGGCGCTTGGGTTTGCGGCAAGATATTAATAGTTACAGGCAGAGACACTGCGGAACATCCGTTTGCATCAGTAAAGGTAACCGTATAAGAACCTGCTTGACTAACCGAAATACTTTGTGTATTTTCATTTGTAGACCAAATGTTACCGCTTACATAACTAGATGTTAATGTTACAGTTGAGCCGACACAAATAGCTAAGGCGCCAGATGTTGTAATTACAGGAACAGGAGGTGCATTGGGTACAAGTGTAACTTCAATTGGTGCTGAAGTGCCGATACAACCATTTGCATCAGTAACTGTGACAGTAATTATTTGTGCACTATTAACTGTAATAGCAGCTGTTGTTTCACCAGTACTCCAAACATTTCCTGTTGCAAAGTTCGATGTTAATTCTAAACTTGAACCTTGACAAATAACAGTTGAACCATTAGTTGTAATTAGAGGAACAGGCAAAGCATTGACATTTACATTAATAGTGTTTGAAGCTCCTGTGCAACCATTTGCATCAGTAATAACCACACTATATGCACCAGAATTACTTGCAGCAATTGAAGTAGTATTTTCAGCCCCAGGAAGCCAAGCATACGAAATATAATCTGGAGAGGTGGTTGAACTTAGCGTAACAGCACCTCCTTGACAAAAACTATTGCTTCCATTAGAACTAATTACAGGAGGAACAGCTGCACTGAATTGACTAATATGAACCGGTATGCGAATAGTACTCTCACAATCTGGCGTATAATCTACCACCCAAAAAGTAGTATCACTGCTGATAGTAACTGTTAATATGTTTGATCCTTCTAGTAAAATATTTCCGCCTGTTTCTGCATCATACCATCTATAGTTACTTGATGCTGATGCTACTAAGTCAATAGTTTGCGTTCCGCAAACATTTAGGTCTTCGATATTTGGACCACTATACTCGATAGCACCTATATCAAATGCAGTTCCAAAGTTGACTCTTGCAAGTCCCCTTTGGTCGTTTGCTGGGGCACTAACACTTGTGCCAGCATCAATTGCAGCACTACAAGCCAAAGGTAAAACTGTAGGAGTAGCACCTCCATTATTTTGTAGCACATTGCTTAATACAAAATTTGTTGCTAAGCCAATAACATTACCGATTGTGCTGCCAGTAAAATTCATTCCAAGCACATTGTCAACTAAATTATGTCCATTTGAAGAAAATAAATTTCCAAAAACTGCATTAGCACCATTTACTGCAACATTTCCAGAAATTATAGTATTGTTGGCCTCAACGTTGCCAATGTTTACATAAATCCCTCCTGCAACATCATCTGCTGTATCAAAAGCGAAAGTACAATTTTTAATAACTACTGTTCCAATTGTAGCTTTATCTAGGCCACCGCCAATTGCTGCCCTGTTTCCAAAAACAGTACAATTGTTCATTAGTAGGGTACCAAAGTTCATGTAAATACCACCGCCTAAACCTGCAAGATTGGTATTATGATCAATAGTACTATTATTAATAGTTACATTAGCGTTGTTAGAACAAACTCCACCCCCAAGACCATTATTTACAAAGTTCTTGGTTATTTGACAGTTGTTTAAGGTAAGATTAGTATTCTCTACATATAATCCCCCCCCAGTTAAACTAGACCCCTTAGTAAGAACTAGGTTATTTATTTGAACGGTAATAGCAGTTAAACCAATAGGTTTAACAGTTATTATTGAGTAAGATGCTCCGAGCAAATTTCTCTCGATAGTTAAACTATTGTTTAGTGGACCATTTATTGTTACATGATTTCTAATATCAGTAAGCGCAGAATCGAGCACAATTACACCTGACACACCTGTTAAGTTGATAATGTGCGGCGATCCAGCAGTTGCTGAAGCATCAAAATTTGCTGAAACTAACGCTGCGCGAAAAGAACCAGGTCCATTATCGTTTGTGTTAGAAACATTATAATTGGTAGCTTTTAAAGGAGCTATAAAACCTATCATTGAAATAACAGAAATAGCAAACAGTTTTTTAAAGGTGCTGAATTTGCGAAAATCTGAAAATCTTGTGTAGTGTAAATCTTTTAACATCATTTTACTTGTATAAGAAGTATTAATTGGCGCAAATTTATTCTAAATTTTGACATCTGATAATATTTTTGTTAATAATTACAAATAATTGTTCTAAAAATGGCTATAAATGAAGAATAATTATCGAAAATTTAAAGTTTTTCAATCAATTTTAAATTAACATTGAATTTTACTACTTTCGTAGCCTGATACATCATATTAAAACAAGCTTATGGATTTAGAAAAAGTAACTATTGTTGTTCCAACTGATTTTACGAAAGTTGCTGAAACAGCAGTAGAGCATGCCATTGGGTTATGCAAATTAATTACAAACGCTGAAGTTGTATTACTTCACATTATTGGAAAGGAAAAGGAAAAAGCTGCCGCAGAAGTTAAAATGAAAAAGCAAGCAGAAGAATTAACCAAAACAAATAGCATTAAAGTTAGCTATGAGGCTCGTTTAGGTAATATTTTTGATGATATAGGCGCTGCAGCAAATGATTTGAAAGCCAAATTGATCATTATGGGAACCCATGGAGTTAGAGGAATGCAACATATAACAGGCAGTTATGCAATAAAAGTAATTACCCATAGCTCGGTGCCTTTTATTGTGGTTCAAGAAAGAGGTTTTAGAAATGGCTATAAAAATTTAGTGCTTCCTTTTGATTTAACTAAAGATAGTAAACAAAAATTGAGTTTAGCAATTAATATTGCGAAGGTGTTTAATAGCAAAGTTCATATTATCTATCCGCAAGAAACAGATACTTTTGTGGTAAATGCCATTAACAACAATGTTTCACTTGCTAAAAGTGAATTAAGAAACAATCAAATTGAATTTGATGTTAAGATGGCTGATGAAAAAGGTAATTTTGTAAAGCAATTTTTAAGTTATGCGGCTTCAAAAGATGCAGATTTAATTGCTGTAGTAAATAGTCAAGAAATGGGATTTCCAGAAATATTAGCAGGAACTGATGAACGCCAAATTATTTCTAACGATGCTCAAATACCTACCATGATTTTAAATCCAATTAAATCGACAATTGGCGGAAGTGTTTTATTTAATTAGCCTTGACAAAACTTAGTGTAAATATCAATAAAGTTGCCACATTGCGAAATGCAAGGGGTGGAAACATACCCGATGTGTTGAAATTTGCCATAGATTGTGAAAAATTTGGAGCGCAAGGAATTACAGTGCATCCAAGACCAGATGAGCGTCACATAAAATACAGTGATTTAAAACCATTGAAACAATTTGTAACGACAGAATTGAATATTGAGGGTTACCCTTCGGCTGAGTTTATTAAATTAGTATTGGAAATTAAACCGCATCAAGTAACTTTGGTGCCAGATCCTCCAGACGCACTAACTTCCAATGCAGGTTGGGATACGCAGAAAAACGAGACTTTTTTAAGAGACTTGATTTTACCTTTAAAAAATGCAGGAATTAGAACTTCTATTTTTATTGATGCCGAACCAATAAATATGGTTTTTGCACTTAAGACGGGCACTGATTGTATAGAATTATATACTGAAGCTTATGCAAGCAATTATTTAATTGATAAAGAGAAAGCTTTGATGCCTTATATTAGAGCTGCTGAAATGGCACATTCTTTAGGTTTAAAAATAAATGCTGGGCATGATTTGAATTTAGAAAATTTAAAATATTTTAATGATAATATTGCACACCTCAATGAGGTATCAATTGGTCATGCGCTAATAAGTGATGCACTTTATTATGGAATTGAGAATAGCATTCAAATGTATCTTAAACAGTTAAATTAAACCCACTAACATTATCCTTTCATTAAACTTAAATTAATATTACCAACTAAAAAAAACAACATGAAAAAAATTTTACTTAGCCTTTTAACAGGAGCTTTATTTACAATTAATGCAAATGCTCAAGTTGATTTTGGGTTTGAACTACCTTGGAATGCAAATGGTGGAAATGCTCAAGGATGGGCTTCTGCAAAAATTGTAAGCCCAAACGTTGTTTTAAGAGATACTATAATTTATCATTTTGGCGGCACTTCTGCAAAAATTACCACTTCTGATGTTTCTTCCATTGCTGCATTTACAAACGGTTTGGTTCCTCCTACTTCAGGGCTAATGTTAACTGGCTTAATTGGCTTCGGAAATCCAGCGGTGAAATTAGGATATCCTTTTTCTCAAAGGAAAGACTCTCTTGGTTTTTTTGCGCGTTATCAGCCAACAGGTGTTGATACAGCATTTGCTCAGGTAATTTTTTACAAACGACAATCCGTAGCTCCTTTTAAAAGAGATACCATTGCCTTAGGAATTAAAAAGATTGCAGCTACTGGAGGAAGTTTTAATTTAAATTATGTTGAAATGGTTTACGACCCAAATTTCCCAAACACAACGCTTCCTGATTCAGCTTTGATTGTTTTTTCTTCAAGCATGGTAGTTGGCGCTCAATTGGGTTCAACGCTATGGGTTGATGATTTAAAATGGGGAACTGTAAACACTGGCATTACTGAAACCATTCAAAATGAAAATATTAAATTATCTCCAAATCCAGCTGATGAATTTGTTACCATTAACTTTGGCAACTCCAAAGCAATAAAACAATTTGAAATATTAGACTTGAACGGCAAACTGATTGAAAGCTTTACAGTGAATTCAAAAACTGAAACAATTGGTGTTGGTCATTTAAACAATGGTTTATACTTTTACACAGTTAGAGATAAAAACAGTTCTATTATCACATCGGGCAAGTTCACAGTTAAGCATTAATAATAAGCGCATACTAAGAAAGGCGAAATGGTAAATTACTGTTTCGCCTTTCTTGTTTTTATTTTGTGAATTATACCAATGTGATTTATAAATTATGCCAATAATGCCGATCAGAAAAAAGTTTGGGACAAATGCCGTGAAACAAATTTGGGCCATTATTTATTTCACATCGGTATTATACCAAATTTAGCAATAGGAAATGCGAAATAGATATAAAAAATAACCCGTTTTAATTTATTAAAACGGGCTATTTTTGAAATTAAAATGTTGTTACTCTTGCACCATCACCATTTTGAAAGGGACATTGATAATTGCTTGGTAATCTTCACCAGCTTCGCTCATATCCTCATCATCTTCTTCGTAGTGCCAATTAATAATTACTTCGCTGTTTCCGCCTTTATTGATTGCTTCTAATTTCTTAAAAACATCTAAAATGCATTTTGAAGAGCTTGTATTAAAATATTCAAGTTGAATATTTACTATAGTATTTGTTTTTGGCTTACCTGAGTATTTGTCTAACCAATCGATTAAAGGTTTGTAAAATTCAATTGAATTTTCAGGAATTGATCTTCCTTTAATTTCAATAATTCCTTGCTCTGCATCAAATTTGATGGTTGGTGTTTTTGCCGAGCCTTCTATTAATAAAGTTTCCATAGTTTTTGTAAAGGATTATATGTAAGGTTTAAGATATTTTAATGTTTAAACTAAAGAATGAGAATTCATCATCAACATCTACAAAACTAAAGTTTAACTTCTGTCCTGATTTTCTTGCGATATCTATCATCCCCAATCCTCCACCACCTTTCTCAGAAAACTCATCATTGTTTAAAATTTCTTTGTAATAGTCTTTAAGTTCATCTTTGCTCATTACATTGATTTTATTGAGCTTTTCGCGAAGAGGGCTAACATTGTTATTAAGAATATAATTTCCTGTGATGATATTGTATTCAGTTCCAATTTTACCAATCATAAATATAGCAGAGCGGTATTTTTTTGCCTTTTCAGAATTGTCATTTACGTCAACATCTAAATGGTGATATAGATTTTGCAGGCATTCAACGAGCACATTGTAAACTTTTTTCTTGATTTTTGGTTCTTCTTGCAAGTTATCTAACTTGCTTTCCATAATTTGAAGAATAGACGTGAGCAGATCGGACGTAATATCTCCCTTAAACGAAAGCATAATTTTATTACGCTCCATTTTATCGTAAAACTCGTAAATATCAAGCATTTCAGAACTTTTTACGTCTTGCAAGTTAGCTTTGTTTGTTAGTTGATAAATAACCTTTACCTAGTTTAATTGTGGCAAATTTATAAATTACTTCAAAACCTACAATTTTTTTATTAAAAAAAATATCGTTATATGTTTTATTAGTTTCGATAAAAAAATAGTTTTAGAATAAATTTAGTGTTTATTGTTTGTTAAAATTCATATATTCTGCGACAATAGCTTGAAACTCACTGAAAATTGCAGCATTTGAACAAATTATTTGCTGCCCAAAAATATAATTGCTCCCCCCGTTAAAATCGCTCACCTTACCCCCAGCCTCAGTTACGATGAGCGTTCCGGCAGCAACATCCCATGACTTTAAACTATACTCATAAAACCCTTCAAATCTTCCTGCAGCCACATATGCAAGATCTGCAGCAGCACTGCCGAGTCGGCGCACTCCATGTGTATGCTTCATAAAATATTTGAATAAGTTTAAGTACTCATCGAGCAAATGGTAATCGTAATAAGGGAAGCCTGTTGCTAATAAGGAATTGCTTAATTTTTCAGCATTTGACACTTTTATTGGATTTCCATTTAAATATGCTCCACCGCCTTTCCATGCGTAAAAACACTCTTGCATATTGAGCTCATAAATAACTCCAACAACTATTTCATTGTTTTCCATTAACGCAATGCTAATACAATAACAAGGTACGCCATGAATAAAGTTTGTGGTGCCGTCTAAAGGATCAATAATCCAATTAAAAACATCTCCTTTTTGCGGTTTAGTATTTTCTTCTGCAATAAAACCAGCTCCAATAACTAGCGGTTCAAGTGCATCAATAATCATTTTTTCAGAAGTTTTGTCGACCCTTGTTACAAAATCATGGAGCCCCTTTACTTCAATTTGGTCTTTTACAATATTACCTCTTTCGCTTTGAATATAGGTGGCTGTATTTTTAGCAATATCGTTAACCTTTTCACAGATTTGTTGATAATCAAGCGTCATATTGAAGGTTTGGATGAATATATTAAATTTCTTTTATTGAAGTAATATATACCAATAGCGCCAAAAACAATAAACAAGGAGGCAATTATTTCCGCCTGTGTAATTTCATACGAACCAATATGATATTTGGTGTTTACTCTAATTTGCTCTATAAGTAAGCGCTCAATTCCATTCAATAAGATATAGAGTGAAAAAAACACTCCTGTTTTGTTAATTTTCTTTCTGAAAAACCATAAAACAAAAAATAATAAGATGCAGGCAATACTTTCATAAAGGGGCGTTGGAAAAACTGCTTCGGCAAGCATATAACAATGTTTACCTTCACATCCAGGAATAGGAATACCATCACTAATTACGTTATGAGGGTACCTAAATTTCCAAAACCAATCAGGCAAAATATTTAGAAAGCTAGGTTTGTTAAGGTTGTTTACAATTCCCCAATCACCATCGCCACTCATGTGACAGCCTATTCTTCCAATGGCATAACCTATCATTAAGGGCGCAGCAGCACTATCGGCCATATGTAAAAAGGGAATATTTACTTTTTTTGAATAAAAATACAATGTAACTGAAGTTAAAATAAGTCCCCCGTACATTGTTAAACCACTAAATGAAACTAAAGCATCAAGAGGGTCAGCTAAGAACTCATCGATATTTTCGAGATTGTGAAATAATTTAGCACCCAACAAACCAGCTACAGCACTAATAATTACAATATTTCCCACTTGTTCGTATGGATGAAGCGCCAATGGCTCTGTAGTTGGCACATCTTTTTTCAGTTTTTCCTTTTCTTTAAAACGCATGTAAGCAGAAATAGCTCCAAATACCAGCCCTCCAGGAAGACTGCCAATACCAGAAAGTATTACCAATTGTGGATTATCGGCAAAGGAGATATAATTAAAGGCTGCATAAACAATTTTATAGCCAATAATAAATCCAGTTAAAAAGGCCAAGCCAAGCTCTGATAAAGAAGCCGGTTTTCCAACAATAACTGTTGTATAGTTTACAAACAAGCGGCCTTCATTCTCTTTTCTTTTAAGTTCAGAACTTAAAAAAGCTGCAGCTACTAAAAAAGCGATGGCAACAAAAAATCCAAATGTTTGAATAGGTAATGGAAAATGAAACCCGAAAAGGTCTTGAAGTAAATCAGTGATTGTTGGATACATTATACTAAATTAGGACAACAAATAAGATGCAATGGTAGTACTTTATTGATGTTATTCATAAACATCAGTTTCTTTTATGCGTTTATTTGAGTTATGCGTTTCATTATCGTTTGACTGTTTATACTTTTCATAATAAACGGTATATTTAGGCATTAAATAATAAGTAAGCAAGCTAAGTAATGCAATAATCATTAATATTAATACAGGATTATTAATTAGCTTTTTCAACCTGTTTTTAGTTACTACAGGCTTCTTTTTTTTATATTTAACTCTTACTCTTTTACGTAACCTACCCGATTTAGGAGAAATAGAGAATTGTTCATTGGCGTCCATTCTTTTTTCTTTCAATAATTAATTCAAATGTATAAAAAAATTTATCGTTTGATTTTAGTTTGGTAATAATTAACGATTGCGTGTTTCTAAAACTGGCAGCAATTCTCCAATAAGGTTACCATCAGCGTCAATTTTACCAATTTTAACTTCTCTTTTTTGATTAGATAAATTTGCATCAAATGGCACGCTCACTCTTAAATAATTTCTACTATACCCATAAATTCTATCGTTTTTTTGCTCAAACTCAAACAATACTTCCTGTATGGTATTCTTAAACCTATTATAAAAAGCTGTTTTCTTTTTTGAAGATAAAATACGCAACATTTTTGTTCTTCTTTTACGATCAACCATATTTACTGCATTTGGGTATAATGCGGCATCTGTATTTACTCTTTCTGAATAGGTAAAGACGTGCAAATATGCAATATCAAGTTGATTAAGAAAATTGTAAGTATCCATAAAATCTTCTTCCGTTTCGCCCGGAAATCCCGTAATAACATCGACACCTATACAGCAGTTGGGTATTAATTGATTGATTATAGTTACTCTGTCGCTATACAATTCGCGCAGGTAGCGTCTTTTCATTAAGTTTAATATTTTATTGCTTCCACTTTGCAAGGGGATATGAAAATGAGGCACAAACTTGTCAGATTTAGAAACAAAATCAATGGTTTCATTCTTTAATAAATTTGGCTCAATGCTTGAGATTCGGTAGCGTTCAATACCTTGGACAGCATCCAGTGCTTTTACTAATTCTAAAAAAGTGTGTTCATGTTTTTTATTCCCATTTTCACCTTTGCCGTAATCGCCAATATTAACGCCAGTAAGCACTATTTCTTTGATTCCTTTTAGCGCAATTTTAGCGGCGTTATCTAATACATTACTTAAGCTATCGCTTCTACTTATTCCACGTGCTAGAGGTATGGTGCAATAAGTACAGCTATAATCACAACCATCTTGCACTTTTAAAAAAGCGCGTGTTCTATCACCAATACTGTATGCACTGGTAAAAACATTTGCATTTTCAATTTCGCAACTATGAATTTCAGTAAATTGTTTTTTATTTAGATCGTTAATGTAATCGATTATTCTAAATTTTTCTGTTGCTCCTAAAACTAAATCTACCCCTTTAATTTTTGCTATTTCTTTGGGCTTTAATTGCGCGTAACAGCCCACAATACATACAAAAGCATCAGGAGATTGCTTTAATGCCTGTTTCACAATTTTTTTACACTCTTTATCTGCATTTTCGGTAACAGAACAAGTATTAATTACATACACTTCGGCAACTGTATTAAAAGGAACGCGCTCGTATCCAACATTAACAAACTGCCTTGCAATAGTGCTTGTTTCTGCAAAGTTAAGTTTGCAACCTAAGGTATGAAATGCAACTTTTATCAAAGTAATTTTTTTGAAAATAAATTAATCCTCAGCCATTAATGTAGCTAGTGCAGTGTCAAAATATCGCTTATATTCATGACAATTGCCGTAACTTATTCCATCAATTTTTATTTCTTTTTGTGCCACTTCTCCAATTAACAAATAAGGAACTTTTAGGTTACTTAGCGTTGTTTCAAGTGCATTTTTTTGAGAAGGATCGAGGCTTACAATGATCCTACTTTGTGCTTCCCCAAAGAGAAAAGCATCTTTTCTAATATTATTACTTGTATTGATATGAAAACTTAAATTGCTTGCCATTGCACATTCCAATACAGCAATAAACAATCCACCATCAGAACAATCATTAGCCGAAGCAATTAAATCTTGCTTGATAAGTTCAGTTGTTGCTTTCTGCACCTCAAATTCGACATCTAAATCGAAGTGCGGGGCTGGGCTATTTTTAACCCCCACATAAGAATATAAATACTCTGAGGAATTAATATCATTAACCGCCTCTCCAATTAAATAAATTAAGTCGTCAACTTTTTTAAAGCCAATGCCGGTAAAGGTTTTTTTAGCATCTAATATACCTAACATACCAATAGTTGGCGTTGGAAAAACAGGTTCTGTTTTATCGCCATTTGTACTTTGATTATAAAAGCTCACATTGCCGCCTGTAACTGGTGTATCAAACTTCTTACATGCTTTGCTCATGCCTTTAATGGCACCAACAAACTGCCAATAAACTTCAGGATTATAAGGATTTCCAAAATTTAAACAATTTGTAATGGCCAATCCAACACCTCCTGCACAAACAATGTTTCTTGAAGCTTCGGCAACAGCAATTGCACATCCT
The DNA here is from genome assembly GCA_945872355.1 of Chitinophaga pinensis. Taxonomy (GTDB): domain Bacteria; phylum Bacteroidota; class Bacteroidia; order UBA4408; family UBA4408; genus CAIKXD01. Next base: position 28,556 of record CAMBZU010000002.1, read on the forward strand.
ACCTCGGGATCAGCATTTACATAACGACTATTGCAATCGACTGTTAATGCCAAAGCCCTATCGCTGTCTTTTAAATTAACTACAGCAGCTGCCGAAGGCTTGTTTGTGCTCATATTTAAAGTACCAACCATGCTATCATATTGCTCATATACCCAATTTTTAGAAGCAATGTTTGGATGATTTACCAAATGCATCATCACCTCTTTTAAGTTGCTTGGCTCTGGCACTGCATTAATATTGAACTTTTTTGCTTCTGCAAAATAGGCTGGTTCTTTATATTCACGTTCATAAACAGGTGCGCCTCCACCAAGCACAAGGTCATGCGCTGGCACATCGGCTACTAACTGCCCATGCATAAAGTACTGTATTCTTTTGGTGTCGGTAACTTCTCCTATAATTTCACAATTTAAATCCCATTTTTCGAAAACGGCTTCAACTGCTTTTTCTTGCCCTTTTTTAACCACAATCAACATTCTTTCTTGGCTTTCGGAAAGTAATATTTCAAAGGGTTGCATGCCTGCTTGGCGCGTTGGAACTTTATCTAAATTAATCATCATGCCATGCTCACCTTTTGCGCTCATTTCGCTGGTAGAGCAGGTTATGCCTGCAGCACCCATATCTTGCATGCCAATTACAGCGCCTGTTTTTATGACTTCTAAAGTAGCTTCTAATAATAATTTTTCCTGAAAAGGATCGCCCACTTGCACCGCTGGTAAGTCTTTGGCAGAATCTTCTGTAATATCGGCAGAGGCAAAGGTAGCCCCATGAATACCATCTTTACCAGTGGCAGAGCCTACAATGTAAACAGGATTTCCAACACCATAAGAGGTTGCAGAAACTGTTTCGCCTTTTTTGAGAATACCCACACTCATGGCATTTACAAGCGGGTTTACTTCATAACAATCATCAAAAAAAACTTCTCCACCCACTGTTGGAATTCCAAATGCATTGCCATAATCGCCAATGCCTTTTACTACTCCACGCATTAACCATTTGGTGCGCTTGCTGTTAATATTGCCAAAACGCAAAGAATTTAATTGGGCAATGGGACGTGCGCCCATTGTAAAAATATCTCTATTTATACCTCCAACACCTGTAGCAGCGCCTTGATAAGGCTCTAAAGCGCTTGGGTGATTATGAGATTCGATTTTAAAAGCACAACCTAAACCATCGCCAATATCAACTAAACCTGCGTTTTCTTCCCCTGCTTTGGCCAACATGCGGGCCCCATCTTTTGGTAAAGTTTTAAGCCATTTAATGGAATTTTTATAGGAACAATGTTCGCTCCACATTACCGAAAAAATGCTGAGTTCAGTAAAATTAGGAACTCTCCCTAATATTTCAGTAATACGTTCGAATTCTTGCGGAAGCAAGCCAAGCTTTTTTGCTGTTTCAACAGTTTCGGGGGCACCAACAAGGTTTTTATCTTGCATAATAATAGTGTGTTTTTTTAAAGAGTGCAAATGTAATAATTAGTGGGCAAAAAACAGCTAAATAAAACCACCCTTTAAAGGATTTCAAATATGTTGGCTGCTTAGTTTGTGAACAGGCGCATACTACATGGGCCGAGCAAAGCGCTGGCAATTAAAAAACTAAAGGCACAACTTCGCGTTTACTACCTTTACTCCGAGATTAAACTTTCGGCGCTGTAAAGACGAGCAAAGCGCTAACAATTAAAAAACGCGAAGCTTTGCTTCGCGTTTACTGCGACATAAGAATAAACTTTTAAACCTTTACTTTTTCTGCAAAACACAAAACTATCAATAATAATATCACGATAGGGTATAAGATAAAAAGAGCGTAGTTCGGAAACTACGCTCAGGTAAGGTGTATCAGGAATTAATATCGTCTTTAAAAAATGAAATAAAAGCAAAGGATGATTTGATTAGTATATTGAAAAAGTAAATTTCAGCCCTCTCTCAGCGTAGTTTGCAACTACGCTGCTTTTATATTTTCCACTAAAGCTCATCTATCTCCATTAAATTTATAAGTCCTGCAAAGTTTTTAGCACTTGAATAAATAAATTCATTTTCTTGCTACAGATAGCCTTGCCTAACTAGATTTTGATGAATATAATTTATTCTGCTTTCAATCATTTCATTACTTGTTAGTTCAACAGCATGATTTTCATGCGTCCAAAATTGAAACTTTTCAACCCGTTTGTTGAATTTTGCATGATATTTAAAAATCATGAGCAACCATTCTTTTCTACATTCTTGTGTATTTTCATTTACTAATTTCAAAATTTCCTTAGATGTAAATTTTTTGAAATCCCTGATTGTATCGGATAAATTATTTTCGGCACTTACAATACAATGTACATGATTTGACATGATGACATAAGAATACACTTTTAAACCTTTACTTTTTCTGCAAAACACAAAACTATCAATAATAATATCACGATAGGGTATAAGATAAAAAGAGCGTAGTTCGGAAACTACGCTCAGGTAAGGTTGTATATTGCTATGTGCGAGGGATTGAGCCTTTGTTTGAGCTCTTTTTGTTGCGTTGGTTTTGAGTTGCCAAAAAAGCGAGTGGCGAAAGCCCGACCATCGCTAAAAGGGAGGGGCGCGCCCAAAGTATTTCTTTAACTAATCAACACTTCACCTGACATTGCAGCTGGTTGCTCAATATGCATCATTTTTAAAATGCTTGGAGCCACATCGGCTAAACGGCCGTTTTTAATGTGTTTGAATTCATTACTTACTAAAATACAAGGTACTGGGTTTAATGAATGGGCTGTATTTGGGCTGCCATCGTCATTCAACATAAAATCGGCATTGCCATGATCGGCAATGATGATAAAAGAATAGCCATTTTGCATGCCTGTTTGCACCACATCTTGCAAGCAAGCATCTACTGTTTCGAGGGCTTTTACAACTGCACTAAAAACACCTGTATGGCCTACCATATCGGGATTAGCAAAGTTTAAACAAATAAAATCGGGTTGTGCTGCTTTGATTGTTTTTACAACTTTATCTTTTAAAGGATTGGCGCTCATTTCGGGTTGCAAATCATAGGTTGCTACTTTAGGGGAAGGCTCCATGATGCGCATTTCGCCATCAAAACCAGCTTCACGACCACCTGAGAAAAAGAAGGTAACATGCGGATACTTTTCGGTTTCGGCTGCACGCAATTGAGTTTTTTTTGCCCCTGCAATTACTTCACCTAAGGTCATGCTTAAATTATCTTTTTCGTAACATACATGCACGTTTTTGTATTGCTCATCATATCTCGTGATGGTGGTATAATGCAAAGGCAATGTATGCATGCCCTGCTCAGGCATCTCTTTTTGAGTGAGCACTTCTGTAATTTCTCTGCATCTGTCGGTACGGAAATTGAAACAAATTACAGCATCATCTGCCTCAATTTTTCCTTCACTTAAAATACTGCAAGGTTTAATAAATTCATCAGTAACGCCTTCTTCATAAGAAGCTTTGATTGCTTGTTCGGCAGTTTGATAAGCAATGCCTTTTGCATTTATTAATAAATCGTAGGCCAACTTTACTCTTTCCCAACGTTTGTCTCTATCCATAGCATAATAACGGCCACAAACGCTTGCAATTTTTGCTTTGGTACCAGATGAAGCTAGGTGCTGTTCAAGTTCCTGAATAAAGCCCAAACCGCTTTTTGGATCGGTATCGCGGCCATCCATAAAGGCATGTATGTATACTTTTGATAAGCCTAGTGCATTTGCCATATCACAAAGCGCATAAACATGCTTGTTGCTGCTATGTACTCCCCCATTACTAATTAAACCCATTAAATGCAATGGTTTATTGTTTTGAAGTGCATATTGCATGGAAGCTATTAAGGCTTCATTATTGAAAAAACTTTTTTCTTTTATGGCTAAGTTTATTTTTACTAAATCTTGATAGACTACTCTGCCAGCGCCAATATTTAAATGACCTACTTCTGAATTACCCATTTGACCATCGGGTAAACCTACATCTTCGCCACAGGCTATAAGTTGGCTATGCGGATAATTTTTAAGTAATGAATGGTAAAACGGCACGTTGGCATGAGCTACTGCATCTGACTTTGAGCCATTACCTAATCCCCACCCATCTAAAATAATTAATGCTGTTTTACTCATTTTTATGCGTTATTTAATGCTTTAAATTGCACTGTAAATATTGTTCCTTTTGGTTTATTTGGTGAAATTTTGATTTGACCTTGATGCAAAACAATTAAACTTTTAACAATGTACAGACCGAGTCCTGTTCCTTTGGTATTGCGAGTTTCTTCGTTACCTGAGCGATAAAATTTATTGAATACTTCCTTTCCTTCTTGTAATGAAATGCCCACTCCTTCATCTTTTACAGCCAAAGTAATTGTTTCATTTTCTTTGCTTAGTACCAAATCGATGCGACTGTTGTTGGGTGAATATTTTGCTGCATTATCGAGCAAATTAATTAAAATAGACGTGAAAGCCATATGATCGCCAAGCATATTAATATCACTTTGTACCATTACATTTACAAGATGGTTTTTAAGCAATGTGCTTTTTAAATTATTAATTATTTTATGGCTTAATGCGGATAAATTAAAGTTATCTTTTTGAATGAAATAAGCACTGCTTTCGATTCTATTGGCCAATAAAATTTTCTCTACTAATAAATCTAGCCGTTCAGTTTCTTGCAGCGCTTGATTTAAAACTATTTCTTGTTTATCCAATGGCAATTGGCGTTTAAGAAGTGTTTCAATTTGTAAACGCGCAGAAGCAATTGGGGATTTTAATTCGTGTGTGATGGAGAGCATGAAGTTTTTTTGTTGTTTGCTCAGTTCAAATTCTTTCTTGAATGTGCTTCTTGTACGATAAATTCCCAAGCCTAAAATTAAAGCAAAGACTGTTCCTTCGCCAGCAATCATGAGCCAGCGCTTATGTAATTTTTCATTTAAAAGTTGCTGCGCTACTTGAATTTCATCTGCACTTTTATTGGTATAAACTTCAATTTTAAGTTTTAAATCATGTACCTCTTTATTCAAATTAGTAATCATATAAGCCCACCAACAAAATTGCAACAAAACATAAATTACCAATAGGTAAAATTGCAGCAATACTTTGCTAGAGGTATTATTCGAATTCATATTTTAAAACTTATTGCCCTTTAAAGATTGCAGGTCTTTTTTCTAAAAAGGCATTTACACCTTCATTGTAATCATCAGTGGCAGCAGCTTTCACTTGCATTTCTGCTTCAGCATCTAATTGTTTTTCGAGGTTGTTAGTAGCCGACATATATACCAGTTGTTTTGTATATGCTAAGGCCTTGGTTGGCATAGCAGCTAATTTATGCGCAATTGCTAATGCGTCATCCATTAGTTTATCGGCCGTGCTCACTTTGTACAACATGCCCATTTGCAGCGCGTCTGTTGCACTTACTTTATCGCCAAGCATCATTAAAGCCAAAGCTCTTTGCGTGCCAATTAAACGCGGCAAAAAGAAGGTGCCTCCGCTATCGGGTATTAATCCTATTTTGCTGAATGCTTGGATAAAAGAAGCTTGTTCAGCAGCAATCACAATATCGCAAGCCAAGGCAATGTTTGCCCCTGCTCCTGCTGCCACGCCATTTACAGCGCAAATAACAGGTTTTTCGATATGTCTCAATCGCAAAATGATTGGATTATAATGCGCTACTACAATATTTTCGATACCGGGGCCGGCTGGGTCAATAGCTTCAGACAAATCTTGACCGGCACAAAAAGCTTTTCCATTGCCAGTTATGAGCACTGCTCTTATTTGTTTGTTATGACGCGCATTGTCTAATTCCGCTTGCAAAGCCAAAGCCATACTGCGGTTAAAACTATTCAATACATCGGGTCTATTCAATTTAATGATTTGTACAGCGCCATCAATTGATACTTCTATTCCTGAGTTCATTTATATAAATTTATAAGCATTTAAAATAATCGAAAGGCTCCAAACATTCCTTGCATTTATACAATGCTTTACATGCAGTGCTTCCGAATTGATTGATCATTTCTGTATCAGCTGAGCCACATTGCGGACATTTGACGTCTCTTTTGGCTTTGCCTAGTAAAATAGCTTTATTAACTGTTGTTGTTTCTGGGGGTGCAATACCATAGGCTCGCAATTTTTCTTTTGCCGGCTCGGTAATCCAATCGGTTGTCCAGGCGGGGGAAAGCACGGTGTTTATGGTATAAGCTAATGCATTTTTTTTTGCAATCTTTTTAATATCGTTTTCAATGTGCTGCATTGCAGGACAGCCCGTGTATGTTGGCGTTATTGTTACAAGCAGGCAATTATTTTGAATACTAATATTTTTGAGGATGCCTAATTCTTCAATTGTAATGACCGGAATTTCTGGATCGGGTATGGCCTTAATTTCATCAATAATGTTTTGTTCTTGGGTGGTCATTTTTTTTGTATTGCTTCACAAAATTAACATAAAGAAGTGTAATACAAATTACACTTTCAATTTAGTTTAATTGCGGCATTCCCTTATTGTACTATTTTCAAGTAGTATCGGCATTAACCATTGCATATTTATTTTTTTTGCCTAAAAAATAAATGCAATTGGTATAATTGTAAAGAAAAGCTTTATTGCAGCATTTTGCGCTAGATGAATTATACCGATGTGAAATAAGTAATGGCCCAAATTTGTTTCACGGCATTTGTCCCAAACTTTTTTCCGATTGGCATTTACCAATGTAAGATTTTAAATTATTGGCATAATTTATAAATCACATTGGTATTAATTATATTTGTGCTATGAACAATCCAATGGCAGATTCCAATTTACTGCTCACGTTAACAACAATGAAAATGCCTTATGGAAAATATAAAGATGTATTATTATGCCAATTGCCCGTTTCTTATTTAGAATGGTTTCATAGAAAAGGCTTTCCAGCAGGCAAGTTAGGCACCTTGCTTGAAACAATGTACGAAATAAAATTAAATGGTTTAGAATACTTGCTGAAGCCTTTATTAAACCCAGATTACGCATTAGAAATGCGTAAACGATAAAGAAATTGTAAATCAGATTTTTACAAATCTGATAACATTTTCTAAATCGGGATTAACCCAACTAAATCAAGTAGTTCGATTTTTTAAATCTCCTATTGATTAGTTTGGGTTAAACAAGTAATTTTTTCTATACCTGCTAATCAATTTATTTTTTTGGATGATTTTTAGCAAAAATTATTCATTGCTTTCTAATACCGATGTGAAATAAGTAATGGCCCAAATTTGTTTCACTTCATTTGTTCCAAACTTTTTTCCGATCGGCATTTACCAATGTAAGATTTTAAATTATTGGCATAATTTATAAATCACATTGGTATAACTCTTCACTATTTGATACTATCAATGATGGGAATATTATGCATCAGATCAATTTCTCGATGCTTGTAACTTGATTAAACAAAAGTTCATTTGAATCAAACTTTAGTAAATTTAATCCGGGCTTTTTACCCTTTTCGATACTGCCAATTTGCTTTTCAAAACCTAAGGCTTTAGCGCCATTAATGGTTGCCCATTGCAATATGGTATCAAAATTTATGTTGGCATGTTTTTCAATTTGCTGCATTTCACTTAAAATACATAATCCATAATTTGAAGCCAAGCTATCTGTTCCCAGGCAAACCAAATCTTTATACTGATTAAATAATTCGAAATTAGGAAGCCTTTGCTCAATATATAAATTAGCATTTGGGCATAAGCAAAAATAGGATGAAGGAATTACTTCTAATACACTTTGTATTTCCTGTGCACTTGTGAATGTATTATGCACCCAAAGCATTTTGGTATTTTTTTGGAGCATATTTGCGATGGCAATCATAGAACCATCGGGATTTTTTTTCCAGTGTTCGGTACTTATTTGAAAACTATGCAGCATTTCGATAAAGCCACCAGAGGCGTGTTGAAACATTTCCAATTCGGCAGCGCATTCTTGATTATGTATGCATATAGGCAGTTGCCTTTCATTGGGCAAATTACCAATAGAATGTACAAGTTCAAGTGATGTGCTATAAGGGGCGTGTGGGCTAATGCTTGAAGTAAAAAGCTGATTGTAATTTTCAGGAATTACTTGTTCGAATTGTTTTAATAAACTTTGTCCATGTAGCAAACTCTCATTAGCTATTGATGGATTGAATGAAAATATTTCAATGAAATTATGGTAGTGTAATAAGCCTTTTTTTTTGGCTTTTAGTGAATTTGTGCCATTGCAAATATCTCCCACAGCTACAATTCCATGCTCCAACATTTTTTGTTGCCAGTTTATAGTAGCCTCTTCAACTTGTTCAAGCGCTTGGTTTCTTATTGTTTGCAGATGCTTTATAAAGCCAATTAAACCTGTATGTTCAGGCATTTTATTATAAAGATGCGAGAGTTCTAAATGACAATGTGCATTAACTAATCCTGGAATAATAATTCCCTTGTTGTATTTTATTTGAGAAGGCTCAATGCTTAAGCCCTCCAGTTGAGTGTACACCTGAATAATTTCACCGCTATCATCAGTATGTACAATGCCATTAGCAATAGGGCTTTGCAAAACAGGATAAACAAAATCGGCCTTAAAATAGGGCATATAGCAAAGAGTTGAAGTTTGTAAAAATAGATTTAATTTTTGGCTTACATACAAATTCACCTTAGAAATGCGAAACATTTAAAGCAAGTATAATTTAATTGCGCCTTTGAGAGCAAAGGATTGAAAAATTTACATGGCATAATTGCTCTCATAAAACCATTACAAAAGCAATTGATGCAAGCGCATTATTATTTGGATGAAATAAGCACAATTGCTTTGGTTGCATAGGCCCTGATTTTTTATTTAAGCGTTTTAAAAAAATAAAATGGATTTTTTTTTAAATTGATTCGTCCAATTTTTTTTCGCGAACTATTGGCTCTATACCCTTATTTATCAATTATTTAAACAGTATTTTATGGGATTGCATTATCCGTTTTAAACGCTTACAAACGGTAATATTCGTATAGAAATGTTTGCATACCGACTAAATTTTGGAAGCTGCCACACCTTTGCACCGTCAAATCGAAACAACTGGTTTAACACAAATAAAAAACGAATTCAAATAAATAAATATATAAACAATTAAAAAACAAGTAACATGAACAATTTAAGAAATTCAGTAAGACTCATCGGGAACCTAGGCATGAATCCTGAAGTAAAAGAAATTGGCAACAACAAAAAACTAGCCAAATTTAGTTTAGCAACCTCGGCCATTTACAAAAATAAAGATGGTGAAAAAGTGAGCGATACACAATGGCACAATGTAATTGCGTGGGGAAATCAGGCGAAACTAGCAGAAAAGTATTTAAAAAAGGGGCATGAAGTTTCAGTTGAAGGAAAACTTAATATCCGCAGCTACAATGACAAAGAGGGCATTAAAAGATATGTTACAGAAATTGTAGTGAGTGAAATATTAATGATTGGAAACAAAAAAAATTAATCAATATTAAATACAAACAAAAAATAAATTCTTAAAAATAATAATTAAAAAACACGACACATGAACAATTTAAGAAACTCAGTTAGACTTATAGGAAACTTAGGGATGAACCCAGAAATTAAAGAAATAGGCAAGGACAAAAAATTAGCGAAATTTAGTTTGGCTACCACAGAAGTTTACAAAAATGATGATGGCGAAAAAGTGAGCGATACGCAATGGCATAATTTAATTGCTTGGGGAAATCAGGCAAAAGTGGCAGAAAAGTATTTGAAAAAGGGCAACGAAATTGCAATTGAAGGAAAGCTTACAAGTCGCAGCTACAATGACAAAGAAGGCATTAAAAGATATGTTACAGAAATTGTAGTGAGTGAAATATTAATGATTGGAAACAAAAAAGATTAATCAATATTAAATACAAACAAAAAATAAATTCTTAAAAATAATAATTAAAAAACACGACACATGAACAATTTAAGAAACTCAGTTAGACTTATAGGAAACTTAGGGATGAACCCAGAAATTAAAGAAGCAAGCAATAATAAGAAACTCGCAAAGTTTAGCATAGCTACTTCTGAATCATACAAAAATACAGACGGAGAACAAATAAAAGATACAACTTGGCACAATGTAGTTGCTTGGGGAAATCAGGCTCGCATTGTAGAAATGTATTTAAAGAAAGGTAGTGAAGTGGCTATCGAAGGTAAGATTACGAATCGCAATTATACTGATAAAGAAGGTGTGAAAAGATACATTACTGAAATATTGGTTAGTGAAATTTTAATGGTTGGGAATGTAAAAAATTAAGTGCTCATTTTTAAACCCTTATTACGCATTAGCAATATAGATCAACGATGTTTTTACAGCAATATCAATTGCTAATGCGTAATATTTTTTAAACGAAATATACTGAACCTAATTCCTGATTAGCAATTGGTGTTAAAAAAAATTAGCTATATCAATGGTTGAGTCCAATTTTGTTAGAGCATCAAACAATTTAGCGTTGGCACTTTTATAATAAAAAAATGCCTCGTAAGCTCAGAAAGCCGGTTCAAATCGTCAGCTGAAAAAAAATTTATTTCAAAATAAACTTCTTAGAAAGCTGCAAGTTGTTTATGGTTAATTGCACAAAATAAATGCCTGAAGCGCGCAATACCTCTTTATTTAAAATAAGATTATGATTGCCTTCATTTAAACTACCTAGGTTTGAAGTATAAACTTCTTTGCCCAACACATCAATTACTTTTACACTAACATTTGCTTTGGATTCAGTAGTAAAGTAAACACGGGCATCGTTATCAGAAGGGTTAGGGAAAATTCGGAAATTGTTTTTTAAACTTTCTAACTCCGTAAGTGCAGTAGTGTGATCCATATTAATATCATCAATGTAGATGTTATTCCCTTCACCTGCCACAAATCTGAATTTAAATTGTATATTAGAGTAATTTGCAAATAAGCTTAAATTAATATTGTCTTGACGCCATTGGCTTTGACTAGTAGGTGTAAAAGCTGAATTTTGTGCAGTTGTAGTTGATAAGGTTGATTCAGTGTAGGCTCTTCTTACACCCCAAGTTTTACCACAATCAACAGAGGAAAGTATTTGCATAGCATTTGCCTGGTAGTCAACACCCGCTGTTCCGGTTAGTGAAGCATAGGCAATCCTATAGTACAAGCGAGGGTTTACAAACTGTGTAAGATCCATTGAAGGTGTTATAAATTCATCAATACTGCCAGGCGTATTATTTGACACATTGGTCAATTTCATTGATTTACTTCCTGTGTATCCGGCAGCGCTTGTAATTGCCCAAGTATTTCCTCCATCCAGATTATTAATAGACCAGTTGCTTGCAGCATTTACGGTTAAAGATTCGAAACTTTCAGTAAAGTCAGGAACTGTTATGTCAGCAGCAGCGGGAGAAACAATAACGTAGGCATTTTTTGTAACAGTGTTTGTTCCATTTGCATTTGCTACAGTAAGTGTAACAGCGTATGTACCAGCTGTTGGGTATTGTATGGTTGGGTTTTGAGTGGTTGCGGTTGCGGGAGTGCCACCTGGAAAGGTCCATGTCCAGCTTGTGGCAGCAGCTAAATTTGTATCATCGAAAAAATTGACGATGCCGTTTGCACATACTTGAGGAGATTCAGCATAGAAATCAGCTACAGGAGCGCAAGTAGTATTTGTATTAACGCCAGTAGCAGTAAGATTAGTGCTTGCCCACAAACTACTTCTTGAGGCAGTAGTGGATGTTAAAGCCGCTAAAAGTCTGGTTTTTTGCCCATTGGTAAACATGTTTGAACAATAAGAATACTCCATGTAATTTTGCACATTGTCAACGGCTGAACCACAGCTTGCGCCAGTTAAGTTGCAAGAAGTCCAACCAATGGTGGATGGGGTATCACTGACATTGTCTGTAAGGCTACAATTACTTGTAACACCAGGTGTATTGCTGTTTCCCCAAAGGTGAGCAAGGTTTAACCAATGTCCTACTTCATGCGTTAATGCTCTGCTACGGCCTGCCGATCCAGTGCCAATACTACCAACATAAGTTGACAAAATCATAACGCCATCAACTTGTGCACCGCCATTTCCTTGCACACTACTTGGGTACATTGAGTAACCAGCAGCTCCGCTTGAAATACTTTTCACTACCCAAACATTTAGGTATTTATTTCTTGGCCAAAGATTAAGTTTAGCTGCATCATCACCTATATTTGTAAGTGGGCTATAAATTCTATCAATCCCATTTGTGCAATTGCCATTTGGGTCTAACCTTGCTAATTTAAAAACAACACCGCAATTGGCTGCAATGCCTTGAAAAGCACTTACAATATTTGCAGTATCAGCATTTTGTTTGTTATAGTCTCTGGTTAAAATATTTACTGCATCTTGAACTTGCTCATCTGAAATATTTTCTGTTCCATAAGTGTGTAAGATATGAAACACAACAGGAATGGTATATATAACTGCGCTTGAGCTTTTGCGTTGCTCAAATGCAATGGTTTCGGCCTCTAGTTGTTCCTTCGCTTTTCTTACTTCTTCAGGATACAATATTTCCATTTTTTTGTTTGCATCAAAGGTGCTGCATGGATTATTAACTTGCGCATTAACCGATGTAAAAGCAAATGTTGCAATTAATGCAGCTAGCATAGAATTTGTAATAATTTTCATTCGAAATAATATGGATTAAATTTATTTTCAGCGATAAATATATTGTATATCAAATAATTGAAAAAATATTTTTACCTCTTTTTCGTTTTCATTTAGTAATTAAGCGTTTAAAGCTTGTTTTAAGTCCTCTAACAAATCATCAATATCTTCTACACCAACACTTAAACGAAGTAAATTGTCAACCACACCAGCAGCTTCTCTTTCTGCTTTTGGTATTGATGCGTGTGTCATGGTTGCTGGATGATTGATTAAAGATTCAACACCACCAAGTGATTCAGCCAATGAAAACACATGGAAAGCAGAAGCAATTTTAAATGTTTTTTCCAAATCTGCATTTTTCAAAACAATAGAAATCATCCCTCCAAAATCTTTCATTTGTGCTTTGGCAATAGCATGGTTTGGATGCGATTCAAAGCCGGGCCAATATACCTTTTCAATGGCTGGATGAGCTGCTAAAAAATGCGCAATGGCCTTCCCGTTTTGGCAATGCCTTTCCATACGTAAATGCAATGTTTTGATGCCTCGCAAAGCCAAAAAACTATCCATTGGCCCTGGGGTTGCACCACAAGAATTGTGAATGAAGGCTAACTGTTCGTGAATTTTATCATCATTCATACAAAGCGCTCCCATAATAATATCGCTATGACCGCCAATGTATTTTGTAACAGAGTGCATGACTATTTGTGCGCCTAAATCTAATGGATTTTGCAAGTAAGGCGAAGCAAAGGTGTTATCTACAGCAAGTATTAAATTATTTTCTTGCGCAATTTCAGCACATGCTACAATATCAACAATTTGCATTGTTGGATTGGTAGGTGTTTCAACCCAAATTATTTTGGTGTTTTTATTGATATAGTTTTTAATGTTTTGTGCATCATTTAAATCTATAAAGTGAAACTTAATTTGCATGCGTTCAAACACCTTGGTAAACATTCTGTAACTCCCGCCATAGAGGTCATTACCAGTAATCACCTCATCGCCTGGGTTTAACAATTTAATAACTGCATCAATAGCGCCCATGCCACTGCTAAAGCACAGTGCATGTTTTGCATTTTCTAATGAAGCTAAACATTTTTCTAAGGCTGTGCGGGTAGGATTTTTACCTCTTGCATAAGCATATCCTTGGTGCTTACCAGGGCTTGCTTGCACAAATGTTGATGTTTGATAAATGGGAGTCATAATGGCTCCAGTGCTTGGGTCAGGCTCTTGTCCTGCGTGTATTGCTTTTGTAGCGAATTTCATTGTATTTAATTTTGGAAGGGCAAATTTATTAAATTATGCGAGATTAGAAGCTTGTATATAAATTGAAGGAAACTAAGGTATGGTAAATTGCCTGTTGAATTGTGAATTATGAATTGTTGAATTGTGAATTGTGAATTGGATGATAGCATTTAGGGATTGAGCGGCACTATTTCAATTTCTTGGAACTTGTTGAGCATTAAATTTAATTTCCCATCATTTTCATTTTTATAGATGATATTGAATTTAGCACCCCAAACTATTTCAGCTGCAGTGTAAGAAAATCTTTTATAAACATGTTGCGAAAAGTTATCGTCAAAAGCCTTTATTAATATAATTATTTCAGCGTTGCTATCAATTAACTCTTGTTGAGTAAGTTCGTAAATTGGGCTGTTTTCATCAATAGGATGTACGATGGTCCAAGGCAAAGGAAAAAAGTTTACCCTTTTGGTTTCCAGCGGAAGTTCGAGGAATAACCCTTTTCTTTTTCCATCAAGCATTTTATTCATTGACAAAAGCACTTGCACTTCTACTTCAATCAACTGATTTTTTCTTTGATTTACAATTCTAAATTCTAATGCATTGATATCTTGATAAGGTGCAATAATTGCGTTTTCAGAAAAAATAATTTTGGCCGTTGGCCGAGAAAACTTCCCAAATAAAATACCCGTAATAATAGCAAATCCCATGAGGCCAATCATAGATTCAAAAGACGCTATCATGCTTGCAGTAAAACCTTCAGGACTTATTCTGCCGTAGCCCACTGTGGTTAGTGTTTGAGCGCTAAAAAAGAAAGCCTCCCAAAACTTTTCAGTAGTTGTATTACCAATAATTCCTACTAAATGATTGACCCCAACAATAACATAAAGGCAAGCAAAAATGCAATTCACTAAAGCGTAAAAAGCAAATGTTAGCATGGTAAATTTTAACCAACTCATTTCAATTAAGCTGTGATAAATGTGCAAGTTTTGTAGCGGTGAAAGCCCTGTTCTTTTCACATTAAAAGAGCCGTCTTTGTTTACAAAGCGTGCACTGTTACCTTTGGCGCTATTGCCAAAGCCAAGTTCTTTGCTTTTAGCATCTGCATCCTGCGTTGATGCAGAATGATTGTGCCCTGAAATATTTATTTTATGCTTGCTCATTGGGTGGCTAAACTAAACATAATTCCTTTTATTGAAAATACAGTTTTAAAATGATGTTGGATTGCTTGGGCCATGACTTGTTGTGTGGTACGATTTAAAAAAACTACCTGTTCCTCAATGACCATTTATCTCTAATACAAATGGTATCTTTAGTAATGTAACTACAAAAATAGCCGCATTCGTTAAGTACCTCTTTGTAATATTTGGTGCCTGCATACTTGCTTTTCATTTCAAGAAAATAGGTTCCCGCCTCAAAATCGGCAGGGCTTTGTGTTTGCCATGGAACAATGCCCAACAACTTTAAATTATGCTCACATTTTGCGGCTGCCCATGCGCATTGCGCAGCCAACTCTTTATTTGTGGTAATGCTTTTTGCTTGTTCATAATACTTAAGTGCTTCGCTGCAATTGTAATAGTTATCTTCATTCCTTTTGCTTTCTTCTTCGTTATCCATGTAGTCATCTTCCATCCAAGAAATTGGTGTGCTCGCAATAAATCGGCCATTGCCAAAATAAGTCATATTGTACAAGGCATTGGCATAAATAAACATATTTTGCGCAGCAGCTTCCATGTTTTTGGCAACTTCAAAACTTTGTTTTAATGCTAACATTTGTTTTGTAAAAGTGCTTCTTGTGTATTTGATTTCTTGTGGTGCTATAAAATCGCAATCGTGGCAATCAACAGTTCGCATAGTAAATGGATCGGCAGGAATGGTATCTTCAATTTTTACCTTTTCAAATACGCTTAATGCTTCTTTAAAATTATATTCATAAAGTAATCTTGTTCCTTTAATTTGGCAAACTGCATCAAAGTTCAAATGATATTGCATAAGCAAATAACTTTCAAAAGGATTGTGTTGTTTTTGTTCCATAAAATCAATCATTGCATTGGCATCATCACTACTTTTATAATAGCTTACATTTGATGCATAACACAATTCGGCTTTTATATAATTATGCTGCGCTGTGTATTTCTGACCTAAAATATACATGATATAATGAATGGCATTTTTTGCTCTTGAGGCTGCAGGTTTTTTTTCAGAAATCCTTTTCAATTGATTTGCGATTTCAATTTCATCATCATTATTAATTTCTTTTAACTGCATTACAAATAAAAATGCTTTAATAATTTCTGCTTGATTAATTATTATTTCATTGCTGCTTAATTTGAGCGCTTCATTACAAAGTTTATTTGCTTCAATATATTGTTTATTGAGCGCGTGTAAATAGGCCGCACTTATTAAATATGGTGTAATTGTAGGCACTTTTGTTTCATTAATTATATGATGTAATACTTGTAGCACTTGTTGTTTACTGCTATAATCGAAAGTGCGGTTTTGCGCAAAAAAATTGCTGTCGATATAAGGTGCTCTTTTATAGCTATAATAATTTGAAGACTCATCATTGGCATAAATACTTCCAGAAAATTGCAAATCAACAGTTTCAATAATGTTTACATTACGCACCATTAACAGTGGAATAAGCTCACTTTTAGGATTTAGCTCATACATATAATGCATGGCTTTTAGTGGGTTACTATAAATGCCATAAAGCAGCCATAAATTTTCTTTTTGTCGAATTGTTTTTGCTAAGTCAATATTGTGCGTCCAAGCGCTATCTTCAAGCATGTGAAAACTACGGTAAGCGCTCAATTGCAGTGGCTCATATTCATCATACAATTGTGCATATAAAAGATTGCTTTCTTTATACATTTTTTGGTGATAAAGCGAAGCTGCCATATATCCTAAACAGCGATAGTAAATACTTCCATTTTTAGCATTCAAGGAAGGCATAAGTTTTATTACGTTAACTGCTTTTTGATATTGATTACTAAAGAAATAGGCGCGCATTAATTGAAAGCCGTAACGATGTTTTAAAAACAAATTTTTACTTCTAATAAAGCCTTTTAAAAATTCCTTTTGAAATGCTGCTGCACTTAAACTGTCTTTAATTACTGGTTCATACCAATCATAAGCGTTTGAAGTAAACACAGGTTCGGCATTTTTAGCTAAGGTGAGGTAAGTGATAATTTCTAACAATTCATCTTTTAACCTTAAGTTAATTAATGATTTTTGTTGCAAGGTGTCGGGTAGTTTTGCTTTTTCCCATAACGAAATATGTATTGCTTTTAACTGCGCTGGCGTGCTTGCATAAATAAACCATGATAAATCTTCTTTGGTTATTTTTTGGTTAAAAAAATCATACCATTCATTAATATTAAAATCATCAGAAGATGCTGCAATGTAAACGGGATCAGAAAAATACAGTTGCTCATAAGTAAAAAAGTAAGGACTGTATTTTGGTTGTTGAATTATTTCGGGTGCAAATGCTGAATAATCAACAATGTCATTTTCATCATAGCCACCGCAAGCAATTAGCAACTGGTTAGAAAAGAAAAACAATAAAACACTAGTTAAAAGTAGTATATATACTTTCAATATCTTGTTCAGTAAAATCATTTAATTTGTATTTATTGAGATGAAATAGTGCTAATGTGAAAGTTGTTTTATTAAAATATCTATGTAAATGTTGTGCCGCTTTTTTGCTTAATTTTGGAGCTACTATTTCGGCTACCAAAACATCATTGGTTAAAAATGTTATCCCTTTGTAAGTGCATGTTGCAATTGGCTTTAAAGTATATTCATTTACATGTTGAAATAAATTACTATTTATTAATTCCTGAAAAGAAATTTGATTGAGCAATTGATGCATTTTATGATTTCTAAAAACTTTTACCCATGAAAATAAAGGTAACACTGCATCCAAAGGTAAAGGATATTGTTTGATATAAGGCGCATATTTTTCTGCATCATTTTCATTAAAAATAGAATTGTTATGCTGATGCTCAATATTGCCCATATTGTAATACATTAACATCCCTTTTTTTACTGGCGGAATGCCTGTTTCAGAAACATATTTAATTTGGTGCAAACGAATGGTAGCACTTAAAATTAGCTGGTTATTATAAATGCTTTTTAACGTAGTAAGCAGTGCAAAATATTTTTCTTTTGAACTTAAAGTCCAATCACAATCAATCTGTATTTGGTTAATTTTTTTATTTACAATAGGTCCGTAAGCATTTATAAGTTTTGAAATTGAAATGGCCAAGGTTTTTATGCTATCCTTGTTGCTTTTTAGCAAAGCATTGTTGGTGATATAAACCACAGGAATTACCTGAATATGTTGAGGTATAGCATATTTAAATTCTATTTTAGCTGCTGGTATTGCAGCAT
Organism: Chitinophaga pinensis; assembly: GCA_945872355.1. Lineage (GTDB taxonomy): Bacteria > Bacteroidota > Bacteroidia > UBA4408 > UBA4408 > CAIKXD01. The sequence goes on from CAMBZU010000002.1 coordinate 46,770, forward strand.
TTAATTTAGCATTCCAAAGCACATCAAAATATTTAATGTAAAGGGTATTGATGTTGTTTTGATTTAGAATTTTGAGCTCAGCTTTATCTAATTCAAACTTTGATTTCCAATAATAAAATGCTCTGTTAACATTTGTATTTTTTGGTTTGCAACCAAAAATAATGAGCATGTTTATACCTATTAAAAACAGGCTTAATATTGATTTTTTTTTCATGCTATTTAGATGTTGTAAATATAATGATGTTGTTATTACCAACTTGGCTTTTATGAATTAATTTCATTTATACTAGATTATGTATTCGCAATATTCAATTCAGTTTTATGTATAGTAATACCAATTGAATTTATTTAGATGGACTAAAAAATAAATATGCAATGGTTAATTCCGATACTACTTGAAATTAGTACAATAAGGTAATGACGCCATTGGACTAATACCGATTATACAAAACAAATAGTCTAATTTTATTGAACTATATTTTGTTATGTCGGCTTTGGGCTATTTAATATATACAAATGGTATAAATAGAAAGTGTAATAGGTATAACTTTTCATTATTTATCCAACCAAATTATTCGATGCATAATTATAACTTCGCACATTAAAATAAATTTATGGAGATAGGAATAGATAGTTTTGCTGCAGCAAACGTAGGGCGCAATGAAGATAGAGCAAAGAACAGTGCACAAGCACTAGAGGAGTTGTTGCAGCGCATTATAAAAGCTGATGAAGTTGGTTTGGATATTTTTAGTTTGGGAGAGCATCATAGAGCCGAATTTTTAGACTCGGCCACAAGTATTATTTTAGCTGCAGCTGCCAGCATAACAAAAAAAATAAAACTAAGCAGTGCGGTAACGGTTTTAAGTGCAGCAGATCCTGTAAGGGTATTTCAAAATTTTGCCACTTTAGATTTAATCTCAAAGGGTCGTGCAGAAATAGTTGTAGGTCGTGGATCATTTACAGAAGCCTTTCCATTGTTTGGTTATAACTTAAATGATTACGATGAGCTGTTTACTGAAAAATTAGATTTATTACTTCAAATAAAAGCAAAGGAATTGATTACTTGGGAAGGTAAATTTAGAGCGCCATTGTTTGAGCAAGCCATTTACCCTAGGCCTTTTCAAGAAGATTTACCCATTTGGTTGGGTGTTGGTGGCACACCTGCTTCTTTTGCGCGTGCTGGCACTTTGGGCATGCCTTTAATGGTTGCTATTATTGGTGGTGAAACGCATCGTTTTAGGCCTTTAATTGATTTGTATCGCGAAGCTGGAAAACGTGCAGGACATGCGCCAGAAAAACTTAAGGTAGGTTTGCATTCCTTAGGATTTGTGGCTGAAAGTACAGAAATAGCCACTTCAATTTATTATCCTGGCTATGCTAAAACCTTTACCCGTATTGGCAAGGAGCGCGGCTGGCCGCCAGTAACACGCGAAAGGTTTGATGCTCAAAATGGGCCAACAGGCGCTTATTTAGTGGGTAATCCTAAAGAAATAGCAGAAAAGATTTTAAGACATAGCGAAGCATTAGGAGGTATTTCAAGATTTACTTTTCAAATGGATAATGCTGATTTGAGCCATGCGCAATTACTGCATTCAATTGAGTTAATTGGTAATGAATTGGCGCCTTTGGTAAGGGCGCAATCCATATCGCTAAAATAAATTATTTGCGTGTATTTGTTGGCCTGTATTTGAAGTAGGTTATATTTTTTTTAAGTAGCGTGAGCAATTGCGAATCTAAAACCCGCCTACTTAATTACCCCTAACTCCTTACCCACCTTTTCAAATGCCACCAAAGCTTTGTCTAAATGTTCCTTTGTATGCGCTGCCGATAGCTGTACCCTTATTCTGGCCTGACCTTTAGGCACTACAGGAAAAAAGAAGCCTATCACATAAATACCTTCATCCAATAACTTAGCCGCAAAGGTTTGTGCTAATTTAGCATCGTACAACATTACAGGAACAATAGCAGAATCGCCATTTTTAAACTCTAAGCCAACTTTTCTCAAGCCTTCCTTAAAGTAGTTTACATTCCACTCCAAAGTGTCGCGCAAAGTAGTGTCACTTGCTAAAATATCTAGCACCGCTATAGAAGCACCCACAATAGCCGGTGCCAATGAATTACTAAATAAATACGGACGAGAGCGCTGACGTAACATTTCTATCACTTCTTTCTTACCAGCCGTAAATCCACCCATAGCACCACCTAAAGCTTTGCCTAAAGTGCCAGTAACAATATCTACTTTATCCATTACATTTTTTAACTCAATGGTGCCTCTGCCTGTTTTTCCAATAAAGCCGCTGGCATGGCATTCATCAACCATCACCATAGCATCATACTTTTCTGCCAACTCACATATTTTATCCAAAGGAGCTACAAAACCATCCATCGAAAATACACCATCAGTTACAATTAATCTGAATCTGTGTTTTTGCGCTTGCTTTAATTGCTCTTCTAAATCGGCCATATCACAATTGTTGTAGCGATATCTTGCTGCCTTGCATAGTCTTACGCCATCAATAATAGAGGCATGGTTTAAAGCATCAGAAATAATAGCATCTTCTTCACCTAAAAGTGGTTCAAAAACTCCTCCATTGGCATCAAAACATGCTGCGTACAAAATACAATCTTCTTGTCCTACAAATTGCGCTAATTTTTGCTCTAATTCTTTATGAATAGTTTGTGTGCCACAGATAAAACGCACGCTGCTCATACCATAACCATAAGTATCTAAGGTTTTATGCGCTGCTTCAATTACTTTTGGATGAGATGATAATCCTAAATAATTATTTGCACAAAATATCAATACTTCTTTCTCAGACCCATCGGCATGTTTAACTTTTACTGTTACGCCTTGTTCTGTATTAATCACGCGCTCGCGTTTAAACAATCCCGATTCATCAATATTACTAAGCTCTGCCTTTATATATTCTTGAAATTTTGTGTTCATATCAATTGCATTATTAATTAAGACTCCAAACCTACATTATTTCAACAAAAATAAAAAGTAAATAAATTCAATTGACTATTATGAAATTCATAAGCATGATCAATAGCGCGCAAAAACATCATCTCAAGTTAAATAATAGCGATGATACAAAATAAATAGTCCAGTTTTATTGAACCTTATTTTGTTATATCGGCATTATTCATTATTAATTTATTAAATAGCTTTGGTCTATTTAATAAATACAAATGGTATAACCATTCACCACCCTCGTCTTTGCGGGCTTGACCCGTAATCATACTTACAACTTCTTCATAGTTATGCATGAGCGGGAAGATGGCGGGTCTAGCCCGCCATGACGTTAAAATAATAGATTAATGAACTAATCATATACATCCGAGCTTAATGCCGTAAAATTTGGATTTACCTTTTGAATTAATTCCATTTTCCAAACTCTCTTCCAATTCTTTAACTGCTTTTCACGTGCAATTGCTTCTTCGATTGAATCATAAAATTCAAAATAAATTAAAAGAGTACAATTGTATTTTGATGTAAATGAATTAGGATAAATTTTAGCTTTGTGTTCAAGAATTCTATTTCTTAAATTTGCAGTAACACCAATGTATAAGACCCTATGATTGATGTTTGTTAAAATGTAAACATAGCCACCTCGTTCCATTACTTTGTGATATTAATAAGGCTCAAAAATATCAAATTAAAATTATTTGAAAGCAAGGCTATTGCTGAAACACAAAGAATAATAATTTAAGAATCATTATTCACCACCCTCGTCTTTGCGGGCTTGACCCGTAATCATACTTACAACTTCTTCATAGTTATGCATGAGCGGGAAGATGGCGGGTCTAGCCCGCCATGACGATTGGAAAATGGATTTCCAAAATTCCATTTCAATATCAATAGCTACAAGCATTGCTAAATATTATTATTCTATTAAATCAAATATTATTTTCTTTATTTTGCATAGCACACCTAAATAAATACCGATGGAAGATGTAATCATCATTAACGGCAAAAAAATATTCCCTGGCGAAAGTGCTGAGGTAAGTATGAGTAATTTATCCTTCCCTACCCGCACCATTATTGATGTTCCTGTATTTGTGTTCAGATCTTTACATCCTGGGCCTAAAGTGCTTTTTCAAGCTGGTATGCATGGTGAAGAGGTAAACGGCGTAGAGGTTGTTCGTTCTTTGCTTAAAAGAGAAGATATTCGCAACCCACGCTGCGGAAGCATTGTTTTAATTCCCATTGTTAACGTTGTTTCTTTTTTAATGAACGCCCGCGATTTGCCCGATGGTCGCGATTTAAATCGTTGCTTCCCCGGCTCTAAAAATGGCTCTATGGGAAGCCGCTTGGCTTACGATTTAATGAAAAATGTAATTTCTCAAATCGATTTTGGTGTCGACTTTCATACGGGCGGTGCTAAAATAAATAACTATCCACAAATTAGATGTGTATTTGAAGATGAACGCAACATTGAACTATCTAATGCTTTTTGTGCACCATTTGTGTTAAATGCACCCTACCGCGATAAATCTTTACGAAAAGAAGCAGCAAAAAAAGGCAAACATATTTTGGTATTTGAAGGCGGCGAAGCGCAACGTTTTAATTCCTTTAGTATCAATGAAGGCACTAATGGCTGTTTAAGAATGTTACACAGTTTAGGAATGATTGATACGCATGTCGAAAAAAATAATTCTATTATCCTTAAAGATACCACATGGATTAGAGCTAAAAGTTCTGGCATGTTTCGAACAAGTAAAAAGTTTGGCTCCTTTGTTGAAAAAGATAGTGTAATAGGAAAAATAGTAAGCCCTTATGCCGAAAAAGAAACCTTTTTATTTACACCATCTGACGGCTTTTTAATTGGCATCAATAACCAACCTATTGTAAACGAAGGCGACGCTTTAATGAATATTGGAGTAGAATAAATGAACCTGTTTGAACAACACCTAAAACTTTCTGATTTAGCAGCACTTATAGATCAAACTTTGTATAGCAAGTTTGGTCCTAATACTTTTTGGGTAAAAGCCGAAACAAGCGATATAAAAAACTACTTCGATAGGCAATATTGTTTTCTTACATTAGTTGAAAAAGAAGGCAATACCATTATTGCAAAAATGGATGCTGTGATATGGCGTCAACAGTACCATATCATTAAAGAATTTTCAAAAAGCACAGGTGTTTCTTTCGATAAAAATATAAGTTTATTGATGCGTGTGCAAGTGGGTTTTAATGCACAATATGGCTTACGTTTACAAGTGCTTGAATTAGATTCAGGTTTTACGCTAGGTGCTATTGAATTGCAAAGGCAAGCCACTTTGGTGCAATTGTTAGCATACAATCCCGAAAATATTGCACTCATTAATGGCGAATATGTTACTTACAACAACAAATTGCGTTTACCTAAAGTGATACAAAAAATCGCGCTAATTACCGCTCCTGGCTCTGATGGTGAACGTGACTTTAAACATGAATTGAACAATAATGCTTTTGCCTATCATTTTGATGTTGATAGTTATCTCACCCAAATTCAAGGTAAAGATGCCGATAAAGCCATCTTAGGCCAGCTAAATTTAATACTGAGCATAGGAAAAAAATATGACCTTGTGGCTATTGTAAGAGGAGGGGGCTCGCAACTCGATTTTAGTGCTTTTGATACTTATGATTTAGGTTTAAAAATAGCTTCTTTCCCTATCCCAATTATTGCAGGCATTGGACATGAAAGAAATGTAAGCATTGCCGATTTAATGTGTTTTTCCTCTTTAAAAACACCAACTAAGGCAGCTTCATTTATTATTGAACACAATACTATTTTTGAACAACAAATAGATCGTTTAAAATCAAGATTAGTTTATGTGGCTGAAGGTATTATACAATCATCAAAAAACAATATTGAAAGAGCTGCCGTAGCCCTAAAAAACGCCACTGTTATTTATTTTAAGGATAAACACAATGCACTTAATCAAAAGAGTTTAAACATAAAATTGCTTGATCCTTCTAATGTGCTGGCCCGTGGTTATGCCATTTTGCAAAATAAAGATGGCATTATTATGCAAGCAGATAAACTTATAAAAGGGGATAATATTACTGCAATAACAAAGGATGCAGTGCTTCATTTAACTGCGAATGAAGTGAAAAAAACAAGCCCCTAAAAGTTAATTTAGAGGCTTGTTTCAAAATTTAATTATTGGTTTATCTAACCACTAATTTTTCAATCATTTCGCTATTGGCTGATTTTATTTTTACAAAGTAAACTCCCTTTGCTAATTTGCTAATATCTATTGTTTGTTGAGCATTAGCAACCATATTATTAAAACTTACTGTTTGTGCTAATCTACCCGCAACATCAACAATATTAACATTTACATTACTGTTAATAGCCTTACCAGAAGTAATAGTAATTTTATCGCTTGCAGGATTAGGGAACAATTGAATGTTTTCACTATTCGTTATTTCACTCATTCCTGCTATTACTACTTCAGCTAATACTGGCACCAAAGCACTTGTACAAATTGTACTCGTTTTTTCAATTTCCCAATTGTAGAAATAGTAAAACACATTTAAACCTTGTGTTGAGTTATAGATGGAAACTAAATTATTAATCAAATAAGGATAGGTAACTGCAGCACCTTGCATTCTTTTTAAACGTGGCCCAGGATTACCCCAAAGAATTGTGTTTTGTGCAGCATCGGTACCCAATTTATACCCTGCTCCTGCAGGAACTGAGAAGTTTAAAGTGATAACCGCAGAATCTATTGGAATATTAACCATTAAACTTTGAATAACGGTGTTAGATGCGTCTGTCAATGTAATCAAACGATCGCCTGGAGTATCAGTATAAACTTTAACTGTTTTAAGAGTAAATGCTTCGTATGCATCAAAAAGCAAAGAGGCATTGGTTGTATTCCCACTATACATGGATGTACCACTGTGGTGATGAGCACCTGTATATTCAATTCCTCCACCATAAGTGTAAGTATCTTGTACATAATAAGTAGCACTAGAAGTTAAATTAGGCGTATTAAATAATGCACCAGTTCCAACTTCATTGATTCCTGCAGCATCACTATACCAGGTTAAGTTATTGCCTGAAGCTGTTAATATAACCGAACCCGAATTAGCAACTGAACCACCATTGGCAGTAGGTGCTGGAGCTGGAAAAACATTTACATCAATAGTATCAGAAATGTAAGCTTGACAAGTTCCCATTACCTCAACATAGTAAGCTCCGCTTTGGGTAATGCTTACTGCTTGGGTATTTGCACCATTAGACCAGTTATATGAAGCTCCTGGTGAAGAAGTAAGTGTTATTGAATTTCCTTGGCAGAAAGTACTTTCACCTACAGCTAAGATTGTAGGGATTTCAATAGGATTAACTAACAAAGTTATAGATGGTGAAATACTGCTGCAACCGTTAGCATTTGTAACAATTACCGAGTATGTATCAACTGTTGAAGTTGTGAGTGAATTAGCAGTGCTTCCATTACTCCATAGGTATGAACTAAAGCCCGCAGCTGCTGTTAATGTAGTGCTTTGACCATTGCATATAGCCTGAGGGCCGCCAATAGTATTACCTGTGATTAAGCAACCACCTTCAACTGCTGTTACAAATTGATCAGCATCTAAATTATATAAATGTTGAATAATTCCGGAAGGCCATATAATTGTTGCAGAATCTACAGTTTGATTAATTCCTAAACCAAAATGCAAAATAGAAGAGTTGCAAGTTCCGTAGCTTTCACCTGAACGAACTTCGCGTCTTTGAATACCCCAAGGACCATAAATCACAACGTTTGCGCCAATAGCATCATTGTGTGAAACAGTTCCTTCTAAATCGAAAGAAATAAAGTGGTTTACTGTATTTCCGTTATTTAAATACATGATATCATCAAAAGTACCTGAAGGACTGTTGTATATATCCCCTAAGCTTGCGTAGATATCAATAAAACCATCATGATTTAAATCGCCAGTTGCAAATGACATTACTCCGTTTGTTGATAACAATGAGTTAATTCTTGTAAAAGTTTTATCACCATTGTTTTTGTAATAAATATAATCGTCATCACCTGTAACTAATAAGTCAATAAAGCCATCATTGTCAAAATCTTCAAATTGTGACTCTAAAGGATAAATACCGCTTGTGCTGATGTTTGCAGTAGTTAATTCAGTATAATGGCCAGTACCATCATTTTCAAATATTTGAGAAGTATGGTCATTGTTTATTGCTGCAATATCAAAATCTCCATCATTGTCAAAATCACCAAAACTTGCAGTCCATGTTTGCCATCCATTAGCAACACCTCTTTCAGCAGCTACTTCTTTAAATTTGTAGGTACCATCATTTATAAATAATTCATCTATACGTCTTAAATCTAAAGGATCAGAGCTGCTTTGACGACATTTTGCGATATAAAAATCTAAGTCGCCATCGCTATCAAAATCGGTCCAAACCGTTCCATAATTACCTGAGTTATTGGGATCACCTGTTGTGCCCCAGGTACCTGGTTGAGTGATAAAGTTGATTACTGTATTTTGATCAACAGACCAACCACCAAAAGTGCCGCTACCAACTATTGCTGTTACATCCACAACTAATGTTGAACCAGTGTAAGAAACTACATTACCTGTCATGTAATTATCGCTATTGTAGGTAACATAAACCGACTGACCAGGAGTAAAGCTAAGATTAGCTTGCACAGTTAAAGTTTTAGTACCAGTACCAATAGTTAAACTTTGAAGTGCATTTGCCATTCTTCTGAAGGTCCCATTACCGTTATTGATATATAGTTTCGACCAATTAACGTCATCACATCCAAATATATCTGGCCAACCATCATTATTAAAATCGCCCACTGAAATATTTTGCCAAAAGAAATTACTTCCTTGCAACACAGTAATATTTGCTGAGTAGTTGTTACCAGTATGTGAAATTAACGCTATAGATCCTGTAGAGCCCATACCAGCTATTACATCTTTAATGCCGTTATTGTCTAAATCGGCAACAGTCATTCCCCATGCATTACCTCCTGCAAAAGTGCCTAAAAAGTAGCTGGTGTAAGAACCATTAATTTGCTGTATTTCAATGTTTAGGTCATTGCTTTGGTCTAAACGAATAATATCGTCTAATCCATCATTGTTAACATCTGCTACTGAAACAGAGTTTCCGCTACGATAATTTACCGCATTATTTGGCAATTTAGCATTTGCGTTGGTAAAAGATAATACCTGCGCTTGAGCGGATAAAATACCCATCATTAAAGCAGTGGTCCCAATAAGAGACTTAAGATTAATCATTGTTTTCATGTAAATAATTTGAATTGTGTTAATTTAAGTGGTGAATATTAATTGAAAGAACGAAATAAAGAATTTTTTTTTATTGTTTGATAACTTTTCGGTAAATATCAACTTTGCTAGTTTTAATCCTCATCAAATATACACCTGCCGTTTCGGGGAGCAGGATAGTTTCTGTTTTTGAATTATTGCTTACCGTTTTGCTTAAAACTATCTTCCCATTGGTAGTAAATACATCTATTTGTTTAATTTCAAGCATTCCATAAGCATTTACGTTTACCTTGCCATCGGCGGTAATAGAAGGAAATACTTTCACATCGTCTCTCTTATTTAATTGTGCGCCACTTTTGGTAACAAGTTGCAGGTTCATTAAGCTATCAGCATTGGCAATAATTGGTGTTTTATCGGCTGCATTAAACATGTTTCTAAAAGTATCAATAGGCGCGCTGTTAAAGCTGAACAGTTCTGCTACAAATTTCGGTGGTAAGGTTTGATAAATAATTCTTGCAGTTGCATTAATGGTTGAGCTTATACCAGCTATTGGCACATGGAAATGTATCTCATCAGTTCCAGAACCTTCTACACCATTTATTTTATTAAAATCAGGATCAGAAAGTGCATCCAAAGAAACTTTAACAGTATCATAGGAAGGATGCGTAGTGGTAAAACCTGTTGGTGTTAATCTGTTATCTTTAAGTAACACAGCTGCACGCTCTAAAACCGATGTATATTGTGAATTTACATCACCCATTGCCATTTCATAAATTTGAGAAACCCCACTTTGATTAATTACATTGTGATGAGGTTCAAAAGCTGGATTCTCTCCAGCAACACTGAAATCGCTATGTAAAATACCAGATTTAAATACTGTATCGTTATTATTATCTTTAACTACAAACTGCAAAATGGCTCTTCTGGAAGGATAGCCAGAAGGAAACTTATGCCCAGCTTTATTTACTAATTTTACTCTAAAATATGCACTATCATTGGCTACGCTATCGAAATGCAAGGTTAAGTTAACCGATTTTTCTTTAAGCATAGCATTGGTTGCTATTAGTGTGGTGTCAAATTTAAAATCAGGCACTTCAATTCCTAAAGCTGTTTTATTTGCCTTCATAAGTTTTAGCATAAACATATTTGCACCTGCAAATGAATGTTGATTAAAAGGTGTACGCGGTGTTATTGATAAATAGCCATTTGCGATCATGATTGGATCACTAATTCTGGCCATATGGCAATTTTGACAAGAAGTATTATTTTGGCTGTATACAGAGTTTTTGTATTCGTGGTAAGTAGCTTGTTCCACAAATTCACCTCCCGTAGCATTTCCATTAAGATCTGCTGTATTGGTAATTAAAGTGTGGCAAGAAGCACATAACTTTGCATCCTCTATATGTGAACTATACGTTGGTGTATAACCAGTGTATAGTTGCATTGGGCCTACCATTGGGCTTACAAAAGGACCATAAATATGCCTAGTAGTATCATAAGGTATTTGCCCTGAGAAGGTAGTGCCTAAACCATTTGCACCAATGGTGTGGCAGCCGGTGCATGAAACTCCATCTATGCCTAGTGAGTCGTTATCAAAATCGGCAATAGTATAATGAGAAGCCCCATTAAAATGTGCATTGTAATGGCCCATTGGTGCATGACAACTAGTACATTTATCTTCAAGATCAAGACCATGAGCTGGGTTTACCAATTTTTCATGACTCACTTTTGCTCTCCATAAAGGATCGCGAGCACTCAATCCCATCATAGAAGCAGACCAACGGTCATACAAATTCACATCTACTAAATTTTCATCTACATTGGCCCAACCTAAGGAGTCTTTTCCATGACAGCCGGCACAGCGAGATGAAGGTAAAAAATACTGACCAGGACCAATTGGCCCTGTATGCATTTGAAAAGAAGCCAATTCTTTTTTACTGTGGTATCTTGAAGTAGCTTTATTTTGTTGCGCTGCAAAAATGGATAATATAAAAACAGTGAGAGAAATTATAACAATCACCGAAAAGCGAGTAATTTTCATGTCATGCAAAAAATTTAATGTGTAAATGTATGTTTAATCACCTTTATAAACAAACAACTATAAGCAGATAAATGTTTTAGATGATTAAATTAAACTTGCAATCGATTAATTTAAAGCAAAAGCGTTATTAATAAATTATACCAATGTAAGATTTTAAATTATTGTCATAATTTATAAATCACATTGGTACAAATAAAGCAGTTCGGCAAGAAAGGGCTAACTAGATCTTATTTAGGTTTAAACCCAGATTACGCATTAGAAATGCGTAAACGATAAAGAAATTGTAAATCAGATTTTTACAAATCTGATAACATTTTCTATTTCGGGATTAACCCAACTAAATCAAGTAGTTCGATTTTTTAAATCTCCTATTGATTAATTTGGGTTTAATAGACAGTATAAAAACACTAAGCATTGCCTAAAAGGCTTCCGCTTAGTGCCATAATGGTTTTAACAGGAGTCCCTTTACTCCTATTTACGACCATTATTTTTTGAATTAAATTCCTATAAATTTCAGTATCTTATTTCTTTAATTGCTCAATGATAATAAGGCATTGAACAACAAAAGCTGCGCAGGAGAAGGCTTTATAAATCAATATTTATTCTGAAGGCATTGTTTTTATTTACTTGCGAAACTACGTAGCTGCAAAGCGTTTGTTTTTTTCCATTTCTGCTAATGTTTCCGCCATACCATACATTTGTATTTAACTCGCCAATATAATTTCTAGTATAAACAACCAAACTATCATCTATTTGAGCGCCTCTCATTACTTTTACTTTATCGAAAGATGAAAACAATAGTGAATCTGTTTCAGCACCTACGGTTTGTGATTTAAAAATGAAGGTAGTTTTAACCATTGGCTGCATCACAATTTCATATACCGCATCGTTTGCATTCTTTTTTCTGAATTTTCTCAAAGTATCTAAAACTGGCATTTGGTAGCCTTCGGCAATAGCGCTAGGTATTATGTATAAGTACTTTTTATGATCTTGAGAAAAACTAATTTTTCCTTCGTTGTTAGTATTTCCTGTTTGTGTTTCTATCATGTGTTTACGACCATATTCTGGAAACCAATCACCAGCTTGGGCATTATTCCCAATTTTACGAGGATTTTGCCAGGTTTTGGATAAATAAACGGCAGCATTTGCAATTGGCTTTCTTGTAAAACTATCTATAACAATAAAGTGAAGTTCTTCGGGATAAACTTCTTTTTTACAGGCAGCAAAACCAGCCAGTATAATTGCGAAAAAAATGATTTTAATAAGTGTATGTTTCATTGTTTAAATTATTAAGAATTAAACTAAAATTATTTTATTTTAAAAGCAAATCAGCATTTATTTCTAAGCCTAAAATATAAGAAGGCACAAGGCTTAGTCGAGTGCCTTCTCATTATTTACTCATGCCTAACCACCACCTTTTTAATAGCTGTTTTAGTTGGTGTTTTTATATTTACTAAATAAATCCCATTCGCTAAATCAGACGTAGAAATTCGAAAGTTTTTTTCATTCACCATTGTGCTGCTAATATTAGTGCCAATTAATGAACTTATAGCTATAGATTCAATTGTTTCGCTGCTGCTGATATCAAAAATATTATTAGCAGGATTAGGGAAAAGTTGAATACTATTTTCAATAAATGAATTTATACTTTTAATAGGCTCTTTTTTAACAGATTCGAACACACTATTATTTGTATTAATAACGGTTTCATTTGTGGTAGGCGCCATTCTGCCATTTGAATAACAATTAGAAATATTAATTATTTCTGCCTCAAAAAGAGCACCATCTTGTGTATAAAATCCTGGCTCTAAGCTGATATATCCGCCTGCTTTATAAAATACATTATTATTATTTAAAACAACAACATCTCCACAAGGCGAAAATGAGCCTATGTTGCCAATTGGGCCAACTCCGTTACCATTTTGTGTTTGATTACAATCTGGATCGTTGAAAATATTATTACCTGCTGTAATAAAATTAGAGGCTTTATAAGTATTAGATAGTAAGAATTTATTTTGATGAATAATAGTTTCAGGCATACCCGTTAATTCATGCATCACCCAGTCAATATTTTCATAGGTGATTTCCACATGACTTTGGTTGCTTGTTGGTGCATACACTACATCAAAGTATGAAACAGTATGACTGGGATCTACAAATTTTGAATCACCGTCAAAAATGGCAGTTGATACAGCTGTTGCTACTGCACTGTTTGCTTTCATTAAAACTTCATAATTAACGGCACCAATTGAACTCCAAAAAGGTATAAAACAGAGCCTGTCACTATTGATGGCATTGTCTATCCACCCTAAGTTACAAATGCCTAATGCCTGCCCAAATACACTGTTAACAATAGAAGGCAATTGGTTTCTAATATCAACCAAATCAGTTCTAAAGGAGCCTGGAGCTAAATCTAAGGCCATGGTATTTTTTACTCTAATTGATTGTTGGGTAATTGCCCCTAAAGGCATTGCTGATAATAAAGAAGTTACACAATAAGGAGGGTCAAAGTCGAAAACCTTTTTGTAATTATTATCATTTAGCGGCAGTGAATAAATATCTAAATCGATCAAACCGTCGATATCCAACACTTTTTCACCTACTTGGTGATTGTCAGATTGAGTAAGTCCAAGTCTACTGCCATTGCTGATTGAAATTTTAGTACAGTGCTGCGGCCATCCCATATAAGGATTATTTAGCAAGGCAGCTCTTTCTATAGAAGGGCTAGGTGTAGTAAACGTGATTGGGCTTATAAGATTGGTTTCTAAACAAGAATAATTAACCAATTGTGAAGCTGAAGGGCAAACAAGCTTAGTATATTTATCCTCTATTTCATTACTTAATCCTTTCAAATGTTTCAAGGTATACTGTAGCCCAAGAGGGATATTGGCACCCATTTGAGGAGCATCGAAGCTGATGAATTTTTCAACCCAATCAGTATGACCTTCTGCTTCTAATTTATTAATAGCATATCTTGCAACTAAGCCCCCCATACTAGCACCGCATACTACCATTTTTTCATTGCTATTGTTATCAACCAGTTTTTGGTGCAGCTGCACTAAAATTGAATACAATGCTTCGCCATTAGATTCAATGTAAGCCTCCCCGCTCATAAAATCAACAAAGCAAATATCATAACCAGCACAACACAATTGATTTAGCAATTCGGGAGATTTCTCAACTTTCAAAGGGTCGCCTACTTGATAGCCTTCAGCATCTATTCCCGTAACTAATGTAGCCCAATTAAAAGTTGAATAGCCAACATTATCATTTAGATGCAATGGTGCTGAATTAAAACTAGCAATGCATTCAGGTTCATCTGGTGGTGGTGATGGATACCAGTCTTGTCTGAAGTAACTTGCCATAGTGTATAAATTATTATTTATTCCTCGTTTTTCAAAGGAGATTCCTTCAACAAAAACAAAAGGCTTTAGAATAGAATCATGATTATGAATAGACGTTTTGTAGAAACATGATGCTACTGCTGGATTTGTTAAGTGACTTACTGGCCTATCGTAATTACTGTTGTTTTGTAGTAACTGAGAATAATATACAGGTAAGTAGCTAGTGTTTGATGTAAATTCACCATCATAAGGCACATACTTTTGTGCTTGAAAAGGACAGTCAGTTTCGTTTTGTGCGAAAAGCCCAGCACTGTATAAAATTAATAGAGTTATAATCTTTTTCATAATGAATATTTTATGTCGATGTAAAAATAAATTTTGGGGTTTGTTGGTGTTACTAGTGGCTTGCGACTATAAGTGCAATTGGCTGAGAATGTAAATATTTTATTTACCGTATCCAACTTAATCAATTTGTAATCTAAAATAGAGTCAACATAGTATTCCTTATATTCATTTTTATTGACATGGAAATTAATTACAGAGTTCGCCGTTTCCTTTAAATATGCTCTTAAAAAAGAGGTGTCTAATAATTGTGTTTGTTTATCGAAACGCAAAACAATGGAGGCTTTTTGTAATTCAGCTTTCTTATAATTAAACGGAATAAGATAGATCGAAAATTCTGTAACAACCTTGTTGTTGATAGTATATTCATAATACTTAACAATTTGATTGTCATAATCATCAAATTTTCCTGCAGTTTTTTTATGAAGCCTCTTATTTCTGCTGTCCAATAAAAACTCTTCTTGATCGTCTATTTTAAGATAGATAACATTACTACCATCGGCTTTTTGTTCGGGTTCTGAAATCTCTTTTTTGCAAGAGTTAAATGCAATTACGCTGATAAAAAGACTGGCTATAAAAAGGAAATTTTTCATGTAGTTTTATTTTAGATTATTGATTAAATAGTTTAGTGTTGGTGCAAAATATTCGCAATTTTTTTGGCTAATCTATTAAAAAAATTAACTCCCCAAAAGAAACACTTTTAGTATTAATTTTTATGTGTAGATAAGTCAATTTGCTTTTGCATCTTTATTAAAAGCAAGGTTAATTCTTCAATTTTTATTTGTTGCAACCTTACCATTTCACCAACCTCTATACCTTCTTTTTCAATTTGTGCTGCATCTGGCATCCCCGGTAAGTGCTTGTTTTTAGAAATAAATTGCTCTATGCTATTCAAATCCATCAATTCATAGTTTGAGTCAAAAACAAAGTCGCCCCAGTTTTGCAAATCAACACGTAATTTTTTACACTTAATATTTCCATTAACAACCAATTTGTAGTTAAGTAAATCGAGGTCGTTTCTTGGATTTACACCAATGCCAAGTCGTCCATCGCTTGACAGGGTCATTTTTGTATTAAATTTAATTCCTGCATCATTTGTAGTTATCTCATCAGGAATGCTTTCACCATTTACGTTTGAAAACATTAAATCACCTAATACATTACTAAATATTACTGATCCACCGCTATTGGAGCCATCACTTGTTGTTTTCCAATTGGCATTTCCATCTCTAAAAAAATTAAACCCAATGTAAGATGTAGCATATCCCGATGCCATTGTATGCATAGCGCCAAAAGTCAAGTTGTCTGACTCATTTACTTTAACTTCGAATTTACCTCGAGGTGATGCTGTTCCAACACCAACATTTTTTTGAGTGTGGTCTGCAAAGAATACAGGATTTTGATTATCCCAAGGACATGATACTTTAAAGTTTCCACCAAACAAATGGAGTTTCTCATTTGGAGCGCTTGTACCTACACCAACGTTTCCATTATAAAGCACGCTTAGTCTTTCACCAGAAATAGCTATTTCACCCTGTAAATCTAATTTAGTATTTGCTTCAGGGTGTGTAGTGCCTATCCCTACATTTCCATCAAGTGGGCACTTAACAATATCATTTGTAACTATCGGCACATTAACACCATTAATCATATCTGAAGGTACACCCCAACCAATTACAGGACTGCAACCACAGCTAGAACATCCGGGAGGAAAAGATGGGCCAGGCAATATTTCACCTCTCTCAAATGCTTTTATATTGCCATTTTCGTCTATCCCTAAAAGTTTACTGTTATTAGAAAAAATGGTGTCGGTGTTTATGTCAGTAAATCTGATTTTTGTATAAAAATTAACTGTGTCGCTTTCCATTTTTAATACCTCTTCATTATTTACTTTAAACGTCAAAGGGCTATTATCTGTGCTCCCTATAAACTCTGCTGCATCAATATTTGAATTTCCAAATCTGCTCCAATCTATAGGCGTTGGCATGCTTAAATAAACACTGTTTTTTAATGTGCAACCATTGGCATCTGTAATTAATAAATTATATTCTCCTCCATTTAAATTATTAAGGTTGTTTGATGTGCTATTATTTGCATCATTCCACTGATAGGTATATGGCGCTGTGCCGCCCGTAACAGTTGTATTTATACTTCCATTAAAACAGTCTGCACAACTTACATTAAAACCATTGTATTGACTTAATACAAACTGACTTTCGATAGCACTAGGTCCGGGTATAGTAACACCTGTATCTAAAACAGCTCTTCCTTGCTGATAAATTCTTACTGCATTATAGCCCGCATAAAGATCATCGGGGCTCATGTTAAAACTTCCGTTTTTCCAAACCACACTAAAATCACCCAAGCCACCATTAATATTTAGGGTAGCTTTTCCGTCATTTCCATTAAAACATTGTGTGCCTTGTATATTACTAAAACTTACTTGCATGGGCGCAGGCGCTGTGAGTGTAATACTGCTACTTGTAATGCATTGGTTAGCATCTATAATGGTAAAACCATAACTTCCTGCGGTTAAATTTTTTCTGATACTTACACTGTCGGCATTGTTCCACTGGTATTGATAAGGTGGGGTTCCGCCATTTGCAAAAATTTCAATACTTCCATCACTCGCTCCATTTGTACTAATATTATATCCATTAAAATCACTTAATTTACTTTCGAAAGTAAAAGGCCGTGGTTGTTTCAATTTAAATGTATCTGTTTGTACATTGTTATTAAAATCGGTAACGGTTACAAAATAAGTTCCAGGAGCCAAGTCACTTATCGTAGCAGCCGTATCTCCTGTGTTCCATAGGAAGGTATATGGGGCACTCCCAAAATCAGGAGTTGCTTTCAATACACCACTGCCTTGGCCATTACATTTGATATGATAACCACCAAGATGGGTTTCACTTTTAATAATTTCGGGCTGGTTTTGCGCATTGCTTTCAATAGATGAGAGCAACAACATTGAAGCGCTTAAACTTGCGCAAACAAGTGAACGCTTGTTAAGTTTGTTTTTTAAATAGTTAATTAGTTTCATTGTTTTTTTTATTAAAAAGTTTGTACTGTTTATTTTTGATTAAGTCAATTGAATTTCGAAATGCAAATGATTGCGTTACAATAGTAGATGCTTCAAAAATTATTTAATGTCACCCCGAAAGATGATTTTTAAATTATTTTTTTTGATGGGTATAAACATTCTGAAAGGCTTGCTATTTCTATTAAGTAAAGAGACAATTACAATTAGAAACGGAGGAAAATAATTTTTTTTTGTAAAAAACAGCTGATAAAAAACATCAGATTTTAACTTGGAGATAAAAAAATATTGAAAATTGATGGCAGAAATAATACGTTGTGCTTATCTGTTTTTGCAACGCATTAGAAAAAGCAAAATAATACCGATTACACTTTCAATTTAGTCCAATTGCAGCATGGCCTTATTGTGCTAATTTCAAGTATTATGGGCATTAACCATTGCATATTTATTTTTTTTTGCCTAAAAAATAAATATGCAATTGGTATAAGATGTTTTAGGCGCTTAAGCCAATTGGTTTTACTACAGGCTATTGCTGCGTTTTATAAGCAGTTGCACCCAATAAAATTATTGTAAATTTAAAATGGAAAAACAATTAGTATAGTTGTGAAAGCAATTGTTCCGTAACTTGCTGCTTCGCAATGATTTATTCGGTATTTAAGAAACAAAATATGTTTTTTAAAGTTAATGCGAATGTTCTAAATCCCAGCCTTGCTATTTTTTAAGATGTTATACAACAAGTCACGCGCTCTAAAAAGTTGCGCTTTTACGGTGCCTAAAGGCAAATCTAGTTTTTCTGATATTTCTTCGTAGGAGAGTTCTTCAAAATAACGCATTTCAACAAGGGTGCGGTATTTAGGCTTCAACTTTTCTACCACATCACGCATCAAAATGTTTTTCTGTTTTTTTATAAAGTTTTCCTCAGGATCAAGAATAGGTGCTTTAATATCTATTGAAACCTCCCCTCCTTCATCATTCTCGAAAGGTTTATCAATAGATACAGTAGCCTTGTTTTTCTTTTTACGAATAAAGTCAATACAATTATTGGTGGCAATTTTAAACAGCCAAGTGCTAAATGCAAAATTAGGGGTGTATTGAGCTAAGCGGCGGAACGCTTTGCCAAAAGCTTCAATAGTTAAATCATCGGCATCATCTTTATTATTAACCATTTTAAGCAACATAAAGTAAACCGATTCTTTGTAGCGACCCATTAGTTCAGCGTAAGCACGTTGATCGCCATGTTCTACTGCTAATATCACTAATTTGTAGTCGTATTGACCTTTTTCGGTTAAATTATTGCCTATTTCCATTTGTGTTTTTTTACAAAAGCGTTACCAATATAAATTATTGGATATAACACCAATAATAATATTTCAAAAAATAGAGAAAATAAAAGTAAATCTGATTCTTTCAATAAAATCATACTCTTACGCAAGATGATAAATTGAGTGACAAGTCGGAAGCCAAAAATTGATAAAACAATACTTATATCAAATGATGAAAACATTAATGCCGCAAAGCTTATAAAAAACAAATATTGAGTAAAACTTCCTAAGGCAAGCCCAAATTTATGTGAAGGTTTATAATGTTTAGCGGTTGTTAAATGCCTTCTTTTTTGTTTAATCCAAGCCCCAAGACTTGTTTTAGGATCGCTATAGGTAAAGGAGGTAGCGTTGAGTTCTACAACAGTATTTTGCTGTGTAGCCACTTTGTTGATGAACAAATCATCATCGCCCGATTGAATATGATATTGCGAAGCAAAACCTTTATGTTTAAAAAACAAAGTTTTAGTGTAGGCTAAATTTCGGCCAATACCCATGTAGGTATTTTTAGCTAATGAAAAGGAAAGATATTGAACACCAATAAAAAATGTATCGAAGCGTATTAATTTATTGAGCAGCCCGCTGGTTTTTTTATAAGGACCATAGCCAATTACAATTTCTTTTTCGTTACTAAAATTACGCGCCATACTTGCAATCCACTTGCTGTCCATTGGCACACAATCGGCATCGGTAAGCAACAAATGCTCGTATTTAGCACCTTTAATACCCAGTGTTAAAGCCAGTTTTTTATCATGTGCTTTAATATCATCTTCATTCAGTTCAACAACATGTAAATTATTGTACTTTTTTTGAAATTCTTCTAAAATATCGCTCGATTCATCAACAGAGCAATCATTTACAACCACAATTTGGTATTGCGGATAATCTTGCTGAAAAAACAGTGGGATGTTCTTATGTAATTTTAAGGCTTCATTTTTAGCACAAATAACTACAGAAATAGGAGGCTGTGTGTGAAAGTCGCTTTTTGGTTTAAACCATGCCACACGGGTATAATAAAACAGGTAATACGTCAGCTGCACTGCAGCTGCAAAAACAAATACACCAAAAACTATATCCGATAAATGAATTTCCATCATAAAATTAAACACCTTAGCCTACAAAGGTACTAGCCACTTTAATTTTTTTACGACCTCTTGGTTTTTAGTTTAAACAAAGTAATTAACATAATTGTGATTTTAGAAGCTGTGTTACAGAGATAAAAAAATTGTGTTCTTTTGCATCCATTAATGAAGCATTCAAATAAATATCAAAGTTTCAGTTTTTTGAACCTTGCAATGCAAGTTTGCGCCTTTATTATCCTATTTACCGGATGTGCGCAGGTTGTTAGGCCAACCGGCGGCCAAGCCGACATAAAAGCACCAGAGGTTTTAAAATACCTGCCCGAAAATAAAACATTGCAGTTTAAAGGTCAATCTTTCACTATTGAGCTTAACGAGTTTTTTGTTGTAAAAGACCCAAATAAGCAATGGATTATTTCTCCGCCATTAAAGCAAACACCCGATTATAAAATAAGAGGAAAACTACTCACTGTTACTTTTGATGACACATTAAAAGAAAATACCACTTACAATTTTAACTTTGGGAAATCGATTGCTGATGTTAACGAAGGAAACGAATTAATTGGGTTAAGTTACATTTTTAGTACCGGGAGTTTCATCGATTCACTGCAATTAACTGGTAAGGTATCGCAAGCCTTTAATAATGCAAATGAAAAGGATGTTTTAATAATGTTGTATGAAGAGCGTCGTTGTAAAGAAGATTCATTTCCTTTTAAGAAACTTCCCGATTATTTTGCGATAAGTGATGCGTTGGGAAATTATAAATTAAACTACATTAAATCAGGAAATTATTACGCCATAGCACTTAAAGATGCCAACAGCAATTATCTTTTTGATAATTTTGAAGAAGCCATAGGCATGTATGATTCATTAATACACTTGCAATCGAACAAAAATATCGATTTTAAAGTTTTTAAAGAGATTGAAGAAAAAAGCTATTTGAAGAATAAATTGAATGGAGAATATGGCAGCTTTACTTTGGTTTTTAATAAAGGATTAACCGGTTTAGAGCTATTGCCTTTGCATACTAGTAAACAAAAAGATTGGGCTTATATTGAAATGAGCAAAGCTAAAGATACTGTTAATATTTGGCTGAAAGACTTTAGCATTGATACCATAAAACTGGCATTAAAAAACAATCAAATTACTTTTGATACCATTGAGATGGCAGTGCTGCCAAAGGAAAAATTTTCGAATAAAAATAAACGCCTCACAAATGCGCGTGTAGCTATTAATGTTAGCCCTGTAAATGGCGCTGAAAAGGATTTAAATAGCCCGCTCTTGTTAACTTCAAATCATCCTATTGATGCTATTAACCAAGACAGCATTTTAATTTTGGAGGGCAACAAAAAAATGGCTTACAGGCTTGTTAAAAGAGACAGTTTAGGGAGGAAGTTACAATTGGATTGCGAGTTTAAGAACGATAGTAGTTACAGTTTAACCATTTTTCCGGGTGCATTCAAAGACTGCTTTGGTTATAAAAACGATACTATAATATCAAAGTTTAAAGTGCCATCCATAGAAAGTGTGGGCAATTTATATTTGACCATTAAAGCTGATAGTACAGCTAAAATTATTGATTTTACAAAGGAGAATATACTGCTGCAACTTTTAAATGAGAAAGGAGATATAGTTAAAACGCAAGTATTAAATAACTATGGTACTATCAACTATCTTAATTTTAAACCAGGTATCTACAAGGCCCAAATAGTGATTGATAGCAATAATAATAATGAATGGGATACAGGTAATTTTATTAAGAAAAAACAAGCTGAAAGGATAATTTTTATGAATGCGCCCATGAACTTACGCGCCAATTGGGATTTGGAAGAAGCATGGAAATTAAATCTAACAGCTCAATAATTCATAACAGCAAAAGAAATAGCCTTTTACAAGGGCAATTTGATGAATATTTACTTAATTTCCCAAACGCTATTTCCTTTCAAAATATCATCTAATTTGCCTTTGCCTCGTTTATTGGTAACATCTTCTACTTGCTGATTCAATAAATCTTCGTAGCAGGCCCTATCTTCTGAATAAAAAACACCAAATGGTCGAGGCATAGCGCCCTCGGTGGAAGGATGATCAAACATGCGCGATAAAATGCCAGCTTTAGTTCTGTCCTTTTCATCATGTATCCACAAATCGTTTTCAGAAGTAGTTTCCAAATCTACAATTGTAGGAGCAAATCCATCTAATTTAATTCCTTTCCTATTATTTTCGCCAAAAACCAGTGGTTGCCCGTGATTTACAAAAAGGGTAGTTAATTTTTTAGTTGCTTTTTCGGTAAATATTTCAAATGCGCCATCATTAAAAACATTGCAATTTTGATATATTTCTAATATGGAAGTGCCTTTATGCAAATGTGCTCTTTTTAAAACTTCACGCAACTGTATTGGATCTCTGTCCATAGCGCGAGCTACAAATGTTGAATCGGCTCCTAAACATAATGCCGCTGGGTTAAAAGCATGATCAATAGCTCCGTAAGGGCTCGATTTTGTAATTTGACCTTCGTGTGAAGTAGGTGAATATTGTCCTTTTGTTAAGCCATAAATTTCGTTGTTAAACAGTAAAATATTTACATCAAAATTCCTACGCATCATATGTATAAAGTGATTTCCGCCAATCGACATGGAATCGCCATCGCCGGTAACCAGCCAAACACTTAAATCGTTGCGCACCGACTTTAAACCACTTGCAATAGCCGTGGCTCTACCATGTATACTGTGCATGCCATAAGTTTCGATGTAATAAGGAAAACGAGATGAACAACCAATTCCCGAGATAAATACAATATTTTCTCGTTTCAAGCCCAATTCAGGAATCACTGTTTGCACCTGTTTTAATATAGAATAATCGCCACAACCGGGGCACCAACGCACTTCTTGGTCGGTGATAAGGTCTTTAGCTGTCATTTGATTTGTTTCAGTACTCATGTAAAATTTGTTTGATGAAAACGCTTGTTTTTTATTTTATGAGGCAGCGCAGTTATCGTTTAGTTTAATAATTTGTAAACAGCATTTTTAATATCGGCACTGTAAAAAGGAAGACCTTGAATTTTATTCAATCCATGTGCAGGAATCAAAAATTTATCGCGAATAATTTTAATCAATTGCCCATTATTTAATTCGGGAATAAGCACCTGTTTGTGATTGCGCAGTAATATTTCCAAATTTTTAGGAAATGGATGCATGTATTTTACATGTGCATGTGCCACACTTTTTCCTTCGGCAAGTAGCTCTGCAGTAGCGTTTCTAAGCGCGCCATAAGTACCCCCCCAACCTAAAATTAAAACATCAGCATCAGCAGCGCCATTGTCAATTGTTTGCAAAGGAATATAATCGGCGATGTTATCAATTTTAGCAGCCCTTGTTTTCACCATGTGCTCATGATTGTCAGGATCGTAAGAAATGTTGCCCGTAATATCTTCTTTTTCTATGCCGCCAATCCTATGTTCTAAACCTGCTACACCGGGAATTGCCCATGGTCTCACTAATTTTTTATCACGTAAGTATGGCATAAATTTATCGCCCTTGTTTTTCTCTTTGGCAAATTGTACTTTAATATTTTTAAGTTCGCTGGCATTTGGAAAGCGCCATGGTTCTGCACCGTTGGCAATAAAACCATCACTTAAAAACATCACTGGTGTCATATGTTCAATAGCTAATCTGCATGCTTCAAAAACCATTTCGAAACAATCGCTTGGCGTGCTTGCAGCAACTACTGCTAATGGTGCCTCCCCGTTTCTTCCATAAATGGCTTGCAATAAATCGGCTTGCTCTGTTTTGGTGGGCATGCCAGTAGAAGGTCCACCTCTTTGCACGTTAATAATCACCAAAGGCAATTCAAGCATTAAAGCTAAACCCATGGCTTCTGTTTTAAGCGCAATACCTGGTCCTGATGAAGCAGTAACACCCAAAGAACCGCCAAATGAAGCACCTATGGCAGCACATATCGCTGCAATTTCATCTTCGGCTTGAAATGTTTTTACACCAAAGTTTTTGTGCTTACTTAACTCATGTAAAATGTCTGAAGCAGGTGTAATAGGGTATGTGCCATAAAACAAACCTAAACCAGATTTTTCAGCTGCGGCTATTAAACCCAATGCAGTGGCTTGGTTGCCCATAATACCACGGTATATTCCTTTAGGCATTGGTGCGGCTTTTACTTCAAAGCGACTGTTAAACGCCTCACTGGTATCGCCAAAATTGTAGCCTGCTTTTAAAACTTTAATATTGGCCTCAATGAGGTCGGGGCGTTTTTTAAATTTTTCTTCTAAAAACTTGATACTATGTTCCATGTTGCGATGGTACATCCAGTATATAAAGCCAAGTACAAACATATTTTTTGAACGCTCAGCTTCCTTTGTTCCCAAGCCACTGTCTGCTAAAGCACTTTTAGTATGTTTGGTTACATCAATTTCATAAACCTTGTAACCATCAAGCGAGCCATCTTTTATCGGATTTACGCCGTCGGGATATTTAGCTAATTTTAAATTTTTAGGATCAAACCCATCTGTGTTGGCTAAAATAGTACCTCCTATTTTAAGACTCTTGATGTTGGCTTTTAAGGCAGCGGCATTCATTACCACCAACACATCAAGTGCATCGCCAGGTGTATTCATTTCAATGCTGCCAAAATGAAGCTGAAAACCAGAAACACCAGCTAAAGTACCCTGTGGAGCGCGAATCTCTGCAGGGAAATTTGGGAAAGTACTGATATCATTACCAAAGAGGGCGGCTGTATCTGTAAATTGGGTACCCGTAAGCTGTATCCCATCGCCAGAATCTCCAGCAAACATAATGGTTACATCCTCTTTTATTTCGGTGGAATTAATCATTCTTTTAATTTTAAGCGCGACGAAATTACTAATTAAAATGCTTGGAAATTGTTAGAAAACAATAAGAAATGAGAAAAGTTTTAGAAAGCAGGATTAAACTGAATTTAGGTACTTTTGGTTTAAAGGTAAGCAGGATTATTTAGCGCCTAGTTTCAGTAAATTCGACTTTAATTTTTATGTAATTCAATTAACCAATATTTTGAATTGGCATGTGTAAATAGCTATATATTTGCTCCTTAATAAATTAAAATAAGCTATGCGTCAGTTTTTTAAGTTTTTATTTGCCTCTATGTTAGGCTTTGTATTAGGTTCTATCTTGCTTATCTTTATTTTGGTAGGGATTATTTCGGCAGCTGTTAACTCTTTTGACGATGAAAAGGTGACTGACGTTAAAAGTAATTCTATGTTGTTTTTAGATTTTCAAAAACCAATTGTTGATCGCGCATCAAAAAACCCTTTCGAAAATATCAGTTTTGCTTCCTTTAATACCGAAGGTAGCACCGGATTAAATACCATTTTAGAAAATCTGCGTAAAGCAAAAGAAGACAAAAATATTAAAGGCATTTACATGGAGTTAAGCACTATTAATAGCGGTATTGCAACAGTAGAAGAAATTAGAAACGCATTGATAGATTTTAAAAAATCGGGCAAAGCAATTATAAGTTACAGTGAAGTTTACACGCAAAAATCATATTATTTGGCAAGTGTTGCCGATAAAATATATATGAACCCTCAAGGAGCCATGGAATTAAAAGGTTTAGGTGCAGAAATTATGTTTTATAAAGGCTTGTTAGACAAGATTGAAGTTGAAACACAAGTAATTCGTCATGGCCGTTATAAGAGCGCTGTAGAGCCTTTTATATTAGATAAAATGAGTGCCGATAACCGCATTCAAACAAGAGCTTTCATGCAAAATATTTGGAATTTTATGCTGGGCAATATTGCTGCTTCACGTAAAATAAGTGTTGAAGAACTAAATACAATTACTAACAATTTTAGCATTAGAGTGCCTGAAGATGCCATCAAATACCAACTAGTTGACAAATTGGTTTATAAAGATGAAGTAATAGAAGAATTGAAAACATTGACAGGGAAAACTAAAAAAGACGATAGTCCTCAACTAATTACATTAAGCAAATACAGTAAATCTCCCGATAAGGAAAAGAAAAGTTTGAAAGACCCACAAATTGCCATTATATATGCCTCAGGTGAAATTGAAAGTGGGGAGGGAGAAAGTGATAAAATAGGATCTGAAACACTATCAAAGGCAATTAGAGAAGCGCGTTTAAATGATAAGGTAAAAGCAATTGTGTTACGCGTAAATTCTCCGGGTGGCAGCGCACTTGCCAGCGAGGTTATTTGGCGCGAAGCTGAGCTTGCCAACAAGGTGAAACCAGTAATTGTTTCAATGGGCGATGTAGCTGCTTCAGGAGGTTATTATATCAGCGCCGCATCACGTAAAATATTTGCAAGTCCAAATACAATAACAGGTTCAATAGGGGTGTTTGGGTTGATATTTAATGCCCAAAAAATGCTTAATAACAAATTAGGAATTACTATTGATACAGTTAAAACAAATCGTTTGTCAGACTTTGGTTCTATGACTCGCCCGCTTACAGCTGAAGAAAAACAAATATTTCAACAAGGGGTAGAAATGGTGTATGATACCTTTACCAAAAGAGTTGCCAATGGCCGTAAAAAGTCGCAAGCAAGTGTTGATAGTATTGGCCAAGGACGTGTATGGAGTGGTGTAGAAGCTAAAAACATTGGCTTGGTTGATGAGTTTGGTGGTTTGCAAGATGCAATTGCAGCAGCTGCAAAAATGGCCAAGCTTAAAAAATACCGCACTGTTGAATTGCCTGAATTTAAGGATCCTATTAAAGCGCTTTTATCTGAATTGGGTAATGAAGCTGAAACAAGATATATGAGCTACAAACTAGGTGAAGAAGCACGCTACTTCAATAAAGCAACTGAATTACTTCGTATGCAAGGAATACAAACGCGTATGCCTTACAATATCGATTTTTATTAAACAGCATATAAACCTTTGGTTTAATGCAATGTTTACCTATATGATTTAACTTTCTTTTATGCCATTTGTAATGCGTTTTGTTATTGGAATAGCTTTAGTACTGCTCATTGATTTGTATTTTTACCAAGCTATTGCTTTGTTGATTGCTAATTTAAGTCCTTTCAAAAAAGTGATGTTGCGCAATATTTATTGGGGCTTTACTGCATATACTATTTTACTTTTATTAATTGCAATGGCAATTCCTTTTCAAGAGTGGTGGCCTTTTGCTCGTATTTACTTATTTGCATTTGCCGCTGTTTTAATAATTTGTAAACTCATTGGATCTACCTTTATTTTGGTTGACGATCTTAGCCGATTATTTAGGTGGTTATTTAATGCCGTTTTTACACCCGCTGCTACAAATGCTGATAAAGTTGGCAGTGCAACACGCTTAAAGTTTTTAAATCAAATAGCTGTTGTGTTTGCAGCCATTCCGCTGAGTGCATTTATTTATGGCATGGTAAAATCTGGCTTTGATTACAAGGTGCGAAAAGTAAGATTGGTATTGCCTAAATTACCTGCTGCCTTCAATGGCCTAAAAATATTGCAATTAAGTGATATTCATTCGGGGAGTTTTGTTTCATCGGCTCCACTCGAAAAAGTGTTGAAATTGATTAATGAACAAAATGCTGATGTAATTTTTTTTACTGGCGATTTGGTAAATAACATTACAGATGAGGCCATTCCTTTTACAGCTATTTTCAAGCAGGTTAAAGCACCTTTAGGTGTTTACTCCACATTGGGCAATCATGATTATGGTGATTATGTGCAATGGCCAAGTACTGAGGCAAAACAAAAAAATTTACAAGACATTAAAAATTTACATGCTGAATTTGGTTGGAAATTATTGATGAATGAGCATATCACACTAAAAAAAGGAGAGGCAGAAATTGCTGTGCTTGGTGTTGAAAATTGGGGAGCTGCCATGCGATTTCCTAAGTATGGCGATTTAAAAAAAGCGCATGCAGGTACCGAAAATTATCCTGTTAAATTATTGCTTTCGCATGACCCTTCACATTGGGATGCACAAGTAAGAACAAGCTATCCTGATATTGATGTTACCTTTAGTGGGCACACTCACGGCATGCAGTTTGGCATTGAAATACCTGGAATTAGATGGAGTCCGTCAAAGTATTTTTACAAGCAATGGGCTGACTTGTATCAAGAAGGAAAACAATTTTTATATGTAAATCGTGGCCTAGGTTTTATAGGCTATCCGGGCCGTGTTGGTATTTTACCCGAGATAACAGTAATTGAATTGCATAATGCCTAATTGTAAATTTACCTTAAAGTAATTCCTTAATTACCTTTCCGCTTCCCACAGGCATTTTAAAGCCAAGTAAATAAGCTATTGTTGGTGCAATATCAGTAAGTTGATAGGCGGTGGTAGCAACATAATTCTTTTTAAAATCAGGACCAAGTGCTAAAAACTCAATGTGCCTGCAACCTGCACAATCATCGCCATGAGAAATAAAACCATCTAAATGGCCTGCAGAGTGCCTGCCATGATCGTTGGTAACAATGAATGCTGTTTTGTTTTTATAATGTTCATTGCTTTGTATGAAATTCCACAATAAATTTACATAGTTATCTGTATCAAATATCCCTTGTAAATAGGCTAAACTATCGCCTGTATGACCTGCTGCATCGGGTTGTTTAAAGTTGATAAGCATTAAACTTGGCTGCTCAGTTTGTAAAACTGTGAGTGATTTATTTAAAGTAGTTAAATCATCTCTATATCCTGAGTTTAAACCCGAAATGCCACAATCAGTCATTGGCCTGTACTTATCTTTCCATTTAATATCGTTACAATTACTTAATACTTCTAATTTGTCTTTCGAAGAAATAATCCACGCTTTATTTGCAGGCTGATTAAACGTTTTACGCCAAACTTGCAAAAAGGATGGATAGTCGGGAGTTTCTAAACCTGCATTATTTATAGTTTGGTAAACTCCCGTGCAAATTGCAGTGTGTCCGGGCACTGTAGAAGTTATTCCATTGTTATAAAAACTAGCTCCTAAGAATCCTGATTTTGACAATGTTTTTCTGTAAGGAATTAAGGGTGTTCCTGCTGCCTCCCAGGTATCGGCATAACGCGCGCCATCAATAATTAAAACAATAACATACTTTGTAGAGTCTGCTTTATTTATGAGCGTGTCTTTTGGATCCTCTGGCTTGGCGTTTTTATCAATTCTTTTTGAAACAGTATTGTATCCAAAAGGCTCATTTTTATTGCACGAATTAAACATCGCAAAAATTGAAAAAATTGCAAGAGGTAATAGTATTTTATAGCGTATTTTTAGTTGCATTTGATAAAACAATTTATAAAATTAAGGTAATTATTGGTAATAAACAAAAAGATAAAAATCATCATCTGGTATTATAGTCCCATTAACCCACTGGCGCGGTGTTTCTCCCGATCCTTGCTTTGTTGCTAATACCCCCTTTAGTTTGCAACTAAGCTGAATCTATTTTTTACATTGTAGTTTATCATTTTTCCAACAATTAATTTTTAATTTTATATGCATCTGTCTCAATAAAAATGCGGGTTTAGTTTCAAAATATGAGGCAGATAGAGGCTCAAGATAATGGTAGCAGTTATTTAAATCATCAAAACTTGCAATAAATGCAAGTTTTGATGATTCTTTTTGTTACCTTTGCCTTATGGCAAACTTAACCAATCGTAATGAATACATAAATAAACTTTTGTCTTATAGAGATAAAGACCTTATTAAGGTGGTGAGTGGTTTGCGGAGGTCAGGAAAGAGCACACTTTTGGCCTTGTACCGACAAAAATTATTAAAACTTGGTGTAGGCAATCGCCAAATTCAGTTTTATAATTTTGAGTTGCCCGAAAATTATTTGAATAAAAACTGGGATGACATCTATTTTGAGATTAAGAAAGCATTACAAGAAAATATGTCTAACTATTTGTTTTTGGACGAAGTGCAAAACATTCCACACTTTGAAAAATTAGTTGATGGACTTTTCGCAACCGATAATGTAGACGTTTATATCACAGGATCAAACGCTTTTTTATTGAGTAGTGAATTGGCAACATTGTTGAGCGGGCGATACATAGAAATTTCCATTTTGCCCTTTTCATTCAAAGAATATTTAACGGCACGAAACATTGATATAGAAAACAAATATCTTAATTATGAAGCACTTTTTTTTGATTATGTAAACGAAACCTCCTTACCAAAAGGTGTAGAACTTCGGGAGGGGGGATATGACAAAATTTACGAATATTTATATGCTATTTACACTACAATTATTGAAAAAGACATATCGCAACGCCACCAAATAAATGATAAACGAGCCTTTGGCAATATCGTTAAATTTATGGCTTCCCATGTTGGCAGTGCACTTTCGCCAAGTAACATTTCAAAAACCTTAAAACAAGACGGACAAAGCATACACCACTCCACAGTTGAAAAATACCTCGAATATTTAATTTCCAGTTTTGTGTTTTACAAAGTGCATCGCTTCGATTTAAAAGGCAAGAAACAATTGGCTACACAAGAAAAATATTATATAGTTGATACTGGGATACTTAACATTTTAGTGGGAAAGGAACGAACGACAGACAGGGGACATATTTTAGAAAATATTGTTTACTTGGAACTATTAAGAAGGGGCAACAAAATTTGGACCGGTACAAGCCGCAACAGTGAAGTAGACTTTGTATGCAAAACCAACACCGGAAATATTGAATATTACCAAGTGGCTTGGCAATTATCTAACCAAAAGACTGAGGAAAGAGAGTTTGGGTCGCTGCAAAAAATCAACGACAATTATCCAAAGTTTCTAATTACCACTGATAGTTTCACCCAAAGTAAAGCAGGGATAAAACACTTGAATGTTTTTGATTGGTTGCTTGATAGAAATGTAAATTTGTCAATCCCAAATGCGCACGAAGCATAACCGGCACATTTTGCTCAGAACTAGTAATCCTTTATTTCTTTTGCCCTTTTATACCAATGTGATTTATAAATTAATAAGGAATGAAAGCGCTAAATCAAAAGTTGAATAAGAAAATTTAAGTCTCATTTTATTTAAGAAAAATGGATTTTCTCAAATAAAGCATCCCCCTCAATACTCCCAATCATAAGTTTCTTCTTCAAAAGTATCATTGGTAAGTGTGTGTTTTTTTTGAAGAAATGGTAAAAGGTTTTGATCCTGATAAAAGTACTCAACCTCTTTTTCCATGCGCTGAAATTCGTAATAATAATACTTAATTAATCTACCAAACTCATCGTATTGGTAAAAGTAATTATACCTGTCATTTTCAACATGTGCCTCAATTAATCTGTCTTTCTCATCAAATCCTATTTCTACATCATTGTGTTCATATTTTATTGATTTTATAGCATCTACTTGCTTGTTTTTATTGAAGGACAAACAAACATCATGGAAACATAATTCATTGTTTATAAAAGATATTTTTTTGATTTCATCTTCCCTATAATTACTCCTTCCATTTGTATTAATATAATAGCAATTGTTTTCATTGTAAAAATAGTAATAGTCGTTACGAGTGCCTGGTTTTTCAGCTTTCCTAATCATTAAATTACCTTTATCATCATACACATCATTCTTTTTATTTTCAGTGGTATTAATTCTTTTTTTAGAGTTTGGTTTATCATTATCTTTTTCGGTGAAATAACTGTAATTGGTTTGTTCAGCTACTTTTTGAAAATTTGATGCATTGAGATTAAACTCATAAACAAAATCACCACGATAGTTTTTCTT
The DNA here is from genome assembly GCA_945872355.1 of Chitinophaga pinensis. Taxonomy (GTDB): domain Bacteria; phylum Bacteroidota; class Bacteroidia; order UBA4408; family UBA4408; genus CAIKXD01. Next base: position 78,848 of record CAMBZU010000002.1, read on the forward strand.
ATTGTCTTTAAAAGTTTGATAACTGCCAACAGTTAATTTTTTAGGTTTATTGTTTGCATTATTCATTAAAAATAGACTCGTAATTTTAGGCTCTTGACGGTATTTACCATAGTTGTTAATTATATCAAAATAATCGAAATTACTAAACTGATGTAGTGGTTTAGCTAACTTTGAAAAAGACGCATACATCGGAAAAATTTCTAATATACTCTTGCATTCATCATAAGGAATAAAAATATCATATGAACTGCCTTGGCTAACAAAAGTGCTTTTGCTGTATGCAGGAAATTCAATGATTAAGCCCCATCCGTACCAGTAATAATTGGCGGCTTGCACATCAATTATGCCCCTATTGTTTGCTTTTTGCTTTTGTGGTGTTGATGCGCTGGTATTTTCCTCATTGACATCAGATGCTGTTTCTTCATTTTCATTTTCTTCTCCATCGCTTTTCCAATCATTAACATATTGAAGTACATATGGTGTCAACAAATTTTCTAAACTTTTAATTTCTGCTTGGTTAAATACCTTTTTTAAGGCGCTTATACTTTCAGAAAAGCAATCAGCAACAAAGTACTCAGTAATATTTATTTCTATTTCATTATTGTTATTGTAATAACCGCTTCCATTGGATGCTACCTTGTATTCAAAGTTTTGCTTAAACGTAATTTTATTATTGCAAATAGAAACAAAATCAATATCGATGGATTTTAATTCTATTAAATTGATATCTGAATCATAAGAATTATAGTAACCGCTGTTTTTTCGATTTACTTGGTCGAGATAATTGCCAACCCTGGCTTTTACTTGATTGTGCAGCTCAAATTTTCTTTTGTCATCTTTCCAAGCAAACAGGGCTAATTTTTCAATAAAGGCATTTAATGTATTATAATCGTCAGCGCCTTCATTGCGCATTGCAAAGTAATTTATTTCTATTTCACGATTTAAGTTCAGCTCAGCATCTTTAATTTCTTTGTACTTGTTATTATATGTGTACTCCCGATTGCTAAATACATCAAACACTGTTTTGTTTTGCGCTAAGCCTTTTATAGCTTGCATTAGCAATAGAAGCAATATCAAAAATCTAAGTATTATTTTCATATTGACTGCGTATAAAAAGTAAAAATCAATTGTTTACCAGCCACATCATAGGTAAATTTAAGTCTCGAAAAGTCATTTTTTTCAAGTGTTTTACGCATATCTTCAACGGTAAAATTTATTTCATTTTCAATGGAAGTATACACCTCGTTATTGCCTTTGGTGCAATTAATTTTTATTTCGCCACAAGCGTATTTGCCGCCTAGCATTAAAAAATTAGAAGTTCCATTTAAAGTTTGATAGCCTTTGGGCCCATAAAAAGTAAGCTGCACTTTTGAAACAGTGGCAATGATTCCAAAAAATAATTCAAGTTCAGCAGGTGTTAATTTAATATCATTTTCTAGTACAGCAAAAGACGCTACTTGATTATAAATATATGGTTGAGCTTTACTTACATTAATTTCAAGAGTATTATTAATGATGGCAGGTACAAAGCAATCATTGGCTTCTTTTTGTGTTTCAAGTTTTATTTTTTTTTCGGCACTAAATGCCACTGATTTAGTATCAAATAGCGCCTTAAAATGCGGATAATTTTTATCGGCACTTTTTACAGGACCTTTTAAAAATTCTAAGGCTATGCGCTTCGGATAAAGATCAACATGTGTGTAGTTTTTATTGCCTGAACTGTAACTGGCATTAATCTCCATGCGACTTACATAACCTTTGGTAATGCAGGGGTTAAAGATTAGTTTTATTTGCTGATCAGATGGCAAGGCGAAGGCAAACGTTTTAAACATCATTAAATTCATTGAACTAAAACCCGAGTTGCTGCTATTGCTATTTTGAAAACCAGTGTAAAAAATGGAACGGTAATTTAAGCTATCAATAGGCACTAAATATTTGGGAATATAATTTAACAAGTCATCGTATTCCAGTAAATGTAAAAGCATGGGAGCAAATCCATTTCTAGCAGTACTGTGGGTTGTATCAACGCAAGCACAAGGAAAGGTTGCTTGTTTTACTTGCATATTATTGTGATGATAATATAAGGTATCGATGCCTTTTTCGGTAACTACAATACCCATTCCTTCAAGCATATCATTTTCCCAATTCGATTTTCTTTTTAACTCACCATTTTCAAAAAGCTCAATATAAACACCCTTTCTTTTGCCGTATTTATAAGGCATTTTACTTTGCAATTTTCCTGATGGATAGTAGGTTTCAGCAATGCTATCTTGCACTTTATTTTTATAAAAATTCCTACTCTTAAGTACACGAGAATTGTTGTAATAATTTTCATTTACCGACCATTTATTGAGTGTATCAAATGTAATAGTGCGATAGGTTATATTCCCATTTTCATCTCTGTTTTCATAATTATTTGTTTCATAATTGTTGCTGCTTTTGCAAATTCCATTCGGATAAAACTCATCTGTAGCGTATGATATACCTGTTTTTGCATTGTATTTTTTTATTTCATAGCGTGCACCCGAAATTTGATTTCTTGTCCAGGTGCCACACATGTTTTGATTACAATACATCCCTCTTTGCAAAAGATTTTTGCCACCAAATTTCTCTACCCAAGGCCCATTTAAATAACCATTTTTAAATTTTACATACAGCATGGTATCATTGGTAATGGGATGATAAAAAACAAAATCGCCATCGGGCAATTCGTTTATAAAACTCATGCGGGCATAGGTTTTTCCGTTGTTGTAATTTAAAATGTAATTCCCATTTTTAATCGTATCGGTATAAAATTTATTTGGTTTTATTTTATCTCCAGCAGCAGCAATCATATCAGAAATAATATACTGCGGAGGTAATAAGGTATCGGGTTTATTATAAAAACTGCCAGAAGCATAGTAAAACTTTCCATCATTTTTGAAGTGCAGCGTATTAAATATTAAATTTTCAGCATTCTGAAAACCTATTTTTCTAATATTGCCATTCATATAAAAGTAACGAACCAAGGGTGTATTATAATTAGAAATAATTTTTTCTGATACAACTTTACCATTAGGAAAATAGTTCAATTCTAACACTTTTGCAATTGACAATTGACTCAATTTGCCATTGTTGTAGGAGTAATTTATTGCGGGATTTCCTAAGGAGTCGAAATAAATTTTACTTTTTAATTTGCCCGCTTCTGTGAATTGCAATGACCAAGCTGTTTGATTAAACTTTTTATCTTTATTGGCTGCAACAAAAGAATTGTAACTTCTTTTAGATTTAATGGCGCCGCTTTCGTAATACTCAATAGATTCACCTTGTAATAAATCATCAATAAAATTTTGGCTTGAAGCTATTTTTCCTGAAGGGAAATAAGATTTTCGGAGGCCATTTTCTTTTCCATTTTTATATATGGTTTCAAATACCAAAATGCTTCTTTGCCAGCGCATTTCAGTACCTATTTTTACAGCAATTGCTATGGAATCTGGCTTTATAATTTGGTAGCTGCAGTCGTAAATTTTACTACCATCTTCATCATAAGCAATTGATTGGCCTGTTTGTAAATTGTTTTGAAAAGTTTTTGTTTCTCCTAGGTTTCCGTTGGCATGATAAGTTTCCCATGTGCCTTCTTTTTTTCCGTAATTATATTTTTCTCGACTTTCTAATTTACCATTTGCTTTGTATCTTTCTTTGATGCCATTATATACATTGGTAAGTTTTTTTCCATCAATTTCAATCTCTTCATAAAATTCACTTTTTTGTTCAAGCTTCCCTTCGTTGCTATAGCTATTATTAACACCATGAATTTTTCCATTTTTATAATAACTTTCTCTATACAAATCACCTTTTTGATTGTACTCGCGCCATAATCCAGTTTTTTTGCCGAAGTCATAATTACCTTCGTTGCTAATTTGTTTACTGTTGTGATAGCCTATATATTTTCCGTGTTTTACAGCTACTTTTTTACCATTTTCAATGCTTTCAATATAGTTACAACTGTATTGTATTTCACCATTATTATTGTAGTTAATTTGCTCGCCGTTTTGAAGTCCGTTTTTGTAAATAATTTGGCTTTTAATTAAACCATTGTTATAATATTCAAACCAGCTACCTTCTTTTAAACTGTCTTTATAGGCCCCTTTTGTAATGAGCACTTTTCCTGCATATAACAAGTAGTTGCCATGCAACCAGGCGTATTTTTTATTTGGGCTAATGTGATAATGTTTTTTTTCAATGATTTTTCCTTCTGCATTATACTTCAAATAATTGCCACACAATAAACCCTCTTTATAATTTATTTCGCTCAGCAGCACAGCAGCATTGCTGTATGATTTTTGCGTGCCGTGCTTTTTATTATTTTTTAATTTGATAATTTCTTTGATTTTCCCGTTGCTGTAAAAGATTTTGATTTCGGTTTTATTGCCTGCAATGGTTTTTAAAGAATCGGGAAGGTTTGTAGGATTAGCATTTGCTATATTCGCCAATAATACTGCGCTAATACAAAGTAATAGGCTAGTAAAATGGGATATAAAATGGTGAAAATATTTCAAGTGTTTTCTTTAGTGGCAAAGAAACTATTTTTATTGAAAACAGGCTATTGAGTGAGCTGTTTTTAACAGGTGTTGGTAAGGAAGATTATTTAGAAATAATGCTGATTTGTTTTATTTGATGCTAAAATTTAACGACAAGCCGCAAGAGCGATAGAAGCTATCCCGCCATGCGGGAGCGGAGAGCGCGGTTTTAGGCTTAGTTTTTCACTAAGCCTAAAACTTGCCCAAAATAACATTAATCTAAAAACGGATATCTGTAATCAGTAGCGGCAACAAAAGTTTCTTTAATGGTGCGTGGAGAAACCCAACGTAACAGGTTAATCATACTACCTGCTTTATCATTAGTACCACTGCCGCGCGCGCCACCAAATGGTTGTTGGCCCACTACCGCACCTGTGCATTTATCATTGATATAAAAATTACCTGCACTTTGGTTCAATTTTTTGGTAGCTAAATCAATAGCATAACGGTCTTGCGCAATAATGGCGCCTGTTAATGCATATACCGAAGTTTTATCCACAATGTCTAAAGTAGCTTCAAACTCATTTTCGTTATATACAAAAATGGTGAGTACTGGACCAAACAATTCCTCACACATGGTTACATAATATGGATCTTTGGCCACAATTACCGTTGGCTCAATAAACCAACCTTTGCTTTTATCGTAATTTCCACCAGCTATAATTTCTACATTTTTATCTTGCTTAGCAGCATCAATAAATTTGGCTAATTTATCAAATGATTTTTCGTCAATAACAGCATTTATAAAATTGCTAAAATCTTCGGTTGGGCCCATTTTAAATGACTTTAAATCGGCCTGCAGGTTAGCTTTAACTTCTTCCCAAATATTTGATGGAACATAAGCTCTTGAGGCAGCACTGCACTTTTGCCCTTGGTATTCGAAAGCACCACGAGAAAGCGCTGTTGAAACTGTTTTAACATCGGCACTTGGATGCGCCATAATAAAATCTTTACCTCCTGTTTCGCCTACAATGCGTGGGTAACTTTTGTATAAATGAATATTATTTCCAATTGATTTCCAGATATCCTGAAACACGCTTGTAGAGCCAGTAAAATGGATGCCTGCAAAGTCTGGATGTTTAAAAATAACATCGCCTGCATCGGGTCCTGATACATATACTAAGTTGATGACACCATCAGGCACACCAGCAGCCTTAAATAATTGCATTAACACATTAGCCGCATAAATTTGTGTGTTGGCAGGTTTCCAAACTACTACATTGCCCATTAATGCTGCGCTTGAAGGTAAATTACCAGCAATGGCAGTAAAATTAAACGGGGTTAAGGCAAACACAAAACCTTCTAAAGGGCGCTGTTCAACACGGTTCCACACACCAGGTGAAGAGATAGGTTGTTGCTTGTAAATCTCTGTCATATATTGCACATTAAAGCGCAAAAAGTCGGTAAACTCGCATGCAGCATCAATTTCGGCTTGATAAACGTTTTTACTTTGGCCCATCATGGTGGCGGCATTCAATTTCATTCTGAATGGCCCAGCTGCTAGTTCAGCTGCTTTTAAGAAAATGGCAGCGCGTTGTTCCCAACTCATATTTACCCATTTTTCGCGGGCAGCTAAGGCGGCATCAATAGCTTGTGATACATGTGTTTTATTGCCTTTATGATAATGTCCTAAAACATGTTGATGATCGTGCGGTGAAGTTAATACGGCTTTATCGTTAGTGCGTACTTCTTGGTTTCCAATATACATGGGAATATCCATTTGTTGTGCGCGCATAGTAGCGATGGTATCTTGTAATTGCTTGCGCTCTGGTGAGTTTGGCGCGTAATTTTTTACGGGTTCGTTAATTGCTATTGGAACATTAAAAAAGCCTGTTGACATGGGATATATTTTTATAGATTTTGAGGCGCAAAGGTAAATATTTTTAATTAGCTAGTGAATTGATTAGCTGATTGGCTGATGGGGGTGATTAGCTGATTGGCTGATGAGGATGATTAGCTGATGGGGATGATTGGCTGATTGGCTGATGGGGTTGATTAGCTGATTAGCTGGTGGGGTTGATTGGCTGATTGGGATGATTAGCTGATTAGCTGGTGGGGATGATTAGCTGATGGGGTTGATTAGCTGATTAGCTGGTGGTGGTGATTAGCTGATTAGCTGGTGGGGATGATAAGCTGATTAGCTGGTGGGGCTGATTGGCTGATGAAGCATTGTTGCATTTGCTAATTAAATTAACAATCTACACAAAGCACTGCTAAACCGGCATCATTAAGCATAATATTTTCTTTATCTACTGAGGCAAACGAGTTGTTTTGAGTTGAAACTTTTGTGATAATGGTAATTAAGTCAATTTCTTGATTTTTTACATATTGCAGGGTGGCCTTGGAGTATCCTGCAGAGTATTGATCACTAACGATTTCTAAATATTCATTTTCGATACCTTTTTGATTTAAAAATGTTTGTGCCAATTGAGCGTTTTTCGTGATTTCATTATCTAATGGAATGCCATATTTTACGACAGCAAAAATGATAATTTTGCCGTTTTTATCTAACAGATTGATGCTCTTTTCGAGCATTTGTAAATAGGTATCATGGAGTGAAACAGGAATCAATATTTTTTTGAAACCGTTTTCAGCTAATTTAGATTGGTTGTTTACAACTAAAACTGGCGAAGCTAATTCTTTTACCAAATTAAAGATTTTAGATCCAAATAGATGTTGCAGTATTCCATGTTTTCCGTGCGTTCCTACAACCACTAAATCGGGTTTTAATCGGGCAACCACTTCTCGGGCACAATTTATTAAGGAGCCATAAGCAATGTGTGTTTGATGATTTATGCCTGCTTCGTTTGCTTTTAATAGGTATGGTTTAAAGTTTTCGTTTATATCATTATTATTTTTCTCAGTATTGACATCGGTAATATGACAAAAAATAAGGCTAGAATTATTTAGTTTAGCGAGCATTAATGCATGCTCTAAAGATAAAATCGACAATTCGGTAAAGTCGATTAAAAGTAAAAGGTTTTTCATGTAAATTTTATATTCAAAGGCAAATATATAACATTTAAGCCAAGTTAGCCGATAGCAATTGTTATTGAACAAAATACTATTCAGTAATAACATATGCTCACACACTATTTAAAATAAAGCATTGCTGAACTATTTTTAAATTAAAAATGGGAGCAAGTATTAGAGCCAGAAAGAAAATGATTTGAGCCGATTTTTAAAGTGAAATAGGGGTTAAAACCAACATTTCATAATATATCAATTGCATTTTTATTTTAATAAAATTAAAAAATAAGTATGCAATGGTTAGTGCCGATACTACTCTATATTAGTAGAATAAGGTAATGCCGGAATTGGACTAATTTGAAAGTGTAATCGGTATAATTTTAATGCACCTTAATTTAAACTGAACTAATTGGCAATAAACAAACAATTTTGGTGTTTTAATGTTAGCTATGTGTAGTTTTAGTAGTTGTTGAAAAACAAATTTAACTGTTAACCTTAATGATAAAAAAAATAAAAACATTCTTTGTGTTATTTGCCCTGGTGCTAGGCGTTTGGTCAATTAATTCTTGTAAAAAAAAGGAAAAAGAATTAGATGAAGAGCTATTTGAACTTGCCCAAGAAACTGCTGGTTTTGTTTGGTATAAAAACTCTAGTAGTTTATTAAGCAAAAGTAATGGTAGTGGACATCCACAAACATTTTTACGAACCAGATACAATGCAGCTGCAGCCACTAAATTAGATGCAAATGGCAAGATAACTGCCAATACAATATTCCCAGAAGGTGCATTAATTGTGAAAGAATTATATGAAAACTCTACCAATGTTAGTAGATATGCTATTTTATACAAGAAATCTGATAGTCCATCTGCTGATACCAAAGGATGGGTGTGGGGTTATATAGATGCTAATGGAAAAGTTGCTGAGCCAGCTTCAAATAAGGGTAAAGCATGTATTAGTTGCCATAATCAAGCCGATAATATTGATTACATGTTAATGAACAAGTATTTTCCTTAACTATTACCTAACTAGTAATTTTAAATTTAAATAAGATACAAATAGTTTTATTAAAAAATAGCTCATGTTTAAAGTCAAACCATTTATAAAATTAGTCATACTATTTCAGTTGTCAATATTGCTAGCCTGCGCCCAGCCTCAAAAAAAGGAAACCAAAAGTATTGAAAGCAAAATAAAATCAAACATGTTATCAAAACCAAATAATCCTTATTACTCAAATACAGATACTACAAAACTTAATTTAGAAGACAGTGTTTGGAAAAGAATTTTAGCTCCAGATGTTTATGACGTGATGCGCCATGGCGATACTGAAAGACCTTTTACTGGTAAATATTGGGATACTGATGACAAAGGAACATACTATTGTGCAGCATGTGGGAACAAATTATTTAGGGCTGAAGCTAAATTCTCTAGCAGTTGTGGCTGGCCCAGTTTTTTTGAACAAGATAATAAACAAGCTGTAATTTATAAGCAAGATAATTCCTTTGGAATGCAGCGAATTGAAGCAATTTGTGGAAGATGTGGTGGTCATTTAGGTCACCTGTTTGATGATGGCCCTCCGCCAACAGGAAAAAGATATTGCATGAATTCAATTGCATTAGATTTTATACCCGATAATAAGTAAGTTTTATTAAGTAATATATGATGAAAAAATTTTTAATGATACTGGCTCTTTTTAGCAGCACAGCAAAGGCACAAAATACAAAGGCAATGACCAACGATCACACAGAAAAAATAACTCTTGGAGGTGGATGTTATTGGTGTATTGAAGCCGTATTTCAAATGCTTACAGGCATAGTAAAAGTGGAGTCTGGCTTTTCGGGTGGCCAAAGTAAAAATCCATCTTATAAAGATGTTTGTTCAGGCACAACAGGTCATGCGGAGGTGGTTCAAATTACCTTCGATAATACCAAAACAAGTATTGATGAAATATTAAAAGTGTTTTTTACAGTGCACGACCCAACAACTTTAAATCGCCAAGGGGCAGATGAAGGAACGCAATATCGCTCGGTTATTTTTTATCATAATCAACATCAATTTAAAGCTGCAAAAAGTATTATCGATGAATTAAATAAAGTAAAGGCCTACTCAAAACCAATAGTAACTGAATTAACTGCCTATACTGCTTTTTATAAGGCAGAGGCCTATCATCAAAACTATTATAACGATAATAAAAGCGAAGCCTATTGCCGAATGGTGATACAACCAAAAATTGAAAAGTTCGAAAAGGTATTTAAAAATAGAATCAAAAAATAGTTACTGAATAGTGCGATCTTAAAAAATTGCCTTGTAAAAGCAGCGCTTCAAAAAACATGTTGCTTGAATATTGTAATTATACAAAACAAAATATTTGTGCTGGTCTTTAAAGCCAAATTGCGCAGTAGGAGTTGTGAGTCAACAATATTTTTCAATAATATGAGATGCTCACGGGCTGTTTTGCGCGGTATTCAAAATGGGTTATTACCTAAAATTGAAGTGAAATCATTTGAGTGGGTTTCTAATGGGATTTGGGCTTAGTCAAGCTACTTTTTGCACGCGGCCTTTGCATTTGCTTTGCCGTTAATTTTAATCTGTAAATCTGTAGCAAAAAAGCTTAGCTAATTAATCAATTTTCCTCCAACAACTGCTGTTTCAGTAATAACTTAGCCAATTGTATTTTTATAGATGAAGGATTTCGTTTAAATACTTGTCCTAAAAAATCGGCATCATTGGTATGTGCTGCAGCATTTAACAACAAGGTATTTTCTTTGTCTTCCCAAGGTTCATAAGCTCTTTCAAAGGTTTTACGCTGCTCCAAAATATACTCATTTTGAATGTGCGCTGTTGGGCGCAATTCTGGTAATTTTAAAATCTCTTGTTTTAATTCATTTAAGATTTCTCCATCCAGGGAATTAAAAGCTGCTTGTTGCTGCGCTTGTGTTGCTGCTGAACCATGCTGTGCGGAGCGATTTCCAGAAAACATATTTTGCAACTTACTTTCTATCATTGGCTTTACTTCCTTGGCTGCATATTGCCCCGCAAGTATCCCATAAAAATCAAACTGCAATAAATTGATACTATCCATTACCGCATTTTTATTGCCTACCAATACTTTCGCCAAATTGCTCATGTTGGGCTCAATACCCACTTGATTCATTCTTCTTAAATAAACCTTTATTTTATCTACATGTAAAACATCATCAATATTCACTTGCACATCATCTGGTAAACCTTTGAAGCTTCTTACAATAGCAATAATTTCAGCACCTGCCTGCTTCATTTTCTTTGCCGAAATACCAGAAACTCTCAATAACTCTGCTTCATTAATTGGCTCCTTTTCAATAATTTCTTCTAAGGTTTTATCAGTAAAAATTACGTAAGGAGGTACGTTTAATGTTTTTGCTATGTCTTTTCTAAAGGCTTTTAAACGAATTAACAATGGATGCTCTGCATCTGCAAAATCTTTTGCCATTGCTGATTTTTCTGCAACTTCTATTACAAGTTCTGCAGCATTTGACAACTCAATTTTTAACCCTAACTTAATTACACGTTTGCCAAATTCCGACACTTTTAAAGTAAACGATTCATCATAAGCCATTTCAATTAAACCCACTTGAATCATTTGCAAAATATAATTCTTCCAATGCTGTATGCTTACATCTTTTCCAGCGCCATACGTTTTAATTTTATCATAACCATTGGCCAAAACTTCAATATCTTTTGAGCCTCTAAGCACCAAAACCAGTGTGTTTATCCCAACTTTTTCATCCATCCTAATCATTGCTGACAATGCTTTTTGAGCCAAGATGGTGGCATCAATATATTTGGGTGGATTAAGACAAACATCACAATTATTGCAGTTGTTTTCTAAAGCCTCACTAAAATAACCTAACAATATTTTTCTACGGCAAATGCGCGCCTCGCAATACTTTTGCATAAAGTTGAGCTTCTCTAATTGTAGCTCTTTCTGCCCGCTTTCAGAAGCAAATTTTGTAAGCGTAATTAAGTCCTTATAGCTGTAATACAATATGGTTTCTGCTTTTACGCCATCTCTGCCCGCACGACCAATTTCTTGGTAATAGCTTTCAATATTTTTTGGTAAATTATTGTGTATTACCCAACGTATATTCGATTTGTCGATGCCCATCCCAAAAGCAATAGTGGCGCATATTACAGAAATATTATCGTTAATAAATTCTTCTTGTACTTTACTCCGTGCTTCGGCACTCATACCTGCATGATAACAGGTGGCTACAATGCCATGCATGTTTAATTCGGCTGCCATTTTTTCGGTGCCTTTTCTACTCAAGCAATAGATGATACCTGATTGACCTTTTTTCTTATTAATCAATTGAACAATTTCTTTCAGTTTGTCTTTTTCGCTCATGCCACGTTTTACCTTCAAGCTCAAATTGGCTCTATCAAACGAAGAAACAAATACATTTTCTGATTTTAATTTTAATTGTTTAATGATGTCTCGCTGTGTTGTTTTATCAGCAGTTGCAGTTAAGGCAATCACAGGCACTTCAGGAAAACGTTCACGCAATAAGCCCAACTTGGTATATTCTGGCCTAAAATCATGCCCCCATTGCGAAATACAATGTGCTTCATCAATGGCAATCATGCTTACCTTTATCAAACTTAAAAAGGTTTGAAGCATGCCTAATAAACGCTCTGGTGCAATGTAAAGTAATTTTAAATTTCCATTTGCTGCTGCTTCCATCACCGCTTTTTCCTCATCAGCACTTTGACTACTATTTAAATAAGCAGCTGAAATACCATTGGCAACCAAACCATCTACTTGATCTTTCATTAAAGCAATGAGTGGCGATACTACCAAGCAAACGCCTTCGCGCATGAGTGCAGGAATTTGAAAACAAATAGATTTTCCACCACCTGTAGGCATCAATACCAATACATCATCATTTCGCAAGTTGGCTTCAATAACATCATATTGAATACTCCTAAACGACTGATATCCGTAATATTGCTGAAGCAGTTCAAGCGCTCGCTCTTTGTGCGTATTGACTAAATTGTAATCATTCATAGTTTTCCAAATATAAATAAATTGGACTACAAATGATTATTTTTTAAACAATTTTATCTGTGTTAAGTTTAGCTCCACCAAGCGGGTTTTATCTCTTCCTCCTTGCAAGTGTTATCAACTGCAAGACGCTACTCCTTGATAAACTTAAACTGTTCTCTTTGCTGGTGTTATCACCTGCAAAATAAAACCCTTATCTAAAATCATTCTTTATTATAAGTATGATTAATATCATATTCTTCACAAAACCCCTATGCAGAAAGGGCTATAAAAGCATTGGCTGCTGGAAAAACAACAATATGACAATTCTATGACATAAAGCCTCTTAACGAATATGAAATTCGCACTGCCAAAAGAAAAAACCTTGAACAAACTCTATTGCATTGCATTTACACACAATAATATTCCTATTGATCAAATAGGAATGTTCCATGTTGATGATGCTCAATACGCAGTACGCTTCGAAAAAATTAAAGCGCAGTGCAATATACAAGAGTTTCTTTTTTTATCAACTTGCAACCGTGTTGAATTTTTAATTACAACACAACAAGGAGTAAATGAAGCATTCTTAAACCATTTTTTTAAATGCTTTGGCCCTCATTTCAGCGCAAGCGAAATAAATTATGCTGTTGAAAAAGGACTCATTTTTGAAGATGATAAAGCCATTAAACATCTTTTTGAGGTTGCTTCTTCTATCGATTCTTTAGTTGTTGGTGAGCGTGAAATAATTACCCAAGTTAGAAATGCATACGATAAGTGCCATGCGCTTAAATTAACCGGTGAAGTGATTCGCATAGCAATTAAACAAGCCATTGTAACAGCAAAAGAAGTTTATACAAATACACAAGTTGCAAACAAGCCGGTATCCATTGTTTCTTTAGCCTATCGCAACTTAATTGAAAGCTCTATTAAAACCAGTGCGCGTTTCATTATTGTGGGCGCTGGCCAAACAAATACTTTAATGGCAAAGTTCCTTAAAAAACATGCTTTTGGAACTTTTGCAGTATTTAATCGCACGCTAAGTAATGCAGAAAAATTAGCCTCCGAATTAAATGGAAAGGCTTATCATTTATCAGAGTTGGCTAATTACAAAGAGGGTTTTGATGTATTAATTTCCTGCACAGGAGCTACAGAAAATATTGTTACTGCTGAAATTTATCAAAGTTTAATAGGTGAAGAAAAAAACCAAAAAGTAATTATCGATTTGTCGGTGCCAAATGATATTGCACCCGAGGTAAAAGTCAACTTTAATGTGAAATTTATTGATATTCAGTTTTTGCAATCTGTTGCCAACAAAAACCTAGCTGAGCGTAAAAAAGAATTGCATTTATGTCATCAAATTATTGAGGAAAAAATAGCTGAATTTAAATTGATTCATAAAGAAAGACAAGTGGAATTGGCTATGAAACATGTACCTGCAAAGGTTAAAGAAATTACAGAAAATGCGCTAAAAACAGTATTTGCAAAAGATATCGAAGGGCTTGATGAGGAAGCCAAAGCTGTTTTAACTAAAGTTCTAAATTTTGTAGAAAAAAAATACATTAGCGTGCCTATGAAATTGGCAAAAGAAATTATGCTCGACTAATAAATCGATTAGCATTACCTTAGCGCTTCAAAAATCAATCAAGGTGTTCAACAAAAAAATTATCATTGGTTCCCGTGGCAGCGATTTAGCGCTGTGGCAAGCCAATCACGTAAAAAACAGACTCGCACAAGCTGGTTTCGATTGTAGCATAACAATTATAAAAACACAAGGTGATAAAATACAGCACCTTTCATTTGATAAGCTTGAAGGTAAAGGTTTTTTTACCAAAGAACTTGAAGAAGCACTCTTAGATGGAAGCATAGATTTAGCTGTACATTCTCATAAAGACTTACCCACTACATCGCACGAAAAACTATGCATAGCTGCAGTTTCCGAACGCGAAGACCCTTCAGAAATAGTGTTAATCAATAAGCGTGCTGTTGATGAAAAACAATTGTGGAGTCTTAAAAAAAACGCCAATGTTGGCACCTCATCAGCGCGCAGAAAAACACAATTATTAGCCTACAGAAACGATCTTAACATAACTGATTTACGTGGCAATGTACCCACCAGAATTCAAAAACTAAGAGATGGGCAATACGATGCTATTATGCTAGCTGCAGCAGGCGTTGAGCGTTTACAAATCAATCTAGATGAGTTTTTAATAGAAAAGTTAGACCCAAAAATATTTGTTCCTGCGCCGGCGCAAGGTGTGTTAGCGCTACAAACACGATTACTTGACAAGCAATTAATTGAAGCTTTACAAATAATCAATCAAAGCGATGTAGCCACTAAAATTATTATAGAACGAAAGGTGTTAAATTTGTTTGATGGCGGATGCCAATTACCACTTGGTGTGTATTGCGAAAAAGGTTTTGATGATGAAGAAAATCCAATTTACAAAGTTTGGGTGTCAAAAGCAAAAGATGCCAACAAAGCACCAATCTACACTTATTACGAAAATACAGAAACAACAGCATTTCCAGAAGAAATTGTAGCTCATTTAAATGCAATAAAAGCATGTAAAGTTTTTATTACTAGAGGTATTCAATCGCAACATCTATTAAGCTCAAGCCTCACTGATCAAGGTTTTGAACTAAATGGAGTTTCATTGATTGCGTTCAATACCATTGCAATTAAAAATATGCCACAAACTGATTGGATATTTTTTAGCAGCAAACATGCCGTTGAAAATTTCTTTAAGCAAAAACCAATTTTAGGCAATCAAAAGTATGGCGCAATTGGTAAATCAACTGCGGATGCCATTAGAAAATATGGCAAAAGGGCTGAATTTATTGGTCAATCAACCGACACAAAAACCATTGGAAAACAATTTGCAGCAAGGGCAGGAAGTGCAAAGGTTTTATTTCCAGTAGCCAAAGGTAGTATGAGAAGCGTACAAAGTCAGTTTGTAAAAAAAGACCAAACATTTGATATCAATGTGTACGAAACAATTGAACATAATGATATTCAATTGCCAAAAGCAGACATTCTAATTTTTACAAGTCCAAGCAATGTTATTGCATTTTTTAAAGCCAATAAAGTTGAAACTCATCATAAAATTATAGCTATGGGAGGCGCAACAGAAGCTGAATTGCGCAAACATGGCGTTAGAAAATGTACCTTGCCAAATAGTTTCGACGACTTAGGTATTTTACAAGCAATTTACAAAATAGCCGTTAATTAACAACACTCATTTTTATGATCACTCATCGTCCCAGAAGAAACAGAAAAAGTGCTGCCATAAGAGCAATGGTGCAAGAAACGCAAGTGATAAATAGCGATTTAATATTTCCATTATTTCTTATCGAAGGTAAAAACATCAACAGTGAAGTAAAATCAATGCCCGGTATTTTTCGATTTAGCAGCGATTTAATTTTAAAAGAAGTTGAAGCTTGCATGAACCTTGGAATAAACAGTTTTGCATTGTTTCCAAATATTTCAGAAAGCTTGAAAGATAAATATGCCACCGAAAGTTATAATCATGATGGTTTATATTTAAAAGCCTTACGCGAAATAAAAAGGTATTTTCCGGAAAGTTGTATTATGACAGATGTAGCAATGGATCCATACAGCAGCGATGGCCATGATGGCATTGTGAAAAATGGTGAAATTTTAAATGATGAAACATTGGAAGTTTTAGGAAGAATGGCTGTGGCACAAGCACAAGCCGGTGCCGATATTGTTGGCCCCAGCGATATGATGGATGGCCGCATTGGTTATATTCGACAGGAACTAGATAAAGAACAATTTACCAACGTTTCAATTATGGCCTATAGTGCAAAATATGCTAGTGCTTTTTATGGCCCTTTCCGCGATGCCCTTGATTCTGCTCCTAAGTTTGGTGATAAAAAAACCTATCAAATGAACCCTGCAAATCATAGAGAAGCATTGATTGAAGCTCAGTTAGACTTTGAAGAGGGCGCAGACTTTTTGATGGTAAAACCAGCTTTGCCCTACTTAGATGTGATAAAAGCGCTAAGTGATAATTTCGATTTGCCAATAGCGGCATACAATGTAAGTGGCGAATACGCTATGATTAAAGCAGCCGCACAAAATGGTTGGTTAGATGGCGATAAGGCTATGTTTGAGAGTTTAACTGCAATTAAAAGAGCTGGCGCAAAAATTATTTTAACCTATTTTGCTAAAGAATTTGCGCAAAAGAGCCGGTAATGATTTATTAAAAAAATGAATTACTTTTGAGCTTTAATTTTAAAGTATTATGATTCAAAGAATTCAATCGATATATTTATTTCTAATAGTGATCTGTCAAACACTATTATTCGCTACCGCCCTAGCTACATTTTCGAGCTACGAAACAAGTTTCAACCTCAGCTTAATGGGCTTCTATAAATTAAGCTCTGCCGGAAACGAAATGCTCATCAATAGCTACGCTTTAATGGCCATTGACTTAGTAGTTATTTTATTCTCATTGTTTATTATTTTTAGTTTTAAAAATCGCAAAACACAAATAAAATTAGCTGCCTTTAATTTTCTATTAATCTGTGGTTTTATTGTATTGATGTTTTATAGTTTCGACAACGCAAAATCACTTCTTGACAAAGCCTATAACACGCAAAATGCAGAAATTTCTACCACTTACGGTATAGGTATGATATTGCCTATTCTTTCACTTATTTTTAACTTTTTAGCTATTAAAGGCATCAGAAAAGATGAAGAGCTAGTGAGAAGTGCCGATAGAATTAGATAATCTTTTAATTAAAAACAATTCACACAAATCAATTTTAAAATATGAAAAAAATATACCTACTAATTGCCTTTATTTCCTTGGCAACATCTTCTAAAAGTCAAACCTTAAACACCAATCACTTTCCATCGCCCGGAGATGTTTACAATTATTTTTATACCGACACTTTAGGTATTCTTCCTGGTGCTGCTGGAGCTGCTCAAGAGTGGAATTTTGAAGACTTAAATGTAGACACTATTTTGCAAACAGATACTTATACAGGGCCCGTGGTGGTTAATCCTCCAATTGCCGATCAAACTGTTACCTTGGGTGATTCATTACAAGGTTACAACTTCTATAAAAATACAGCCGCCAATTACACAATGCTTGGTTTTTCCGATAGCGCCAATATAAATGTAGTTGCTTACAGCAATGCTATGACCATGCTTACTTTCCCCTTTTCTTTTGGAAATACATCTTCAGATAATTTTGCATTTACTACCATCTTTCAAGCAAATAATGTAGATGTAACAGGAACAATCAATACCACTGCCGACGGTTCTGGTAATTTATTTTTACCTCAAGGCGCTTTTAACAATCTCATTAGATTAAAATATACCATAGTTGCAAATATTACTGTCCTTTTTTTTAATATTGTTCAAACTCAAAATATCTATGAGTGGTACGATGGTATTAATAAATTTCCGCTATTGCATATCGAAACCATAAATACTACCGATCCATTTGGAGGTGCGCCAACAAATGATAAAGTTGTGTATTTGGCAGCAACAGGTCCTGCAGGAATTAAAACAACTCAAAACAAAATTGATTTTAGTTTAGCTCCTAATCCAGCACATGAAAATGTAAATATTAAGTTCAATAACGAGGTTATTGGTCAAACAAAAATTGTAATCACCAATACTTTGGGTCAATTGGTTTTTGAAAACAATAAAGTTGATTCAAAACTAAGCAACCTAAACATCAATATATCAAACTTAAATAAGGGCGTATATTTTGTTTCGGTGATTCAAAACAATAAAACTATTACTAAAAAGTTAATAGTACAATAAATACAAATTGGTTGAGACAATTGCTTTTTAAATTTAATTAGACACCATTTAATTTATTTTTAAAACTCGTTGACTTTCTAATTTAACAACCCAAACCACTTTGTAAAGTGTTATTTATTAAGCCAAGTCAATTTTTATTCACTGTTTTGGTAAATTCAACTATTTTTGCAGAGCATGCTGCAAAACTAACTAAGAAATTTGTTGATGAAAGGTAGATTATTATTTAATTTTTTCATTTTCATAGCGCTGTTAACTTTCAACCAATTTACATTGGCTCAAAGCAATACCAATGATAGTATTAATGTTACCGATAGTCAAGGTTGGAAACAAGGTCGTTGGGTTGAGGACAGTGATGGTGAGGACTCCGAAGGCTGCAGCGTTGGAACAAAACTAGAAGAGGGTTACTACAAAGACAATAGAAAAGCGGGGGTTTGGAAAAGATTCTGGTGCTCAGGTAAAGTAAAAAACGAATTAATTTACAACAACGATAAAACAATTACATCCAAAGATTATTACCCCGATGGGAAATTAAAAGAGGAAGGAACTTGGAATAATCTAGGATGGATTGGGCCCTACAAAACATACCATCCAAATGGAAAATTGTATTATGAATGGGAATACGACCAAGCAGGAAAAAGAACCGGAAAGCAACGCTATTATTATGAAAATGGAAACTTAATGTTCGATGGTACTTGGAATGCAGGGAAAGAAGCAGGCATAATTAAAGAGTATTATGAAAATGGTTCATTGCGCAGTGAAAAAAATTTTAATGATGGGAAACTTGATACCACAAGTATAAAGATTTATGCTCAAAAAGAAGTTAAGCCCGTAAAAGTTGATCCTAAAAAAGAAGAGGTTAAACCTCCTGTTAATCCTGAGTTAGGCGTTATAAAAGATGGATACAATAAAACCTTCAACAGAGAAGGTAAGGTTGACCGCGAAGGTGAATTTAAAAATGCCAAATTGTTTGATGGAAAACAATACTTCTATAAGGACGGAAAGCTTGAAAAAATAGCTATAATAAGAGATGGAAAAGTAACAAGGTATGAAACAAGCAATGAACCAAAGAACTAGTGTAGCAATCAAAAATAAACGATGTTGGCTAATTGATGCCAAAACTATGTTTATTCATTAACAACAGTATTCAATTAACTTATGATTGCTCAAAATAATTTATCCTTATTTAATACCCTTACCCGAAAAAAAGAAAAGTTTGAACCTATTAATCCTCCTTTTGTTGGATTGTATGTTTGTGGCCCTACTGTTTACAGTGATGTGCATTTAGGGAACTGCAGAACCTTTATTTCATTCGATTTAATTTACAGGTATTTGGTTCACCTCGGTTATAAAGTGCGCTATGTAAGAAACATTACCGATGCGGGCCACCTCGAAGGTGATCGCGATGAGGGTGATGATAAATTTGCAAAAAAAGCCCGATTAGAACAATTGGAGCCAATGGAAATTGTGCAGCGCTACACCTTAGGTTTTCATGAGGTAATGCGTCAATTTAATACTTTGCCGCCCAGCATCGAACCAACTGCAACTGGGCACATTTGCGAGCAAATAGAAATGACTAAAAAAATCATTGAAAACGGCTTTGCTTATGAAGCTAATGGTTCGGTTTATTTTGATGTGGAGAAATATACACAATCGCACAACTATGGTGAACTCACTAACAGAAAATTAGAAGATTTACTTGAAAATACGCGTGAACTTGCAGGGCAAGATGAGAAGAAAGGTCGTCTTGATTTTGCTTTGTGGATTAAAGCCAAACCTGAACATATTATGCGATGGCCTTCTCCTTGGGGCTGGGGATTTCCTGGTTGGCATATTGAATGTTCGGCCATGAGTACCAAATACCTCGGCGACAGCTTTGATATACATGGTGGTGGCATGGATTTGCAAGCTACACATCACACCAACGAAATTGCACAATCGCAAGCATGCAGTCACAAAGCGCCTGTTAAATATTGGCTACACACAAATATGCTTACAGTAAATAGTGTACGCATGAGCAAAAGTGCAGGCAACGGTTTTTTACCTCACCAACTTTTTACTGGAAATCATCCTTTACTTGAAAAAGGTTATAGCCCAATGGCTGTGCGCTTTTTTATGATGCAAACACATTACCGAAGTACGCTCGATTTTAGCAATGAAGCGCTGCAAGCTGCCGAAAAAGGTTTTAGTAAATTAATGAGCGCTGTAAAAACACTTACACAGTTAAAAGCCGCTGCAACTTCAACTTCTGATATAAAAGCACTTGTAAATGCTTGCTACGCGGCTATGAACGATGATTTTAACAGCCCTGTACTGATTGCAAATTTGTTTGAAGCTGTTCGTATAATCAATTCAGTTAATGATGGCAAAGAAACTATTACAGCTCCAGACTTAGATAGCTTACAAATTGCTGTTAATACTTTTATTTTTGATGTACTTGGTTTGCACAGCGAAGGTGAAAACAATGGCGGAGGCAAAGCTTTAGATACAGTAATGCAAATTGTTTTGGAACAAAGAACAGAAGCTAAAAAACGCAAAGACTTTACCACCTCCGATCAAATAAGAGATTTGCTTTTAGCAGGTGGCATTGCAATAAAAGATACAAAAGATGGCACTGTTTGGCAAGTGAATTAATAAAAGAAGTGTTTGATAAAAAACAATTGATTAATGATGAAAAAGATGAAAGTTGGCATTGATACTCCACTTATAATAGTTATTGCAATCCTCTGCTTAAGCCTATTTGCCTGCAACAATCAAGATCCAAAAGCCACCACTGAAAGTGCTCAAAAAACAAGTCCATTTGTTCCTAAGGCCCCGTCTTTTAATAATGATTCCGCATATTTTTGGGTGCAAAAACAAGTGGAATTTGGCCCTCGTGTACCAGGAAGTAAGGCCCACGACAATTGTGCTGCTTTTATTGAAAAAACTTTGAAAGCATACGGTTTAACCGTTGTTGTGCAATCCGCGCCAATAAGTACTTATGATGGAAAAATATACACGCTTAAAAATATTATTGCCTCTTATAAACCTGATTTTCAAAAAAGAGTTTTACTATTGACACATTGGGATAGCAGGCCTATTGCTGATAATGACACTCAAGATGAAAACAAACCCATTGATGGTGCAGATGATGGTGGAAGCGGTGTGGCTATTTTGCTTGAAATAGCGCGTCAACTTAGCAAAGCAGATTTAAGCTTAGGTATTGATTTGTTTTTTTCGGATTTAGAAGATTATGGACAACCAGATGATAGCGACAAACCAAAGATACAAGACAGCTGGTGTTTAGGAACGCAATACTGGGCAAAAAATCCGCATGTGCCAGGCTATACTGCCAATTATGGAATTTTATTAGATATGGTTGGTGCCAAAGGTGCTATTTTCCCCCGCGAGGGCACAGGCACTCATTTTGCGCCAGATGTGGTAAACAAAGTATGGAGCATTGCTAAAAGCATTGGTAACAGCAGCTACTTTACTGATGATATTACTGGAAGTACAACCGATGATCATTTATATGTAAATACATTAGCTAAAATTCCATGCATAGATATCGTACACATGAGTCCAGTTACAGGCTCCTACGGAGAACATCACCATACGCACAAAGACAAGCTCGATATTATTGATAAAAACACGCTGAAGGTAGTTGGGCAAACGGTGTTAGAGGTGCTTTATCAGGAGTAATACATACAGCATATTTTTGAAGCAGCATTTTTTCTTTCGTAAAGAAAAAGTAGCTAGGGATTAATTCAAGAAAAACCAAACAAATCACAAACATCAATTCCATCTTTTAAATGAAAAGCATGAATCCCTGCTTTGCGCGCGCCTTCAATGTGTTGAGGTGAATCATCAATAAACAAGGTGGTAGAAGGATTAAGTTTATTTTCATCTAAAACCTTTTCAAATATTTCAAGATCGGGTTTGCGCATGTTAATATGATGACTAAAGTATATTTTTTGAAAAAGCGATTTAAAAGAGTTTAGCCCATACTGATTATCAATATATGCCGAAAAAGCTTTTTCATGAATAATATTGGTGTTGCTTAACAAATACAATGGTAAAACCTTGCTTAACTTTTTTAACAACTCCACTCTTTTTTGCGGCATTTTAAGCAGCATACTATTCCAAGCTTCGTTAATACTCGCATTACTCAAATTAACGCCCGAAATAAGCCTTAATTCATCTCTAAATTGATTTTCAGAGATGAGTCCTTTCTCCAGGTTGTCAAATAAACTATTTTGCTTGGCTTTAGAAAATAGTTCGTCAAAATGCTTAACACCTTGTTTCTCAAATGCATCGCGTGTTTTATGATAATCAATATCAATAATTACTGCGCCAAAATCGAAAATAATGGCATCAAAATGCTTGTTTTTTAGCTCCAAATGAAGAAGTTCCATTTTTTTATTTTGATTTAGCGCGCAAAAGTATAATTTTGCGCCCGCTTTAAAACTTTTTATGTTCATTAAAGCAATTAAAAGATTGTCAAATTACACTCCTCCCAATTCTGATAACTATTGGGACGTTTAGAGTAAAATAAAATTGAAACATTATTGTTTCACAGGGCCTATAGCTCATTCGGTTAGAGCAACTGACTCATAATCAGTAGGTGCTTGGTTCGATTCCAAGTGGGCCCACAACAACAATGCGGAAATGAAAGCGAGAGCGATTGTTTCCGCATTTTATTTTTGGGCGTTCCCCCTCCACGGGAAGGGGGCTTGCTTTTCGCGCTGCATGGCAACAGGTTTCTACCGAAACTTCGTTACACTAAAGCATTTCTGAGGATAAATGCCAATATTTTAAGCTTTAAAGCGTTTAGTTTTAAAGGTCTAATGCCAACAAATAGTGAATATATTTTCAGAGCACATTTTTTAAACTTTCCTTTGCAGGAGTGAAAGGACTTTTAACCATACTTCTTTTTGGCTGCTTTTCGGTAATTACTGCGCAAACGTTTAGTAACTATAAAACGAAATACATTGCTACCAATAGCGACACCATAATGCTCGACACCTTGAGCATTGTAGCTGTTTCTTTTAAAATAAAAGACACCACATTGCTTGCACCTTATCAATTGCTAGCAGAAGAAGGTTTATTGGTTTGGAAAAACAGAAAAAAAATCCCCGACAGCGTGCAAGTGAGTTTTGAAACTTTTCCTTTTTTACTGAGCAAGCAATTCTATCACAAAAGCTTGAAGCTAATGCAGGTAGCAACTAATAATTTTGCGAATCCATATACTTTTCAATACCAAAAACCCAATAACGATATTTTTAAAATGGAAGGCATGAACCGCAGTGGAAGCATTACGCGCGGCGTAACCTTTGGCAACAATCAGGATGTTGTGGTAAACTCCAATTTAAATTTACAATTGTCGGGGAAAATAAGCGAAACCATCAACATTAAAGCAGCTATTGCAGATGACAATATTCCAATTCAACCAGAAGGAAATACACAACAATTACAAGAGTTTGATAAAGTTTATATTCAATTGAATGATGAAAAATCACAATTGGTGGCAGGAGATTTTGTGCTAAACAAACCTCCTTCACATTTTATGAACTACTTTAAACGCAACCAAGGCGGCTCTTTTAACACTTCTTTTAAAGAAGGAAAAAATAATAATCAAACTCACAGTTTTGATGCTTCGGCTGCGGTAAGTAAGGGAAAATTTTCGCGCAATGTTATTGTTGGAATCGAAGGCAACCAAGGTCCATACCGATTAAAAGGTGCCGAAAATGAAGGCTTTATAATTATTTTATCGGGTTCAGAAAATGTATATATCGATGGAAAATTGTTGCAAAGAGGTCAAGAAAATGATTATATTATCGATTATAATACAGCACAAATAACTTTCACAGCAAAAAAAATAATCACCAAAGACAAAAGAATTGTTGCAGAATTTCAATACGTTGATAGAAATTACGCGCGCTCAATTGTAACTTTTGGTCACGATTTTAGCACCGAGAAATTTCAAACCAGATTTCATATATACAGCGAACAAGACAACAAAAACAAACCTGTAAATCTTACACTAAGTGATACACAAAAAGAAATATTAAGAAATGTTGGCGATAGTATTAATTATGCCTTAGCACCAAGTATTGATACGGTCGATTTTTCGGCTATCCAAGTGTTGTATCAACAGCAAGATACTATAGTAAATGGGATTACTTATGCCAAAATATTTGTGTATTCAACCAATCCAGAACGCGCTATTTATCGACCATCTTTTAGCAATGTGGGGCAAGGTAATGGAAATTACACCAACATCAACAGCAGCGCCAATGGTAAAGTTTATCAATGGGTAGCACCAATCAATGGTGTAAAACAAGGAAGCTATGAGCCATTAATACTTTTGCCAACACCAAAGCAAAGGCAAATGGCAATTGCTTCCAGCGAATACAAAATCAATAAAAATCTAAAAACAGGTGTTGAATTGGCTATCAGTAATTATGATGTAAATACATTTAGCACAACTGGAAATGCAAACAATCAAGGTTACGGTGTTAAATATTTTATTGATGGCAAAACCCCCATGAATGATGCTAACAATGGGGTCTCGTTACTAACATTAGGAAGTTATGAAATGATCTCAAAGGGCTTTACTCAAATTGAAAGATTTAGATCGGTTGAGTTTGAACGCGACTGGAACAGAGGCACAACTATAATCAACAATTTACAACAATTAGCAACAATTGGTTTAGGTATAGAAAAAGCAAAAACATACAAAGCTTTATATAAATTTAATACCTTTAATGAACAAGGAAATTACAACGGGCAACAACACATGCTCAATTCATTTTATGAAAAAAAAGGAGTAAAAGCGGCTTTTGATGGCAGTTTGCTAGGCTCCAAAAGCATTGAGAACAATACTGTATTCTTACGTCAAAAAGGTGGGTTTTCAAAAGATTTTAGAAAAAAAAATATTGTTGTTGGTGTGTTTGAAGAGCAAGAAAAAAGCAGTTTTAAAGCCCTAAATGATGATAGTTTATTGGCAAGAAGTTTTCATTATTTTGAGTGGCAAGCCTACGCCAACAATTCCGATTCGGCTAAAAACACCTACGAACTTAAATATGTAAACAGAACAGATTGGTTACCAAAAAACAATGGCTTTAAAATGGCGTCTGTAGGACAAAGTTATATTCTTAGCACCGGCTTTAATCCCAGCCCTGTAAGCACCTTTAAGAACACAAGCACTTATAGAGTTTTAGACATAAAAGACACCTCGTTAATCTCCCAAAATGCTGATAAATCTTTGGTAAATCGTATAGAGTATTCAATACGCTTATTAAAAGGAAGTATAAATTTATCTACCTTTTATGAATTAGGTTCTGGCTTGGAAGTTAAAAAAGAATACTCTTTTATTGAAGTAGCGCCCGGCCAAGGTGCTTACACCTGGAAAGATTATAACGAAAATGGAATCAAAGAATTAAACGAGTTTGAAATATCCGTATTTAGCGACCAAGCCAAATATTTAAAAGTGTTTACACCAACCAATGAATTTGTAAAAACATTCAACAATCAGTTTAACCAATTGCTAAACATTAATGCGCCAGCAAAATGGACTACACAAAAGAAAACAGTTAAAAAGTTAGTGTCCAGATTCTCCAATCAAACAGCTTATCGCATGGATCGTAAAACGGCTGATGCTAATTTAGAAGATTCTTTTAGCCCTTTTAATAATTTAAAATTCGACAGCACACTCGTATCGCTTAACTCCAATTTAAGAAGTACGTTTTACTTTAATCGCCTCGACCCAAAATTTGGCCTAGATTTCACCTATCAAGAACCTCGCAACCGACAACTGTTAACCAATGGTTTTGAGTCTAGAAGTAATAAATCAAATGCCATACGTTTTAGATATAACATCACACGTGTTTTTCAGCTTAGCGGCGAAGCTTTGCAAGGTTTAAAAACAAATAAATCTCAGTACTTTAACACAAGAGATTTTAATATAAATTATACCGAGCTAGAACCAAAGTTTACCTATCAACCCAACGTTGCTTTTAAATTAATTTTAAGCTTTAAAATTATTGAAAAAGTGAACAATTACAATGATTCAAACAATGTAGTAAACAACAATAATTACGGTGCCGAGCTTCGATTTAACGAAGCAGGAAAAGGCAGTTTTAGCGCCAAAATAAACTACATAAAAATCAACTATAACAGCAATGCAAATTCACCTTTAGCTTTCGAAATGTTAGATGGTTTGGTGCCGGGCAATAATATTACATGGAATATTGGCTACCAAAGAACTTTAGCCAATAACATGCAAGTAAATTTTAATTACGATGGCAGAAAAACAGAGGGAAACAAAACCATTCACACAGGCGGTGTAACTGTTAGGGCGTTTTTTTAATTAGCTAATTAGCTGATGATGCAGATTAGCTAATTGTTATTCCTATTTTAATTTTTGAGCTGAAGACCCAGCGCTGTGTCAAAAATTATTTGCGTGCTTTGCGCTCCCGAGGACCCAAATAGGCAGGACTTTGCGAACTTTGCGGTTATAACAATGTGATTTTTAAATTATGGCCATAATTTAAAATCTTACCTTGGTAAATGCCTATCGGAAAAAAGTTTGGGCCATTACTTATTTCACATCGGTATTAATTATATTTCCTCACTTAAAATCTGTGAATCTGTGGCAAAAACTCTTTGCGTGCTTCGCGCTCCCCAGGCCCAAAATAGTCAGGACAGGACTTTGCGAGCATTGCGGTTAATAAATAAATCAAATCCCAAATTCTATTTGCAAAAAAACAGCCATGTATTGCTTAATATTTTGGTTGATAAGTATGCCATTTTTGCGGTATGATTCTTCATTAAATTGAATTTCGGCTTGAAACTTTATGCTATGTTGATTGATAAGCTTTGAAACACACATTCCATATTGCTTTTGATGAGGTACTATATATATCAATTTTTCATCGGGCCTTGTCAATGCATATCTAAAAGCAACAACAGTAGATCTATCAAATGCAAAACTAATTTGCGAGTTTAAACCATCACCTACCACATAATAACCGGGTTTATTGAAATTGTTGAATGGATTATTTACACCTCTATAAAGATATTCAGTGCTTAATGAAAAACCATAATATTTAAATAACACATCGGCCATGTATGCGCGCAAATACCTTTGTGTGCTCATATTAGCTCCTGTTTGCCCCAACGTTTTTTTTGCTAAATCGTTATAATGTGCAACAAAAGCCAAAGAAAGTTTTGGTTTGGTTTCAAAAACAATATCAGCTTCTTGCCATGCATTGTTGGATGTAAAGTTTCCTAATGGCAGAATTTCTAATCTTCCGGTAGTAGCAAGGCCTTTATCTGAAATACTTACATTACGCCCCTCACCGGAGGTTAATGCCGTTTTAATATTAACTCCTACCTTTCCTATCATGATCGATTGATAGGCAAATAAACCTGCATCACGATCTAAATTATAAGCGTTGTTAACTATTGAACGATCTGTAAATTCAAGTGCGCCAGAAGATATTATTCTTTGCCGATTGCCTGGCAACTTTCCCTGCCCTAAGCCTATTTTCATGCCTTTCCATGCTTCATACCATATCATGGCATCTCGCAATATATGATTGCTGCCAGTATTATCTTCATCTAAATCTCTTTTAGCAAAGTTGATTTGTAAAAAATAGGTCAGCTTTTTTGTATACAAATGTCCATCATAAAACAAACGAGCTCGCCTCACTCCTAAATCAAAATTTCCGGGAAGTACGTTCTGCAAGTTTTGAGAAACATAACCGAAACGCGATTGTATTCTAAAATGAAAGTTAACCAACAAGGTAGAGTCTTGACTAAAACTTAGCCCTTTAAAAAATCTTGCTTGTGTTGTATCAGCCAGAGTTTGTGCCATACAAAAAGCAAGTTGCAAACTTAAAAAAACAGGAAGGCAGTAAGCTATTGTTTTTACTTTCATGATGTAAAATTAATCGCAAACTTAATCAATCATCATGATAAAACGCAGCTGAATAAATTTTGTATCCCTCAAAACAGCAGCACCTAAAACACCTTAAAAAATTGCTGTATCAAAGGGAACAAGAATTATTTTTTTTACCTTATTTAATTAAGATTTAAAGAGGTCTTGTTTTTAAACGTAACAATAGCATAAAAAATGTAAAGAAATTGAAATTTAAACCAATCTCAACAAAAAGTTACCATCAATATGAAACACTTCATGTAATGCCTTTAAAAAGCTGAGGTTGGGCCTTCTCTTGTGGTGCATTATTTCTGAAAGTTTAGTATCAGTAATATTTAGCTTTTGAGCCAGTTCTTTTTGCTTTAATTTGTTTTCATACATTTTAAGTGCTATTAAACCCTGCAATGTTTCGGGCAATGGAATAGTATAATGTGCCGCCTCATAAGCATAAACTATTTGTGTATATTTTTCAAGTGCTGCCTTTTCTTTTTTAGCAAGTTCTTCAAAGCCCCCTTTTTTAGCGGCAAGGGCTAATAATTCATTCATTTTGCTTTCAGCTATATCAAACTGTTTTTTAGTTGCTTCCATTGTAATTATATTGTTTTGCAGTCAATTTTATCATATTGCTTATGCTTTCATAATTTACCCCTGTAATCATGCTAATTATTAAAGCTGTGATTTTAGCCTTTTCATTAATATTTGTTACACTATTGTTACTTTGAAACTCCTAAAAACAAAAAAACCCTTTAAAATAAAGGGTTTTGATTACTTGTTTTGTACCCGGGACGAGAATCGAACTCGTACAATCGCAATGATTACAGGATTTTAAGTCCTGCGTGTCTACCAGTTCCACCACCCGGGCAAAGGGCTTAATTAGTGCTAACACCAATTAATGTGGGCTTTAATTTAATTCCCTCCTTGTAGATGAGGAGGGATTTTTTTTGAGCGAAAGACGAGATTCGAACTCGCGACCCCGACCTTGGCAAGGTCGTGCTCTACCAACTGAGCTACTTTCGCTTGTTTTAGGGAGGGCAAAAGTACATAAATTTTTATTTCTGCAAAATTTTTATGTGTTTTTATCTTTATTAATTCTTTTATTCCCCTAATTTTTATCTTCCTTTGCAACCCGTTTTGTGCATTACTGCCCAATTCTAGCCTTATTTTATGACAAAAAAAGAAAAATTAATTCTATTTGTACTTGCCGCCGCGCAATTTACCCATATTGTAGATTTTATGATTATGATGCCGCTTGGGCCTCAATTAATGCGTATTTTTAAAATTAGCCCCCAACAGTTTAGCTTAATTGTGGCAAGCTACACTTTTAGTGCTGGCATATTTGGTTTTTTAGGCGCTTTCATTATTGATCGTTTTGATAGAAAAACAGCTTTTATTTTTACGTACATTGGTTTTACTTTAGGAACTTTGGCTTGCGGTTTAGCCACTAGTTATCAATTTTTACTTGCTGCACGCATCCTTGCTGGTGCATTTGGAGGTATTTTGGGGGCATTGGTTTTATCTATCATCAGCGATATTATTCCCGCTGAAAGAAGAGCATCTGCCATGGGTATTGTTATGACCGCGTTTTCAGCTGCTTCTGTATTAGGCGTGCCCATTGGCCTTTGGCTTGCCAATTTATATACTTGGAATGCCCCTTTTTTGTTTTTGGCAGCTTTCACCACAATCATTATTGCCTCCATATTTAAAATTATTCCATCGCTCACCGCACATTTGCAATCAAAAGCTACCCGCCCAAAACCAATGGAAGTAATTACCAATATCACCAACGATAAAAACGCATTAAGGGCGCTTTTAATGATGAGTTTGCTCATCTTTGGACAATTCAGCATTATTCCATTTTTAAGCCCTTATATGGTATACAATGTAGGTTTTAAAGAAAGCCAATTGCCATTTATTTACCTGTGTGGTGGCATAGGCACTATTTTTACAATGCCTTTAATTGGCAGGTTAGCCGATAAATATGGACGCTTAAAAATATTTGGCTATGCCGTATTTCTATCTGCTATTCCAATTTTAACCATTACTAACTTAGGAAGTATTCCTGTGTATTTTGCATTAATACTTACTACACTGTTTATGATTTTGGTAGGAGGTAGAATTGTGCCTGCAACAACCATGGTAACCTCAACGGTACATCCGCAAAACAGAGGAAGCTTTATGAGCATCAACAGCAGCATTCAACAACTTTCTAGCGGTACGGCTGCATTCTTTGCAGGTTTAGTTATTGTAAAAAATGCCGATGGAAGCCTCCAACATTACAATTGGATAGGATTTTTTGCAGTGGCAGCCGGCTTTTTTAGTTTGTATGTAGCGCAAAAATTAAGGAGTGCCGATGGCAAAAAAATGTAGTTCAAAATGCTTTATTAAGCACATTATCCCCGCCAATAGTAGTGAATGAGGGCTTATAACCTATTTTTGCACTGTGCTTGGCTATCACGGATAAAGAATGTGGAGTTTGGGTTAAACATGGCATTTTTTAAAAACATGGCAGGGAGCATCATTATTAGCACACTCAAATAAATACAATACATTTACATGTCCTATTTTAAAATTAAAAAATGAATGCTCTTAAAGAAATTGCACGTCAATGGTTCGAAGCGTTTAATAAACATGATATTGAAATGCTTTTAAATTTATATCATAATGAGGCTGAACATTATAGCCCAAAACTGAAAGTTCATCAACCCCAAACAAATGGCTTTATTAAAGGAAAAACAGCTTTAAGAAATTGGTGGGCTGATGCTTTTAACCGCCTCCCAAATTTACACTATGAAGTGCTTAATCTAACTGCCGATAACAAGCAGGTTTTTATGGAATACCTCCGACAAACACCTGGAGAAACAGATTTAATTGTTGGCGAAGTGCTACAAATTAAAGACGGTAAAATTATCGCTTCAAGAGTTTATCATTCGTAATAAGCACTGCTTTTATCCATAAGGCTTAACTACTTTTCAAAACTTTTTTCCAATACTTGTTATTTATTTTGATAAAATAAATACCATTGTTAAGTGAGTTAAAATCTAGCACAACTTTGGGATTTGCTCCAGAAAACGTATGTTCTTCAACATTTTGTAGCACCACACTGTAAATATTTATACTGCTGATTGGCTCATCAACCATTTCAATTGTAATTGCACTTGAAAATGGGTTTGGAAAAACAGTAAAGGCGTTTTGAGGAAAGTTTTCTTTAACTCCTGTTACGCAGGCAATAGACTGATTTTGACTGTAAGTGATTCTTGAGCTCAATAACAATGAATCCTGAAATGCTTGTGCCTTTTGGCAATCATTTTTAAGAAAAAATCCGAGCCAAAGTTTAAGAAAATCATTGGTTATCAATTGTTGCTCATCCCTAACTATTGTTGGGCTTGGGGAGCAAGTGCTTTCTCCAAAAGTGCAGTTAAAATTCGAATTTGCAAAATAGCAATGCCCTCCTCCTGCAATGTTTATTTGTGTTTTATAAGCGGCAGCTGTTGCATCATACATAATGTCCTGGTGTTGCGAAGGGGGGGCAACACAATCATTAACTCCGCTAAATATTAAGGTTGGCACCGTAACTTGTTGTGATGCTGTGATGGAGGAAGGATTTGTATTTGCTGCTGCGAATGTAACCATGGTTGTTATGGCTAAATTATTTTCAGCTGCAAGGAAAGCACTGCCGCCTCCCATAGAATGACCTAAAATGGCTGATGTATTTCCAACACTTGTTGCCGGAACAGCACTTCCAGCTCCGCTATTTTGTATTTTTGAGATTAAAAACTTTAGATCTTTCCCAAATTCTGAGTGATTGGGCGCAATGCCGCTTTCGGTAGTTGGAAACGCCAAAATATACCCTTCAAGTGCCAGCGCGTCCCAAAAGTTTTGATAAGCACTCCAAGCCATAACAAATCCATGTCCAAATGCAATAATTGGAAAAGCTCCAGGTGCAATCGGTGTATTGTTTCCTGCCATAGTTGATGGATAATAAATCTCTGTTGCTATTTGCCGATTGCTTCTTAAAGAATCAACAAACGTAACTGTTGCATGCCCCACTTGTTGTGCATATAAATTCGAACCGAAAATTAAAGAGGCAAAAATTATACTAAACTTGTTTCTCATGGGATATAATTAAATCTATGGTTTAAATATTATTGATGAAGGCTTTATCTGTTTAAAAGCGCTATTAATTATGGTCTTGATCTAAAATAATTTGCTTGTATTTATTCAATTCTTCTTTTCTTTTTTGATCTATTACTGGAAATGCTATTTTTAATGACTTTAGTTTTTCTAAAATCAATTGACTCACAATTAAACGCATGTTTTTTTTGTCATCAGCAGGAACCACATACCAAGGAGCGTGAGGGCTTGCTGTGTTGTTTATACATGCTTCATAAGCCTTCATATAATCATCCCAAAAACCTCTCTCCTTTACATCGCCCTCTTCAAATTTCCAATTTTTAGCCGGTGTTTCAATACGTTCAATCATTCGCTTGCCCTGCTCTTTTTTAGAAACATTTAAAAAGAATTTCATAATTTGAATTCCATTTCTATGGGCGTATTTTTCAAAGTTTTGAATATCTGTATAACGATTATTAAATAATTTATCAGTGTCTGCAACAAGCTCTTCAGGCAATAACTGTGAGGTTGTGAGTATTTCTGGGTGAACTTTAACTACCAGTACCTCTTCGTAATAGGAACGATTAAAAATGGTTATACTCCCTCGTTTAGGCAGGTTTAAATTGGTTCGCCACATAAAATCATGTTCCAATTCATTTAATGAAGGTCGCTTAAATGCATAAACATTTACACCATGGGTGTTTACTCCTCTCATTACATGTTTAATGGTGCTGTCCTTGCCTGCTGCATCCATCGCCTGAAATATGATGAGCAAGCCATACCTATTGTGTGCATACATTTTACCCTGCAACTCATCTAATTCTTTGGCATAATCATCAGATAATTTGCTGTAGTCCGATTTATCTTTGTAAAATAAATCAACAGTTGTTTTTGCCTTATCAATATTAAATTTTTTTTCTCCGTCAAAAAGATAATCCTCAATGCTTAACTTTAAATTCATATTTCCTTGGCTAATATTTATTCGTTTTCCCACAAAGGATAACGCTCTAACTGAATTTTATTTTTGTAAAAT
>CAMBZU010000003.1 GCA_945872355.1 Chitinophaga pinensis
CAGGCTATTTGTAAAATAAACGATGCTGGAAGGAAATTGCTGAAAACAGCTATGGAAAGGTTAGGTCTCAGCGCTAGAGCCTTTGATAGTATCCTTAAAGTATCGCGTACCATTGCCGATTTAGATGGTGCTGATGAAATTCAAAATCAACATTTAGCTGAAGCTATTCAATATAGAAGTTTGGACAGAGACACTTGGGCAGGATAAAAATATTTTATCCTGTTTGCAACAAAAAACATTAGTAAAAATGTCCTCTACGCAAATGAAGTGACAGTGTTATGTTTAGAAAACACTAAAAGAAGTATGATTTACATTTTCGGACCTATACTTTTTGTCCAATAATTATAATTTCTTCACTCAAATGAGGCCATATTTTACAAGCCAAATTATTTTTCCATTCACTAAAATTGTTTCTATGTTTTAACTCAACAACCTTAAATTTTTCATCTTCAAACATTTTTTTTAATTCATGGGCTCTGTATTCTTTCACATGCATCCAACTATCCCAAATCATATGTTTGCCTGTTGGGTTGTAAAATTTATAGTAAAGGTCGCCCATTTTAGCAGTTTTCTTAACTTCTTCGGTAATGGCACCTCCTTTAAATAATTTGATAACTTTATCTAATGCTCCACCATTAACAGTAGATAAGTAAAAATACCCACCTGGCTCTAATTTATTATAAACTTGTTGAAATAACTCTTGTGGTGCAAAACGGAAATGTGCAATACAATGAATTAATGAAAAGCAGTGCACTTTTTCTGGAATTGCTTGTTTAAAATCTGTATTAAAAAACTCACCTTGATATATTTTAATTCCTTGTTCTCTGCTCCATGCGGTCCTTTGATCAAATTCCCAAGGTGCCTCCAATCCAATCACATTTTTATTGGCATTTTTCAAACGTATGGCAATTTCCCCTCTTCCTGGGCCTAAATCACAATAAATTGCCGCGTTGAGGTTAATTAAATCCTGTGCAGAGTTGTTATATCTTTTTTCTTCTGATGGACGTATAATTTTTAAATTAATTATTTTCTGTTTTAATTTTACTGTAACAAATGTAAATAATAATATTAAATGTCAAATTTAATTTAGATTTTGTGTTTTTAGAAATTGTATTATTCAAAACTATCTAACAAAGTAGAAGCAATAATTAAATCATGTGGTGTGGTAATTTTTATATTTTCAACATTACCAAGTGTAAGATGCACTGAACCACCAGCTGCTTCTAGCACTGTGGCATCATCAGTAAATTCAGACTTATATGTTTGATTAAAAGCTGCAAGAATTGCGGAACTTTCAAAACACTGTGGCGTTTGTATAATTTTATAGTTACTCCTGTTAACTGCAAAATTATTTTCTCCTTCAAACTGTCTAATAGAGTCATTCATAGGCACTGTTGGAATGCCGCTCCCATATTGCATGGCAGATTCAAAAGCATCATTAATGGTTTGTTTACTTACCAAAGGCCTTACTGCATCATGAATAGCCACATAACTAATTTCTTCAACCAAATCTAGTCCGTTTTTTACTGAATAAAATCTTTCTGTACCACCTTTTACTATTTGATGTGGCACAATAAAATTATGCGCTATACATAGCTTTTGCCAGTATTCAATTTGATGTTCGGGCAACACAACAATGATGTTGATATTATTGTCAAAATTAAAAAACCTGTTCATGCTATGCATAAGAACAGGTTTTCCTTTTATTTCTATAAATTGCTTTGGTACTTCAGTTCCCATGCGAGTCCCAGCACCTCCAGCAACTATAATGGCATATTTTTTCAATGCAATTTAATTGTTACAAAATCAACATGGCATCACCATAACTTAAGAAACGGTATTTTTCTTTTACCGCTTGCTTATAGGCTTCCATCAATAAATCATAATCAGCAAATGCACTTACCATCATTAATAAAGTTGATTCTGGCATATGAAAATTAGTAATCATACAATTGGCAATACTAAAATCGTAGGGCGGAAAAATAAATTTATTTGTCCACTGATCATAGGGTTTTAAAGTGTTAGAAGTAGATACACTGCTTTCAATGGCGCGCATTACAGTGGTGCCAACTGCGCATATTTTTTTCTTATTTTCCTTGGCTGAATTTACAACTTTACATGCTTGTTCAGTAATAATAACTTGCTCACTATCCATTTTATGCTTGGTAAGATCTTCAACCTCTACTGGTCTAAATGAACCTAAACCAACATGCAGCGTAATTGGAGCAAAGTTTACACCTTTTAATTCTAAACGTTTATGTAATTCCTTGCTAAAATGTAAGGCTGCAGTTGGCGCTGCAACAGCACCTTCTTGGGTAGCAAAAATAGTTTGGTAACGCTCTTCATCTTCAGGAACTGGGGCTCTTTTAATATATTTAGGAAGTGGCGTTTCGCCTAAGGCTTCAATGGTAGATTTAAATTCTTCGTAACTTCCATCAAACAAAAATCTTAAGGTTCTTCCTCTTGAAGTTGTATTGTCAATTACTTCGGCTACTAAAGAATCGTCTTCACCAAAATATAATTTATTGCCTATTCTTATTTTTCTGGCAGGATCAACTAATACATCCCATAAACGGCTTTCGCGATTTAATTCGCGTAAAAGAAATACTTCAATTTTAGCACCAGTTTTTTCTTTATTGCCATAAAGGCGTGCAGGAAAAACTTTGGTATCATTAACAATCATGCAATCGCCATCATTAAAATAGCCAAGAATGTCTTTAAATAATTTGTGTTCAATTTTGCCGGTCTTGCGGTCAACAATCATTAAACGAGATTCATCACGATTTTTTGCTGGATGCTCAGCAATAAGCTCCTTAGGTAAATGGAAGCTAAACTGGGATAGTTTCATAAGATAAAAATTATTACGGTAATTTTTTAATTGGGGTGCAAAGCTAACATTTTTTTGAATAATTCGGCATTTTAGTTTTGCCACCGATTCACAGATTAAAAATCTAAACGCCAAGCCCGCAAAGAAGCCGCAAAGAGCGCAATGTATGCATCATCATCACATCAGCTCATCATTTTCATTTTCAAATTGCATTGTCACATTGTCACATTGCCCCATTGGCATATTGGCATATTGATCTTGCCACAAATGCACAGATTTATTGCTGCAGCATTTTCAAATTGAATTGTCACATTGCTTTATTGGCACATTACTTACCATTTTCAAAATTTCAAATTGCATTGTCACACTGCTTCATTGTCACACTCCCCATCAGCTAATCAGCTAATTCGCTCATCAGCACATTTATTTTCATTTTCAAATCCAATTGTCACATTGCTTAATTGGCACATTCCCCATCAGCTAATCAGCTAATTCACTCATCAGCTAATTAGCTAATCACCCCATCAGCTAATTAAAAATTGTTTTACTTTGCAACTCAAACGATATGGCTTTGCTCAACAAACAAAAAATAATTAACGATCCTATTTATGGGTTTATTACCATTCCTAGCGAATTGGTTTTCGATATCATTGAACATCCTTATTTTCAGCGCTTACGCAGGATTAAGCAGCTTGGGTTAACTGCCTACGTTTATCCTGGCGCTTTGCACACACGCTTTCATCATGCCTTAGGTGCCATGCATTTAATGGTAACTTGTATTGATACTTTAAGAAGTAAAGGTACCGAGATTTCTACTGAGGAAGCTGAAGGAGCAATAATTGCAATTTTACTGCATGATATTGGGCATGGCCCTTTTTCGCATGCCCTAGAATCGTTAATAGTAAAAGATGTCCATCACGAGGAAATTTCTTTGCTCTTTATGAATAAACTCAATGTGGTATTTGAGGGAAAATTAAATTTGGCCATTCAAATATTTCAAAACAAATATCATAAGAATTTTTTACATCAATTGGTAAGTAGCCAGCTTGACATGGACCGTTTAGACTATCTCAAAAGAGATAGTTTTTTTACGGGTGTTTCTGAAGGAATTATCAATTCCGATCGTATCATTAGCATGCTCAGGGTGGCCAATGATACACTGGCTGTTGAAGCCAAAGGAATATACTCCATCGAAAAATTTATCATTGCGCGCAGGCTCATGTATTGGCAAGTGTATTTACATAAAACCGTGCTTTGCGCAGAAAATATGCTTGTAAAAATATTGAAACGTGCAAAATACTTAGTTAAGAATGGTGTTGATTTGCCCTCCACACCGCCATTTAACTTCTTCCTTAAAAATGAAATTTCAAGGCAAATGTTTTTTGATGACCACAAAATAGCTGAAATATTTAGTCGTTTAGATGATTATGATATTTTTACTTCTATAAAAATGTGGCAATGGAGCGATGACAGGGTTTTGAACCTTTTATGTAACAATCTTGTAGACCGAAAATTATTACATATTGAAATTTCAAACAATGCTTTTGATGGCGATAAACAAGGCATTATTAATAAAAGAGTACAAGAGAAATTAAACCTTACAGAAGAGGAAGCGTCATACTTTGTAATTAGCGATTCAGTAAGCAATAACGCCTATAAACCTGGTCAAGATAAAATAAATCTTTTGTACAGAGATGGCACTATGATTGATATTGCTGATGCTGCCGATCAATTAAATATTTCTGTTTTGTCAAACACTGTGGAAAAGTTTTTTATGTGCTATCCCAAAGAATGTGTGGTTAAAGATTAGTTTTACATCAAATTATTATTCAAAAAAATGGAATTTACAGTTGCACAAATAGCCGGTATTTTAGGAGGAGAAATAGAAGGAAATTCAGATGCAGTAGTTAATACACTCTCCAAAATTGAAGAAGGCCAAGAAAAGTCGCTAACTTTTTTAGCTAACCCAGCGTATACACATTTTATTTATAGCACCAAGGCTACAGCTGCTATTGTAAGTAAAACTTTTGTTGCCGAAAAGCCTTTTACCACCACATTAATTAGAGTTGATAAGCCTTACGAAAGTTTTGCTTTGCTGCTAGAAACATACAATCAAATTAAACACAATAAAAAAGGTATAGAGCAACCAAGTTTTATTGCTGAAAATGCGCTTTTAGGAAATGATGTTTATGTAGGTGCATTTGCTTATATTGGAAGCAATGTTAAGCTAGGAAATAATGTAAAAATTTATCCCCAAGTTTTTATTGGCGATAATACAATTATTGGTGATAATTCCATATTATTTTCAGGTGTTAAAGTTTATTCCGATTGTGTAATTGGAAGTCATTGTACTTTTCACTCAGGCGTAGTTGTTGGTGGCGATGGGTTTGGCTTTGCACCAAACAGCGAAAATAATTATAAAAAAGTACCGCAAATTGGGAATGTAATTATCGAAGATCATGTGGAGATAGGCGCTAATACCACTGTTGACAGAGCCACTTTAGGTTCAACCGTTATTAAAAAAGGTGCTAAAATTGATAACTTAATTCAAATTGCACATAATGTTGAAATAGGTGAAAATACAGTAATAGCAGCACAAACAGGGGTGGCCGGTTCAACTAAAATTGGCAGTGATTGCATGATAGGTGGACAAGTTGGTATTGTTGGCCATTTAACGATTGCAAAAGGTACAAAAATTGCAGCGCAAAGTGGAGTTGGACAAAGTATCACCAAAGAAAATGAAATTGTACAAGGTTCTCCAGCCTTTGGTATAGGAGACTACAAGCGCGCATACGTAATGTTCAGAAAATTACCCCAAATGCAAACCAAAATGCAAGAATTAGAAAAGTTATTACAGAACCAAAATAAAGCATAGTTTTGTTTTACCATATTCACCTTAGAACATACAATGACGAGCGAAAAACAAAGAACAATTAAATCTCCTGTAAGTGTTGAGGGTGTTGGCCTTCATACAGGCGCACATACCAAATTAACCATTAATCCCGCCCCAGAAAACCATGGTTACAAATTTAAAAGAGTCGATTTGCCCGAACAGCCTATTATTGAGGCTGATGTTGATTTGGTTGTTGATACATCTAGAGGCACAACTTTAGGTAAAAATGGGGTTAAGGTGAGCACAATTGAACATGTATTAGCTGCCTTGGTAGGAACCCAAATCGATAATGCATTAATAGAAGTTTCAGGACCTGAAATTCCAATCATGGATGGCAGTTCAAAGCCATTTGTTGATGCAATCAATACTGTTGGATTTGCTGAACAAAACGCCGAAAGAGAATATTTTATTTTCGATTCAACATTGACTTACGAAGACCCAATAAAAAAAGCAGAAATGTTAGCGGTTCCTTCCGAAGATTATCGCATAACGGTAATGGTTGATTATAACTCGCCAACCCTTGGTACACAGCATGCGTCAATGTATCACATAGGAGAATTTACAAAAGGTATTTCTGAATGCAGAACATTTGTTTTTTTGCATGAATTAGAGCAATTATTGCATCATAACCTCATTAAAGGAGGCGATTTAGATAATGCAATTGTTATTGTTGATAGAGAAATTGAACAAGAAAAATTAGATCATCTTGCAAAAATATTTAACAAACCCACTGTAAAAGTTCAAGGAAAAGGGGTGTTGAATAACACAACACTGCATCATCAAAACGAGCCTGCACGCCATAAACTACTAGATATTGTTGGTGATTTGGCCTTGGTTGGTATGCCTATCAAAGGGCATATTCTTGCAGCTCGCCCAGGTCATGCGGCTAATGTGGCTTTCGCCAAGATGATTAAAGAGTTGGCAATTGCGCGTAAAAAGAAAAAAGAAACAACTGTTTATTTTGATCTCAATGCCGCGCCATTACTCAACGTGCAAGATATCATGAAATTGTTGCCGCACCGCCAACCATTTTTATTGGTCGATAAAATTATGGAGCTTTCTTCAACCCATGTGGTAGGCGTAAAGAATGTAACCATGAACGAATATTTCTTTCAAGGTCACTTCCCAGGTGAGCCAGTAATGCCAGGTGTTTTATTAATAGAAGCCATGGCGCAATGCGGGGGCGTATTGGTCTTAAAAACAGTCCCTGATCCAGAAAACTATCTTACATATTTTATGAAAATAGATAATGTAAGGTTCAAACAAAAGGTTGTACCTGGAGATACTGTAGTGTTTAAATTAGATTTATTATCGCCCATTCGCCGAGGTTTATGCCACATGAAAGGAATTGCTTATGTGTCAGGAAAACCAGTGATGGAGGCAGAAATGTTGGCCCAAATAGCAAAAGTAAAATAACAAAACTACCATGATTAATAATTAAATATTTCTAAATGATGATTCATCCAAATGCAGTAGTTTCACCCAAAGCAAAAATTGGAAGCAATGTTGAAATTGGTCCTTTTACTACTATCTATGATGATGTTGAAATTGGCGATAACACTTGGATTGCGCCAAACGTAACAATAATGGATGGCGCAAGAATAGGAAAAAATTGTAAAATTTTTCCAGGTGCTGTCATCAGTGCAATCCCTCAAGATTTAAAATACAATGGTGAAATTACAACTGCCGAAATAGGCGACAATACTACAATTCGCGAATGTGTTACCATTAATCGGGGTACATCTGATCGCATGAAAACAAGTGTAGGAAATAATTGTTTGTTGATGGCTTATGTGCATGTTGCACATGATTGTTTGGTTGGAAATCATGTTATTTTAGCCAATACAGTGAATCTTGCAGGGCATGTTACCATTGATGATTTTGTAATTCTAGAAGGTTTGGTTGCTGTACAACAATTTGTGAAAGTGGGCGCACACTCATTTATCACTGGTGGTACCCTGGTAAGGAAAAATGTTCCGCCTTTTGTTAAAGCAGCCAGAGAGCCACTTTCCTATGTAGGAATTAATGCAGTAGGACTCAGAAGAAGAGGATTTACACAAGAAACAATTGTAGTAATAGAAGATATTTATAGAACTATCTATGTGAAAGGTTATAATGTAACCAATGCCCTAAATGTTGTTGAACATGAAGCTCCTCAAATCCCAGAAAAAGATCAGATTATTGCATTTATTAAAGAAAGCACCAACGGCATTATGCGTGGCAGTTTACAGGAATAACATTCTTTAATTAAAATGGAAATATTTGCACAAGAAGTTGGCAAAAAGTTTGGATCAGAATGGATTATTAAAAATTTTAACCACCATTTTATTGCTGAAAAACCATGTGCAATTTTAGGCGGAAATGGATCGGGAAAATCTACGCTGCTAAAAATTATTGCTGGTTTTATGCAACCAGGCAAAGGAAATGTAATCTACAAGCAAAAAGCGCAAGAAATAGAGCCAAGTGCTGTTTATCAACAAATAAGCTACGCTGCTCCTTATCTTGAGCTGGTAGAAGAATTTACGTGTATAGAAAGTATAGCATTTCAGCAGAAATTTAAACCGTATATTAACAATATTTCAGCGAATGAAGTGCTTGAAATAAGCGGCCTGCAACATGCTAGGGAGAAAGCCCTAAAAGTATTTTCTTCTGGCATGAAACAAAGACTTAAATTGACCTTGGCTATTATGGCCGATTGTCCTATTTTAATGCTCGATGAGCCTTGTTCTAACCTCGATACAAAGGCTATTGATTGGTATCATATGATGCTAGATAAATTTGCTAAAGATAAACTCATAATTATTTGTAGCAATCACTTGCAATATGAGTATCAAATTTGCAATGAACAAATTAATACGGAAGTATTTAAATAGCGCCACCATAGAGAAAAAAAAATAATACTAAATTCGTTTTATTGGCGCTGTAATCCTAATAATACATCAAGCAGAATGAAAATCAACTCAATATTTTAGCAGTGTAAATGCATTGAAAATATAACATCGCCATTGCAACTTTGAATAATTCCATCACATTGTTATAACTAATTGGATAATGTTTTCATAAAATAGATCACCATTCCCAGAGCAATTCATAACCAAGCGTTAAAAACGGCTAAAAATTAACTTTACAATTCTTTTATCCTTATTTTTGATTCTCTAAAAAAAGGCTATGCAAAGTTTACAAAACATTTTAAAAAGATTTAGAAAGCAATTTGTTATTGCAATTCTTGCTATAAGCTCAATTGGCTTTTTCGCTTTTGAAGAAAGTAATCTTTTTGAAATTTCTAAAAATATAGACATTTTTGTTACGCTTTTTAGAGAATTGAACGCTAATTATGTTGATGAGGTAAAAGCAGGTAAGATTATTCATAAGGGTATTGAAGCGATGCTAGAGTCATTAGACCCCTACACAGAATTTATTGCAGAAACAGATGTTGAAGATTATAAATTAACACATGTAAGCAACGAATATGCTGGCATTGGAGCTTTAATTCAACAGCAAGATGGAAAAGTCATCATTGCTGAACCTTATTTTGGTTATCCAGCACAAAAGGCCGATTTAAGAGCAGGTGATATTGTTTTAAAAATTGATGATAAGGACATATATTCAAAAAAAGTTGATGATGTAACTTCATTGCTCAAAGGAGCAAACAATACAACGGTTAAAATTGTAATTCAACGAAAAGGTGAAGTAGCTCCAATTACTAAAACTATTATTCGGCAAGAAATTAAAATTAAAAATGTTTCTTATTACGGAACTATTAGTGATGGCGTTGGATATATTCGACTTGATAAGTTCCTAGATAATTGTTCTGCAGAAGTTAAACAAGCTTTAATATCATTAAAGGAGAAACAAAAAATTAAGGCGCTTGTGATAGATTTGCGTGGCAATGGAGGTGGTATATTGCAAGAGGCAGTAAAAATTGTAAATTTATTTGTCCCTAAAGGCACCCTAATTGTTTCTCAAAAAGGTAAAACCAAGTCAAATAATGCTGAGTATTTTGCAACATCAAGCCCCGTTGATGCTGAAATTCCTTTGGCTATTTTAGTAGATAATAATTCAGCTTCAGCCTCAGAAATTGTTGCAGGCGCTATTCAAGATGTTGATAGAGGAATTATTATTGGAGAAAGAACCTTTGGGAAAGGCCTAGTTCAACAAACATTGAGCTTGTCATACAATTCGTTA
Organism: Chitinophaga pinensis; assembly: GCA_945872355.1. Classification (GTDB taxonomy): domain Bacteria; phylum Bacteroidota; class Bacteroidia; order UBA4408; family UBA4408; genus CAIKXD01. The sequence goes on from CAMBZU010000003.1 coordinate 9,906, forward strand.
ATGAAAGTTACCATTGCAAAATATTATACACCGAGCGGCAGGTGTATTCAAAGTTTAGATTACACGCACAGAAAAGATGACGGCAGCGTAGTAAAGGTAGCAGATTCATTAATAACAGAATTTAAAACAAAAAACAAAAGAAGCATTTATGATGGAAGTGGCATTTATCCTGATATTAAAACCATATCTCCAGTATTTCACCTAGTGTCTTTTTCACTCATGCAAAAATACCTCATCTTTAATTTTGCTTCTGAATTCAAGTATAAAAACAATGAAATTGCACCTGCCAAAAATTTTTCACTTACTGATGCGCAGTATAACGATTTTATTAGTTTTGTTGAGCAGTCAAAATTTGATTATACTACCAAAAGTGAAGAGCAGTTGGCCGAGTTAGAAAAGGTATCTAAAAAAGAAAAATACTATGCCAATGTGAGTGCCGATTATGAAAAATTAAAAGCAAAAATTGTAGCCAAGAAAAAAACAGATATGCTCACCTTTAAAGCTGAAATTAAACAGTTAATCGAATCAGAAATTGCCTGTCGTTACTACTATCAGGATGGCAGGGTAGAAGTTTCGTTCAAGTACGATGATGATATCAAAGAAGCCTTAAATGTATTGCAATCGCCTACGGAATATTTGGCTATTGTAAACGGAGAAGGAAAATACAAAGTAATAGGAAAACCCGAAAAAGAAATTACCTCACCAGTAGCTCAAAAAGAGGGCGAAGAGGAAGGTGGTGATGAATAAGTTTAAGTTTATTTTGCTATTTTCAAAACCCTTGCTAGTGGGACACGAGCAAGGGTGCCATATATACCCTTTGTTGGTCACGCTATAACAAAGGGATCAACATCTAATCTTTACTCATTGCTGATGTTATCACCAACAAATTTATACCTTTCTAGCCCCCTAATTTAGGTATCCAATTTTATCAAATCTGCTAATCATAACAATAGCTGTTGAATTAATTAAATGGGCTGTATTTCTTTCAATTTTTCTGATTACTTTTGCAACCCTATGGAAAATATCAGAAATTTTTGCATTATAGCACACATCGATCATGGCAAAAGCACCTTGGCCGACCGTTTGCTGGAGTACACCAAAACAGTTTCAAAAAGAGATTTACAGGCGCAAGTGCTTGATGATATGGATTTGGAGCGTGAGCGCGGTATAACTATCAAAAGCAAAGCCATTCAGATGGATTATGAATTGAATGGACAGAAATATATTTTAAATTTAATTGATACCCCAGGGCATGTCGATTTTTCATATGAAGTTTCGCGATCTATTGCAGCTTGCGAAGGCGCTTTGTTAATTGTAGATGCTGCCCAAGGAATTCAAGCTCAAACGATATCCAATCTATACTTGGCATTAGAAAATGATTTGACCATTATTCCGGTGCTCAATAAAATTGATTTGCCCAGTGCTAATCCCGAAGAGGTAAAAGATCAAATTGTAGAATTGCTTGGTTGCGATAGAGACATCATTTTATCTGCCAGCGGAAAAACAGGCATGGGCGTTTATGATATTTTAGAGGCCATAGTAAACAGGGTTCCAGCACCTAAAGGCAAATTAAATGCACCACTTCAAGCATTAATTTTTGATTCTGTTTTCAATTCTTTCAGAGGAATTATTGCTTATTTTAAAGTAATCAATGGAGAAATTAAAAAGGGCGATCGCGTTAAATTTTTTGCTACAAAAAAGGAGTATAATGCTGAGGAAATTGGTGTTTTAAGACTTAAACAAGAGCCAAGAAGCTCAGTTAAAGTTGGCGATGTTGGTTATATTATTTCGGGAATTAAGGAAGCCCGCGAAGTAAAAGTGGGTGATACCATTACCTTGGTAGCCGCGCCATGTGAAGCAGTTATTCAGGGTTTTGAAGATGTAAAGCCTATGGTTTTTGCTGGCATTTATCCTGTTGATACTGATGATTATCAAGAGTTGCGTTACAGTATGGAAAAATTGCAATTGAATGATGCTTCTCTTACTTGGGAGCCAGAATCATCTGCAGCGCTTGGCTTTGGTTTTAGATGTGGTTTTTTAGGAATGCTCCACATGGAAATTATTCAAGAGCGTTTAGAGCGTGAGTTCAACATGACAGTTATTACTACTGTGCCAAACGTTTCGTATTTTGCGTATACCACAAAAGGAGATAAAATTATTGTAAATAACCCAAGCGATTTACCTGAAGCCAGCAGAATCGATTATGTTGAAGAGCCTTTTATTAAAGCACAAATAATTACCAAATCAGAATTTACAGGTGGGATCATGAGCCTCTGTATAAATAAAAGAGGGATACTTAAAAATCAAGTGTATTTAACACAAGATAGGGTTGAACTTAATTTTGAATTGCCCCTAGGAGAGGTTGTTTTTGATTTTTATGATAAATTGAAAACTATATCTAAAGGCTATGCTTCGTTTGATTATTCGCCCTTAGAATACCGCGAGTCGCAGTTAGTTAAATTAGATATTTTATTAAATAGTGAACCTATAGATGCCTTATCGGCTTTAATCCACAGAGATAATGCCCATGATTTTGGCAAGAAAATTTGCGAAAAACTAAAAGAGCTAATTCCTCGTCAACAATTTGAAATACCAATACAAGCAGCTATTGGGGCTAAAATTGTGGCCCGAGAAACCATTCGTGCCCTAAGAAAAGATGTAACAGCAAAGTGTTACGGAGGTGATATTTCTCGTAAACGTAAATTATTAGAAAAGCAGAAAGAAGGTAAGAAAAGAATGCGCCAAGTAGGTAGTGTAGAAATTCCGCAACAGGCTTTTATGGCTGTGCTTAAGTTGGATTAAGAAAAGAGCGCTAATAGTTGCTCCATTTTCATCCCTCTTGAACCTTTAATGAGGATATGACTATTGCTGATGGCATTTTCTTTCAGATAAGATAAGCAATCAGCAACTTGTATAAAGCTTTTGCTCTTAACTGTTTGTACAAATGCACTAAATTTAGGACCAACAAAAATACATTCCTGATAATTTCCTTTTAGGGCTTCTTTAACAATGGCTTCATGCTCTTGAGCACTGCTATCGCCTAATTCAAACATATCACCCAAAATTACCATCTTGTTTTGTGCCTGCATTTTTGAAAAATTATCCAAGGCTGCTTTCATGCTGCTTGGATTGGCATTGTATGCATCTAAAATAATAGTATTGCTGCCTTTTTTAATGATTTGCGAACGACTATTGTCTGGTGCATAACCCGCAATAGCTTCTGCAATAAGCGCATCATCAACATGCAAGTATTTGGCTACACAGATAGCTCCTAAAATATTTTCGGCATTGTATAGGCCAATTAAGTTAGAGTCTACCTTTGTTTTTGCACTATTTTGATAGGTGTAATTTAAACTCAAAAAAGGTTCATCATGAATAATTTGTCCTTGACAGTCTGCGTTTGCTTTAAATCCATATGTAAGCGTTTTTGTGTGCTTGGCCTTTTCTTGAAGTATTTCATTATCGGCGTTAAACACAATTAAACCTTCATGCGCTTGTAAAAATTGATACAGTTCAGTTTTTCCTTTAATGACACCTTCAATGCCCCCAAATCCTTCTAAATGGGCTTTTCCAATATTTGTAATAAGGCCTATTGTTGGCTCAGCAATACCACTCAACAATTCAATTTCTCCTTGATGATTAGCACCCATTTCAATTATAGCGACTTCATGTGTGCTATTTAATCTGAGCAAAGTTAAGGGTACACCAATATGATTATTTAAGTTGCCAATGGTAGCAAGCGTTTGATATTTTTTTGAAAGCACCACATTAAACAATTCTTTGGTGGTTGTTTTTCCATTAGAGCCTGTAATGGCAATCACTGGTATATCGAATTGTTTTCTGTGATAATTAGCTAAATTCTGCAGTGCCACTAATGTATCATTTACATAAAATATGTTTGTGTTATTAGCAAAATTGGCATCACTGCTTATGGCATATTTAGCGCCAGCTTGAATAGCTTGCTCAACAAAAAGATTGCCATCAAAATTTTCGCCTTTTAATGCAATAAATAAACTCTGTGCATCTATTTTACGTGTATCTGTGCATATTCCGCTAGTCTGTAAAAAATAGTCATGCAGTGCTTCAATTTCTAGTTCTTGCATTATTTGGTTGTATTTAAAATACAATGATATAAAAAAACCTGCATCATTGCTGATGCAGGTTTTTTTATTTAAAAATATAAATTATTATTCGCTAGTATTAAAGCCAACCGGACTTCCCACACGTGTCATTGCACAACGGAAACCCAACCAAGATGTTGATTGTCTTTCATCCAAGAATCTTCTTGTGCCTGGATTCATCCAATACGCTCTATCGTGCCAGTTACCACCTTTAAATACATGGGCTTTATCATTAATCATTGAAGTAATGTCTGGTCCCGCTTCAACTATTTTCTTGTTGAAATACATACCATTACTTTCAGCAGCTGCAGTTTCTCCTTCAGCAGGTGCAGCAGTTTCTCCGCCTTCACCACCTTCACCACCTTCTGCAGCAGCGGCAGTAGCAAGTAAATTTTTCCAGTTTTCTTCATCAACTTGAGAAGAGAAATCACCATCCAAGAAATTAATATTATCTGAACGTTTGTAGTTTCTTCTTTCAGCCAAATTATCTTTTACATTGTCAACGTTTCTATAAATAATATGTCCTAAACTATCTTTATCAGCAACTGCTCCTTCTTCATTTAGTTTTTTAGTTTGGAAAATATTCCCTCTATATGCTCTGAAGTCTGATTTGTCGTCATGACTTACAGCACGATATACATCCATTACCCACTCACTCACATTACCTGCCATGTTGTATAATCCATAATCGTTTGGCCAGTATGATAGCACAGGAGATGTAATATCTGCATTGTCATTCAAGTTGCCAGCAGTACCCATGTTATCACCTCTACCTCTTTTAAAGTTAGCCATCATTTTACCTATATCTCTTTCCGAATCATTTCTCACATAGTGACCATTCCATGGATATAGTTTACGTTTAACTACGTCTTCTTCTGTGGTATTTCCTATTAATGAGTAAGCTGCAAATTCCCACTCAGCTTCTGTTGGAAGTCTATATCGTGGCAATAAAATACCATCTTCCATTCTTACCTTTCTTTCACCACTGCCTTTACTATTTAAGTCTTCTTTGTTTTTCTTTACTGTACCTTCATATTGGCCAACTAGATATGCATCTGTATTAAAATTATTTTCATTCACCCAATTATTCGGATCAAATTCTAAAACACCTTCTCTAATAAGAATGAACTCATTTACACGGTCGGTTCTCCATGCACAAAAGTCAGTTGCCTGAAGCCAATTTACACCTACCACAGGATATTCATGATAAGCTGGGTGACGCAAATAATATTCTACATATGGCTCATTAAAAGCTAAACGGTCGCGCCAAACTAATGTATCTGGCAATGCTTTTTTCAGTACCTCAGTGTAATCTGTGCCATAAACATTTCTTGTCCAAAATAAATATTCTAACCAATCAATGTTTCTAACTTCTGTTTCGTCCATGTAAAATGATGAAACAGTGACCCTTCTGGGTTGATTGTTCCAATCATACATCACATCTTGTTCAATGCGTCCCATAGAAAATGTACCGCCTTCAATGAGTACTAAACCTGGACCAGTTTCTTGTTCCTGATAAACTACTTTTTCAAATCCTCCGTTATCGGGATTGTTATATTCCCAACCTGTTGAGTTAGAAGTAGGCTGGGTACAAGAGGCTGCTAAAAGCATACTACCTGCAGAAACAGCTAATATTAATTTCTTACTTTTTTTCATTGTATGAGTGAATGGTGAGCGTAAATTAATTTCCATCAAAATAGTTAGAATGTTGGACAATTTATTGTATTAAATTTCTTTCTTTTAACCTTACATTTAAAGGTAAAAATCATTGATAATTCATGTGATCCCGCAGATGCGTTACTTAATTTAGATACAGTAACATCATAAGTGTAACCAATCTTAAATTTTTCCATTTTAAAACCAATTAAAGCAATAATTGCGTCTTGATTTCTATACCATAATCCACCAACTAATGGCCCCTTAGATACGTACAAACCTAAATTAAGTTGCTGGAAATTGGCTTGTTGTTGGTAAATGATGTTTGGTGATATGGTCCAATCGTTAAATTGACTAAGTGGAATAACAGCTCCAGCATGGGCAGTTATTTTTCTAGGTAATCTACTTTTTGCAGCGTTAGTAAATCCTTCATATGGTTGTGTTAAATGGTGAACTGCAACACCACCAAAAAATTTATCGCTAAAAGCTAAAGCACCTGCAGAAAAATCAGCAACGCCTCTACTGCTTAAAATAGGCGTTTCTGCAGTTTTCCATATAAAACCGTTCCTGTCACTTATTTGATCTCCAAAAGTTAAACTATTCCAATCTACTTTCTTTTGATAATAAGCTGCTTGAAGGCCAACTCGAATACTAAAAAATCTATTTACGGGCAATTGGTAAGAATAAATCCCACTGGCTCCAGTTGTTGTTAGCGCTCCTGATCCTGCACGGTCATTCATTACTAAAACACCTAAACCACCATTCATATTATCAACATGTTGGTCGTAAGATGCACTGTAGGTAACAAAATTACCTGGAATCCCTGGCCATTGATTTCTATAGTTCATTACCACACGAGGGCAACGAGCTGTGCCCGCAAAAGCAGGATTTAAGTATAACGGATTTGCGTAAAACTGGCTAAATTGCGGGTCTTGAGCCATAACATCAGACGATAGAATGACGCATGTTAAGCTAGTAAACAACAATTTAAACAACAAAGTTTTGTTCATTGATAAATGATTAAAGCTACAATTATACATAATTTTTGAATGTAAAGTTACAATTGACTTGATTTTTTTTAGTTCTGAATGCATTTTAACAAATTTCTTTACAGTTATTTCGACAATAATTTTCTTTTATTTTCGTTTTTTCGTCAATTATTTCCAACATTTGCTCTGCAGTGAGCGTTATATTACAAATAAATAGCATATGTATTTCAACAAAAGAATTTTTCGATTCGTTTTTCTCTTAGTTACGTTAATCGTATTTAAAACGTTTGCGCAATCCAAAAAAGAAAGTGTTGGAACCAATGATAATAAGCTTAACAATGGTACAACATCAAGTAATGTTAAGAAATTTGCACAAGCAAACAAAATATTTTGGACAGAGCCAAGGTCTATTAATGAAGAAGGAACAGTTGTTAGTTTTTTGAATTTTGAAGGAGCTATTCTTTCTGTTCCAAATGCACTTCCTTATTTTTCGGGCAGGGCTAAAGCACCTTCAGGATATAAAAATGGTAAAGTAAGTTTAACTAATTTAGTTTTTGAAGAGCTAAATGCAACTGAAGAAATAATTGCAGCCAAATACGACAAGTTGCCAAGTTTAATTGTTGTAAAAACTGAACAAGTATTTCAAAAAAAAATGCCTTCGCTTATTTATGATTTTATACCACTTCGAAAAAACGATGCCACAGGCAAAATTGAAAAATTAGTAGCATTTGATATTATAGTTAGCCCAATTGAAGCTTTAAAGTCTTCAAGTCGCGCTCATACCTATGCTTCAGAGTCTGTTTTAAAAACAGGCACATGGTTTAAAGTTGGAGTAACAAAGGATGGTATTTACAAGTTAGATTTTAATTATTTTAAAAATTTAGGTGCAAAGCCCAACGAAATAGACCCTAGAAATATTAAAATATATGGCACTGGAGGGCAACAATTACCTTTTTTAAATAGTGTTTCACGTTTTGATGATCTTACAGAATGTGCAATTTATTATGAAGGTGAGACTGATGGGACGTTTGATGATGGAGACTTTGCACTGTTTTATGGGAAAGCGCCTCAGCGTTGGTCAAGCGATACTAGTTGTTTGGGCATGACTCATAAATTAAACGACTATACCGATACAAGTTATTACTTTATCAATATAGATGGGAATTTAGGAAAACGGATTAATCAGCAAGCATCATTAACACAAAATGCAACAGTAACAGTAACTTCATTTGATGACTTTGCTTTTTATGAGAACGAAGCGGTAAATGTTGTAAAAAGCGGAAGACAGTGGTTTGGAGAAAGCTTTGATGTTGTAACAACCTATAATTTCCCCTTTAATTTTCCCAATATTGATTTTTCGGCTCCTGCCTATATAAAAGCTCAAGTAGCAGCAAGATCAAACCCCGCCTCAACTTTTAACGTAAAATGTGGGTCATTGAACATGGTAATAAACCCTGCTCCAATTGCATTGCAGCCGTATTACGCTGACCCAGTTTCCATCGCCAGTGGTTGCGAACAGTTTTTGCCTAGCTCATCTCAATTTAATGTCGAAATTAGATTTACTAAATCACCCTCATTTAATAGCGGATATGGTTTATTAGATTATCTTGAAATAAGATTGCGCAGACAACTAAAAATGGCTGGCAATGAGGTTGCATTTAGAGATTTTAACTCCTCAGGTATTGGACAAGTAGCAGATTTTAATATTGCAGATGCATCTACAAATACAATACTTTGGGATATTTCAGATTTTCAAAATATAAAGCAAGTACAGGGTGTATTAAACGGCAATCTTTTTACTTACAGAGCGAATGCCGATACTGTTCATGAATATATTGCATTTAACTCAGGAAGTAATGCTATAAAAGAACCATTTAATTTTGGAATAGTTGAAAATCAAAATTTACATGGCTTGGGCTTTTATGATATGATAATTGTTTCACACCCTTTATTTTTAGATCAGTCGCAGCGTCTTGCCGATTTGCATTTTGCAACGGATGGTTTAAAGTCATTAGTGGTAACACCACAAAAAATATACAACGAATTTTCTGGCGGAAACCAAGATGTTACAGCGATTAAACAGTTTGCTAAAATGTTTTATGATAGGGCTGTTACAGCGCAGGAATTACCAAAGTATTTATTGTTAATGGGAGATGCTTCCTACAAAAATAGAGGTAGAAGCACAGTTGGAAATACAAACTTTGTGGGGTGCTTCGAATCTGCAAATGGCATTTCATATACTAATTCTTATGTTACCGATGATTATTTTGGATTGCTTGATGAAACCGAAGGAGAAGGGTTAACCGAACAAATGGATATTGCCGTTGGAAGAATTCCTGTTAAAACAAAGGATGAGGCAAAAGCAGTAGTAGATAAAATATACACATACATGGAACCTCAATCGATTGAAGTTGCAAATCCTTCCTTTTGTGGCACGGCTGGATCATTTTCAAGCGGCGATTGGCGAAATGTGATTTGTTTTGTTGCCGATGATGAAGATAATAACTTGCACTTTTTGCAATCGGAACGTTTAGCGGTTTATGTCGATACTACTTATCATGACTATAATATCGACAAAATTTATAATGATGCTTTTAAACAACAATCTGCAGCTGGCGGCGCAAGGTATCCTGATGTTAATATTGCAATTAATCAAAGAGTTGATAGAGGTGCTTTAATTTTGAATTATACAGGACATGGCGGTGAAACAGGCTGGGCTCAAGAAAGAATTTTAGAAGTAAAAGATATTGAATCTTGGAACAATGCCAATAGACTGCCGCTTTTTGTGACTGCTACCTGTGAGTTTAGTAGATTCGATGATCCCGGGAGAACCTCAGCGGGGGAGGAGGTAATTCTTAGGCCGAATGGTGGTGGTATTGGTTTGTTAACTACCACACGCTTGGCTTATGCTAATTTTAATGAAACATTAAATAGAAATTTTTATCAAAGTGTTTTTGTGCGGGATAGTATTACTCAATTGTTTCCTAGAGTTGGCGATGTTTGTACCACAACAAAAAATAAAACAGCTGCAGTTAGCTCTGGTACGAGTAATCATAGAAATTTTTCACTTTTATGTGACCCTGCTATTAGGCTAAATTTTCCTGATTATAAAGTGTATACACAATCAATAAATAACCAACCAGTAGCTTTTGTTGGCGATACTTTAAAAGCACTTACCAGAATTACTGTTGCTGGCTATGTGGCAAATTTAGCTGGCGTAAAATTATCCAATTACAACGGAATAATATTTCCTACAGTTTACGATAAAGAAACCAAATTAAAAACGCTTGCCAATGATCCGCAATATTCTGCTGCTGCAAATTTTAAGATGAGAAAAAGTATTATTTACAGAGGAAAAGCAAGTGTTGTAAACGGGGAATTTACATTTACATTTATTGTTCCCAAGGATATTGATTATTCGTTTGGCGCAGGTAGGATAAGTTATTATGCAGCAAATGGAACAAATGACGCCAATGGTTATAATGAAAGTTTTATTGTAGGAGGCACTAACCCTAATGCACCTGCTGATGCAGATGGACCTAAAATTGATTTATTTATGAACGATAATAAATTTGTTTCAGGGAGTATCACAAATGAAAGCCCTGATTTATTGGGCGTGCTGTTTGATGATAATGGTATTAATACTGTAGGAAATGGAATAGGTCATGATTTGGTTGCAGTTTTAGATGAAAATACAGAAAAGTCAATCATCTTGAATAATTTTTACCAAGCTGATCTTAATTCCTTTCAAAGTGGCACTGTTCGTTATCCTTTCACCAAACTTAGCGAAGGTAGGCATACACTCACTTTGAGAGCATGGGATGTTTATAATAATTCTAATACTGCAAATACTGATTTTGTGGTTTCTTCATCTTCAACTTTAGCGCTACAACATGTTTTAAATTACCCTAATCCATTTACCACCTATACCAAATTTATGTTTGAGCACAATAAACCTTGCGAAACATTGGATGTTAGTATACAGGTTTTCACAGTTTCTGGCAGATTGGTTAAAACATTAGAAACTTTAGTTAAGTGTGAAGGCTTTAGATCTGAACAAATTAACTGGGATGGATTAGATGATTTTGGAGATAGAATTGGACGCGGAGTATATGTATACAGATTAAAAGTAACAGCACCTGATGGCACTTGGGCTGATAAATATGAAAAATTAGTTGTTTTAAAATAAGAATAAGTTTTATATTGTTTAATTTATAAATTTGCAGTCCTTTAAAGAAAATTTAATGAAAAAACATAGTTGGTTTCAAGTCGTTTCATTTGCGGTATTTTTAATAACGAACACTACCATAGCTCAAACCACCACTAGTATTACTGGCCAAGAGGTAAAATTAAACACCATTACTACGTCTGTTCCATTTCTTTCAATTGGTCCTGATTCTAGAGCTGGAGGTATGGGAGATTGTGGTGCTGCTTCAACACCAGATGTAAATTCTATGCATTGGAATGCTGCAAAATATGCGTTTATTGAAAAGAAAACAGGATTTGCGTTAAACTATACGCCTTGGTTAAGAAGATTGGTGCCTGACATTAATTTTTCTTATTTAAGTGGCTATAAGAAACTTGATAAAAATCAAGCGGTGGCTGCCTCATTGCGTTATTTTTCGTTAGGTGATATTACCTTTACTGATATCAATGGAACAACTATTGGCCAATTTAGACCCAATGAGTTTGCGCTTGATGTAGCTTACAGCAGAAAGTTAAGTACTAAATTTAGCACCGCTCTTGCACTGCGTTATGTGTTCTCAAACCTAACAAGTAATATAAATGTAGGAGGTGTAAATACCAAAGCTGGTCAAGCTGTTGCTGCAGATATAAGTACTTTTTATCAAAACAATGAGCTCAACCTTGGAGATAAGAAAGCAGCTTATTCTTTTGGGGTAAATATTTCAAATATTGGTTCAAAAATATCTTATAGTGAAACAGCTGTGAGAGATTTTATACCCATGAATTTAAAAATTGGAAATAACCTTACTTTAGATTTAGATGACTATAATAAATTATCTTTTATGGTTGATTTAAATAAATTATTAGTACCAACACCTCCAGAAATTGCAAGAGATTCAACAGGCAGTCCGGTTTATGGTGCAGATGGAACATTGCAATTAAGTTCTGGCAAACCCTCCAATGTAGGTACTGTTGCAGGAATGTTGCAATCATTTTATGACGCGCCAGGAGGATTTAATGAAGAGTTAAGAGAAGTAATGTGGGCCGTAGGATTAGAATATTGGTATGATAATTTATTTGCTTTCAGAACTGGTTACTTTCATGAATCAGCTTCAAAAGGAAACCGCCAGTACTTTAATATTGGCGCAGGTTTAAGATACAATGTGTTTGGAATTGACTTTGCTTATTTAATACCAACTGTGCAGCAAAACCCTTTACAAAATACCTTACGATTTACGCTCACTTTTAATTTTGAATCCTCAAAAGCGGGAGCTAAAGAAACTACCAATTAATGCAACAATTTAGAGTTGGATTTGGATTTGATGTACATCAGTTAAAAGATGGTCATCCATTTTGGTTAGCGGGTATTCAAATTCCTCACTTCCAAGGTGCTTTTGGTCATTCTGATGCAGATGTTGTTATACACGCTATTTGTGATGCCTTGTTAGGTGCTGCAGCATTAGGCGATATTGGCAAGCATTTCCCAGATACTGATATGCAATTTAAAGGCATTGACAGTAAAATATTATTGAAAAAGGTGGTTGAATTACTGGCTCAACATCATTATCAAGTAGGAAATATAGATGTTACCTTGGTGTTAGAAAAGCCAAAAATTAAACCTTTTATTGAGCAAATGCAATCGACTTTGGCTCAGGTAATGGGTGTTCAAAATGATCAAATATCTTTAAAAGCTACTACCAACGAAAAAATGGGTTTTGTAGGTCGTGAAGAAGGTGTTGCAGCGCATGCAGTGGCTTTGATTTGTAAAAACAATTTATTGAATAGCTAGTTCAGCGATTCCTTATTTTTAGACAGACATCATACTCGTTGGATGCTTTCGCTTTTTAATAATTTAAATGATTTTCTTTGTGTATTTTACCTATATTATAGTGCGTTTGAGCCATTGAAGGCCTTATTCTCTGTATTAACAATTACTCATTTAATATTTAATTTCTCTATTTCTTTTTGCCATCTCTAAATAATAACACTATATTCGTGTTAACATATTTTAATAAAAGCAAAGTCGTTCATTTTATTTTCATCTTTTTAAAACATTTGTTTATGAGCACAAAATCCAAAAACAGAAGGGCTTTACCATTTTTATCCCAACCCCGCTGCTGAAAATATTACTTTGGTTTCATCAGGCGAATTAATTAAAGCCATTGCATTGTTGGACTTAACCGGAAAGGAAGTTTACTCAGAAAATAATTTGAATTTAACCAAAACTGTATTTGACCTTAATAAAGCTGCTTCAGGCATTTATCATTTAAAGGTATCATCTAATTCAGGGGTTAGTAAAATATTTAAATTAGTTAAACAATGAGAATTCTTATTTTAATAATTATCTGTACTTGGTTTCCTAAAAATTTAATTGCTAAAGACAGTTTAAATTCCATCAATAAAAAACCAAAATGTAGTTTAATCTTTGCGATTGATAATAATTATAATTACAGACATGTTAGAAAACCTAATTTTCTTGATTATGGATACCCTGTTAATTATGATTACACTCAAGCTGAATTGGATTACTTAGACAGTTGTAATATTGCCTGTAACATGAAATCAATCAGTTTAAAAATTGAAAGAAGCATCTGGAAATTTATTGCTTTTCAAAGCGGATTTGTCTATGGTCGAAAAGGTTATATGGGATGCAGGGATGTAGAAGAAACAACTTTTAAAACAGGAAGTATTTACAGACTGTATTACACCCGTATTCCTTTACCAACTTTATCCATACCAGTAGGACTTTGTTTGAACAAAACTATTTTAAATAATAAATTGATTATTTCTGTAAACTCAGGCATGGAGGTAAATTTTATTACAAAGAAATTTCAGGCAAACGACTTTAGCGTGAATATTGGCAAAATCAAGGATGAAAAAAGTGGATTTTTCGGTTTCAGTAATTTAAAAGACGTGGATGATAACCTTTATTATGAACCACATGAATTTGGAACAATTAATAGCACTCAATATTATGCCGGATTAAATATCAAATATCTGATTTTTAAAAATACTTTTATCCACTTAGGATATACCTATATATCAGAATTTAAGTTTCACAAAACTAATGACAAACTTTATAGTAGTGCTTATATTTATGAAAAAAGATCCTACATACATCGATATGGTGCAGGTATTGGATTATGCTTTTAAATTCTTTCACACTAGCTTAAATGTTAATGATTTAAGAGTGAGCCAAAATGCGGATAGATCCATAGGATTAACTACGATTGTTTTACCTGGTAATGATGATAACTTCAAAAAAGTACTTTCTTGTAAATTTTTATCCAAATCCCAAGTAGGCAAAGATAAAAGACATTTAAGGCATGGGTACGACAAAACAAGCTTTTTTCCTATTGGGATGAATTTGCCTGAGTTGCCAGCTGACAACCCCACCTGAGCGTAGTTTCCGAACTACGCTCTTAATATTTGAAATGCTAAAATGAATTCAATACTTAAATAATTTTTACTACTTTCACAATGTGGCAGATGCGTATCAAATAAAAAATCAAAAAGGATTGCACTTCTTAACGCTACAAGTAGTAGGTTGGGCAGCTATTTTTACTAGACAATCCTATAGAGATATTATTATTGATAATTTTGTGTATTGCAGATAAAGTAAAGGTTTAAAAGTGTATTCGTATGTCTTCATGTCAAATCATATTCATTGTATTGTAAGTGCAAACAATAACTTATCGGATGTTGTTAGAGATTTCAAAAAATTCACATCGAAGGAAATTTTGAAATTAGTAAACGAAAATACGCAGGAAAGTAGAAAAGAATGGTTGCTCATGATTTTTAAATATCACGCAAAATTCAACAAACGGGTTGAAAAGTTTCAATTTTGGACGCACGAAAATTACGCAGTTGAATTAACATCAATTGAAATGATTGAAAGTAGGGTAAATTATATTCATCAAAATCCAGTTAGAGCTGGCTATGTGGCGCAAGAACATGAATATATTTATTCAAGTGCTAAAAACTTTGCAGGACTTATAAATTTAATGGAGATAGATGAGCTTTAGTGGAAAATATAAAAGCAGCGTAGTTGAAAACTACGCTGAGAGGAGTGTAAATAAATACGAATGGACATGGGCAGATAGAAAGAGTAGTGAACCCCCATCTGAGCGTAGTTTCCGAACTACGCTCTTAATATTTGAAATGCTAAAATGAATTCAATACTTAAATAATTTTTACTACTTTCACATTGTGGCAGATGCGTATCAAATAAAAAATCAAAAAGGATTGCACTTCTTAACGCTACAAGTAGTAGGTTGGGCAGCTATTTTTACTAGACAATCCTATAGAGATATTATTATTGATAGTTTTGTGTATTGCAGATAAAGTAAAGGTTTAAAAGTGTATTCGTATGTCGCAGTAGGCGATAAGATGAAGCCAAGCCATGTGCGCTGGGCTTAGTGCCGGCAATAGCTTACTTTTAAATAGTTACCTGCTGAATGACAAGTTGGGTTTATCACGCGCAGGATGCGCGCGCTAGTTTTTTATGTTACTTTATTAACGACATAAAGTTACACTTGTGACAAAATTATACATGAAGGTTTAAGCTTAAATTTTTGCGCGAGGGATTGAGCCTTTGTTTGAGCTCTTATTGGCAATTCCAACACCTTGGAGTTGCCAAAAAAGCGAGTGGCGAAAGCCCGGCCGCTTTTCATTTTTTTTGAACTTAGCTTATAAATGAACTGAATTTGAATAAAAAAATTAGAAAGGGGACGCGCCCAAAGAAAGATGATTAAATATTTACTCTCCTGTCCACATTAAGAGTTTGTTGTTGTTCTCGAACTTTGAGATATCGTTGGTGGTTAATATCATGACCAAATCGATGATGGGTAAAATAAAAAAACCACCTCCAAAAGTAAATAAATAAACTGCTGGTATGTATGGCGCTGTGCCTAAATAAATCCTGTGTACGCCAAGCATGCCAAGGGTTAAAGTTAAAATAGCTGCAGTAACTTTTTTATTTTCAACGGTAGCTTTTTGAAGCAGTGTAATTAACTTAACTTTATTTATTTTAGGCGCTTGGGATACTTCTGGTGTGCTTTCGTTGCTAACAACAGAATCAATAACGACATTTTCAAATGTGTGAGGTAATACACAATTAGTGGCATTTAACCTACTTTGAATTGAAACAAAAAGAAAAAAAATGGGGATAAAAAATTTACTGAGCAAAGGCATTGGTATTTGAAAAAGCGACATTGATTTTAACACATAATCAATGACGCCTTAAGAAAATTATTTTGCAGCCTTAAAGTTAGCAGCAACTTGGTTCCAGTTTATTACATTCCAAAATGCGGTAATGTAATCTGGTCTGCGGTTTTGATAGTTTAGATAATAGGCATGCTCCCAAACATCTAAAGCCATAATTGGGGTTCCTTTTACTTCAGCAATATCCATTAGTGGATTGTCTTGATTAGGTGTAGAAGTAACCATTAATTTGCCATTGTGAACAATAAGCCATGCCCAACCTGAACCAAATCTGGTGGTAGCAGCTTTGTTGAATTCTTCTTTTAGTTTATCTAATGAACCAAAAGCTGCATTAATTGCATCACTTAATTCACCGGTTGGAACACCACCACCGTTAGGGCCCATAATAGTCCAAAATAAAGAGTGATTGTAATGTCCACCTCCATTATTTCTTACCGGCATAGGATATTTAGAAATGTTTGCACAAATTTCTTCAACGCTAAGCTTATCGGCATCTGTACCTGCAATGGCTGCATTTACATTGTTTACATAAGCTTGATGATGTTTAGTATGATGAATTTCCATCGTTTTTGCATCAATGTTTGGTTCAAGTGCGCTGTAAGCGTAACTTAGTTTTGGTAATTCAAAAGCCATGATATTTATATTTTAAAGATGAGTAAATTATTTTTTTTATTCGATTTCAAAGATAGTACAATTAGTAAAAACTAAATTTTAATTGTGTTATTTAGATTATTTTCTTGTAAGCAATGCCATGTAAAAACCATCAGCATCAAAGTGGGTTGGCGTATATCTTTTTTCTCCTTCCATAATCCATTGCTCACCATGTTTTTCCATAAACCATTTAATTTGCTCTTCGCCCTCTATGGGTAAAATACTGCATGTAGCATAAACCATTTTACCTCCTGGTTTAACGGTTGGTGCAAACCTTTCCATGATTTCTTTTTGTTGTTCAATGAGGTTATTAATTTCATGCGGTTGCAATTTCCATTTGGCATCAGGGTTTCTTCTTAAAACCCCTAGGCCAGAGCAAGGCAAATCTAAAAGCAGTCTATCAGCAGTATTTGCTAGTCTTTTAGCAGTTTTGGTGCTTTCAATTTCTTTAGCTTCTATAATAGATACGCCAGCTCTGCGTGCCCTTTTCTTCAATTCTTCCAATTTAAAAGCTTTGTTATCAAGTGCAATTAACCGGCCTTTGTTTTGCATCAGCGCTGCCAAGTGCAAACTTTTACCACCTGTACCAGCGCAAGCATCAATTACACGCATACCTGGTTTAACTTGTAAAAATTCGGCTACCATTTGTGAAGCGCCATCTTGCACTTCAAAAAAACCTTCTTTAAATTCGGGCAAACGAAACACATTTCTTCTATAAACCAACTCCACTGCACTTGGGCTCCAAGGCAAAATATTATTTTCTATTTGATGTTCGGTAAGTATTTCCTGTAACTTATTTACAGTGGTTTTAATGCTATTGGCCCTTAAAACCATTTTAGGTTCTTGATTGAGTGCAATAGCAATTTTATCCCATGCTGCACCTAGTTGTTGCTTACATAAATCATCCATCCAATCGGGATAAGATTCTCTTATTTTAGTAACTTTTTCATATTTTCTTAGTCTTTGCTCAATGGTATCTGTATTAACTTCCTTAAAAGCAGGTAACATGGGAAGTTCTTTATCTCTAAATACGAACCATGCTGCATAAATTCTATAAAAATGACTGTCGGTAAAGTTTTTATCAGCATCTGCAGCAGTTGCAATTAATCGCCAATAGCGAATCATGTCGCTGCAGGTTTCATAAATGTAGGTTCTATTTCTAAAATTCCATTTTTTATTGGCACGCATTACTTTCTCTAACGCCTTGTCTAAGTTAGTCCCTTCCTTAATCACATCCCGAATCACCATCAAAATATTTTTGGTGAGTATTTTGTGGTCAAGTACAATCTTTTTTTTAGCCCCCTTAAAATCTTTGTTCATCTTTTGTGTAAAAATTATGCTGCAAATGTAATTAATAGATTCAAGCATTAACAAAGTGATATTTTTCAATTTAAAATTCATTTCTTTGTTAAACAATAATGAGGGCAAGTGTAAACAAGTTGTTTTCTTTTTAATAAACTTGATAGGCATGAATTCTTGTTTGACAACTTTCAAAGGAATGACTATTGTTACTGGCATTGGCCTGCGCTTTAGGGTGGGAAGAAATACATTTATAAAAAAGTCACTATAAAAATAAAATAGATATGAAAACCATTTTTACCGTTTTATTCGCGTTATTTTGCATTAATTTAAAAGCTCAAGAAAATAAGATTGGAGCCAGCATTAATGTTAAAGGAATTTCTAGTATAAAGGTGCAACCAGATGAAGGTATTTTAAACCTAAATGCTTCATTTATTGGCTTAGATGTAAATCAAGCCATGCTTGGTTTAGATAAAAAAACAAAAGAAATAACACAGCAAATTATAGCTGCTGGTTTGAGTGAAAAAGATCTAAAAACAATTAATTTTCAAATAAACAAAAACATTGTTTACCGCAGAGGTTCAGCCAAAGACAGTGGTTATTTTGCCAGCCAAAGTTTACAAGTTAAGTTTGTTTACAGCAAAGAAAAAGTAGCAAAAATTTTAAATGTTTTTTCAGAGAGCAAAGCAGGTTACAATATGAATTTTGACTTTATTTTGTCAGATACTTTGAAGAAGAAAACTGAAGCTACTTTGATGAAACTTTCAATAAAAGATGCAAAAATGAAGGCCAATTTATTGACAGCTGAGGCTGGTGTAAAAATAAAAAGAATTAAAGTTATTGAATATGGTGTAGTTTCAGCTAATAGAACTTATTCCATGTTGCCCACCAGAAGTATGAGCGCTGATGTAACAGGAGGAGAAGCCATGCAAGGTTTTACCCCAAATGATATTGAAATGAGTGATGAGGTGCTCATTGTATGGGAATTAGAACAATAAGTTTTTATTTTCAAATAGCTTCATTTTAATTTTCCTAAAATTAATATAAGTTTGTAGATTATTTAATAAGCATATGACAAAAGCAACTGATTTACTTCAGCAAAAAATAAAAGAGGCTCAATTAGGTGGTGGTGAAGCAAGAATTGCATCACAACATAAAAAAGGGAAACTTACAGCGCGAGAAAGATTACATTTTTTAATGGATGAAGGTTCATTTCAAGAGATTGGCATGATGGTAACGCACCGTTCAAATGAATTTGGATTAGAGCGTGAAAAATATTTAGGAGATGGCGTAGTAACAGGTTTTGGCACTATCAATGGCCGTTTGGTTTATGTTTTTTCGCAAGATTTTACTGTATTTGGTGGTTCATTAAGTGAAACACATGCCGAAAAAATATGTAGAATTATGGATTTGGCTGTTCAAAATGGCGCACCGTTAATTGGTTTAAATGATAGTGGCGGCGCCCGAATACAAGAGGGTGTGGTTTCTCTTGGCGGTTATGCTGATATTTTTTACAGAAACACGAGAGCATCTGGAGTTATTCCTCAATTATCGGCTATTATGGGTCCATGCGCAGGCGGTGCTGTTTATTCGCCAGCCATTACCGATTTTATAATGATGGTTGAAAATACTTCTTATATGTTTGTAACAGGCCCCAATGTGGTTAAGACAGTTACTCATGAAGAGGTTAGCAGCGAAGAGTTAGGAGGAGCATCAACACATAGCACCAAATCGGGTGTAACACATTTTTCATGTGCTAATGAAATAGAGTGTATCAATAATATTAAAGCCTTATTGAGTTACATGCCTCAAAACTGTGAAGAGGAAACTCCAATAGTTGCATATGAAGCAGGCAATGAAAAGCGTCCGAAGTTAAATGATTTGATTCCTGAAAATGCAAATCAGCCCTATGATATGCGTGAAGTAATTTTAGAAGTAATTGATGCAGATTCTTTTTTAGAGGTGCATAAAAACTTTGCTGAAAATATTGTTGTAGGATTTGCACGCTTAGGGGGTAAAAGTATTGGTATAGTTGCAAATCAACCTGCCTTTTTAGCGGGTGTTTTAGATATAAAATCATCTAATAAAGCAGCTAGGTTTGTGCGATTTTGTGATTCATTTAATATTCCTTTATTAGTTTTTGAAGATGTACCGGGTTTTTTACCAGGCACCGATCAAGAGTGGAATGGCATTATAACTAATGGCGCAAAATTATTATATGCTTTCTGTGAAGCCACAGTGCCAAGGATTACGGTGATAACAAGGAAGGCTTATGGTGGAGCTTACGATGTAATGAATAGCAAGCATATTGGAGCTGATATGAATTATGCTTGGCCAACTGCAGAAATTGCTGTAATGGGAGCAAAAGGAGCAGCAGAAATTATTTTTAAATCAGAAATATCCTCAGCTAAAGATCCTGCAGCAAAGTTAAAGGAAAAAGAAAGTGAGTATATTGAACATTTTGCAAACCCTTATCGTGCGGCCGAAAGGGGATATGTTGATGAAGTAATTATACCAGAAGATACCCGAGAAAAATTAATTACAGCATTTAAAATGTTGAAGAACAAAGTTTATAATATGCCTCGTAAGAAACATGGAAATATTCCACTTTAAATTTACTTAGAAAAAGATCCTTGAACAAGTTTAGGTTAGAAATTATAAGAATTTTAGGCGTTTTAGCTTTATTGCTTTGGCATTTAAATGTAGCTGCACAAAAAAACAATTTTAGTTTTGATCATTTAGGGATACGAGAAGGTTTATCGCAGAGCTATGTAAACTGCGTAGTTCAGGATAAACAAGGTTTTATGTGGTTTGGAACGCAAGATGGCTTGAACAAGTATGATGGTTATCATTTTAAAGTTTTTAAAAACAATCCCAAAGAAGCTAATTCAATTTCAAGTAATTTTATTCATTCAATTGTAGCTGATGATAAAGGCAATTTATGGATTGCAACAGATAATGGATTAAATAAGTTTGACCCAATAACAGAACAGTTTTCGCTTTTTCAGTTACAAGGCAAAGGAAGCGAACTCAAACAAAAATTTACCTCTTTATTGGTGAGTAAAGATCTGATATATGCCGCAACAGCCAATAACGGAATCTATACTTTAAAAGTTAGTGACCCCAAGGCTAAACTTACGAGCTTGCTGGGGAATCAAAATCTTAAAAACAGTATTATACAATGCTTGTATATTGATAATGATAAGCTCCTTTGGATTGCTACCAATAATGTAGGATTAATATCCTATGATTTGCGAAAGAAATCAGTAGTGCAGTATCAAAACAATTATCAGTTCAAATTGAATAGCAATTGTATTTTTTCAATATATGAGCTAAATCAAACGTTCCTTTGGTTAGGTACCGATAATGGTTTAAATATTTTAAACAAAAAAACAGGAGCTATAGAGGTTGTTCAAAATGATATACTTAAACCGAATAGTTTAAGTAATAATGTTGTTAAGGGTATATTTCAAGATCATTCGGGTACTATTTGGCTAGCAACCAATGGAGGTCTTAACAAATACAATAACAAGCCAAATAATTTTGCAAGATTTCAATATTCACCAGAAAATAGAAAGGGCATTAATGGAAATAAAGTAAACTGTATTTATGAAGATAAAACAGGTACTGTGTGGGTTGGAACAGAATCAGGGATTAATAAATTTGATCGAATTCAAAATAAGTTTAAACTTTTTACACCAAGAATAAACTTTAATTTAACAGACTTTACCAACAATGTTTGGAGTATTTTTGATGACACAGAAAGCAACATTCTTTATGTAGGAAGTGATGCAGGGCTCACTGTTTTTGAGAGAGAAACAGGTACAAGTTTTACAATATCAATGCCCTCTACAATTAAATCGGCATCAGCTGCTGTAACCTCCATTCAGCCATATATGGATCAAAAGCTGTTAATTGGATGCGAGCATGGATTATTTGAGTATCATAAAATTAATCATTCCATTGTTCCATTTAAATTAAACACGCAACAAAAAGACCTGTTAAGAGATAAATTTATATTGTGCATTAAAATTGACACTAAGGGCAATTTATGGGTGGGTACAAAAGAAGGCCTCTTTAAAATAGATTTAAAAAATCGCAATACCGACTATTTTGTGAGTAATAGTAATGCCAGTATTGCATTGTCCAATAATGATATTCGAGTTATATTTGAAGACGCTGATGGAAATATTTGGATTGGCACCAATGGTGGAGGCCTTAATAAAGTAGATTATATTGCAGCAACAAAAAAGATTACCGATAAGATTTACTTTGTAAAATACCTATCAAATGCAGAAGATGAAACCACTTTAAGTAATAATAATATTTTAAGTATTAACCAAACTAAAAAGGGTTACTTGTGGTTGGGTACTTACGGAGGTGGGGTGAATGAGTTTGATATAAGTACAGGCAAGGTAAATAGGTTTAGTGCAGCACTAAAGGGCTTGCAAAGTAGTACCATTTATAGTATTTTAAAAGAGCGTAATAATTTATTGTGGTTTAGCACGAATAATGGTTTAATAAAGCTTCAATTAAAAGATACTTCAATAACGAGCTATTTTGAGAACGATGGTTTACAGAGCAATGAGTTTAATAGTGGTTCAGCTTTTAAGTCAGACAAAGGTGAGTTATTTTTTGGTGGTGTAGAAGGGTTTAATGCATTTTACCCAGCGCAAATTTTACATGATACCATTGCTCCAAATGTTGTAATTACAGCATTAAAGATATTTAATCAACCTATTGATGCACTTAAAAGTAAAATATTAAAGAAAAGCATCTCATTTGCCGAAAGCATTTCACTTTCATATAAACAAAACTTTTTTTCATTTGAGTTTTCGGCGCTTCACTTTTCTTCGCCAGAAAATAATGAGTTTAAATACATGATGGAGGGCTTAGATGAAGATTGGAATTATGTTGGCACTCAAAATCAAGCTTATTATACCAATTTAGAACCGGGTGAATACGTGTTTAAAGTTTTAGGTTCTAACTCTGATGGTATATGGAGCAAAACGCCTGCAACCATT
The DNA here is from genome assembly GCA_945872355.1 of Chitinophaga pinensis. GTDB lineage: Bacteria > Bacteroidota > Bacteroidia > UBA4408 > UBA4408 > CAIKXD01. Next base: position 33,054 of record CAMBZU010000003.1, read on the forward strand.
AAAATAAGAATTACACCTCCTTTTTGGAAAACCTGGTGGTTTAGATTGCTTGGGGTAATTATAGTGATTGCTATTGTGTATTTTTATAATAGACAGCGTTTAAACAGGGTAGTTAAACAGAAGCGATTGCTCGAAAATCAAATTAGGGAGCGCACTGCCACTGTAATGAAGCAGAAAGAAGAAATTGAAAATCAAAAGTCTATTATAGAGGAACAAAAAAAGAAGACTGAAAGTTTAGTGCATAGTATTTTACCCAAAGAAACCGCCGAAGAACTTATAAATAAAGGTTTTTCGAGGCCTAGAAATTATAGTTTATGCACTGTGATGTTTACCGATTTTCAGGGGTTTACCAAAATTGCCGAGAAATTAAGACCCCAGCAATTGATTGATGAATTAGATAAGTACTTTAGTAAATTTGATGAAATTATTGGAAAATATAACATGGAACGCATCAAAACAATTGGAGATTCGTACATGTGCGCGGGAGGTATTCCAATTAGAAATAAAAGCAATCCGATTGAATCAGTATTAGCAGCTTTGGAAATACAGCGTTTTATGCAAGATGCTTTTATAGAAGTTGATGGCATTAAATACGAGTGGAAATTAAGATTAGGAATAAATACAGGCGAAATTATTGCAGGTGTGATTGGAAAAACTAAATTTGCTTTTGATATTTGGGGAGATACCGTAAATACTGCAAGCAGAACAGAGAGCAGTGGAGAGGCGGGGAAAGTAAATATAACAAAGGCTACTTATGAATACATTAAAGATTTTTTTGTTTGCACTTATAGAGGAAAAATTTCGGCCAAGAACAAGGGAGAAATTGAAATGTACTTTGTGGAGCGCATTAAACCAGAACTTTCATTAGACACACAGGGTATGACACCAAACGAAATATTCAATGAGAAATTTTCTCAATTGTTGCTCGATAAATTCAGCTTCAAAAAATCCGAATCGAGGATCTTAAAGTTATTATCGGATAGGTTACCTGAAGGGCTTTATTATCACGGCATACATCATACTATAGATGTTACCAATTCAGCCGAAGAAATAGCAAGAGAGGAGGGAGTAGAAGGAGAGGATTTGTTTTTATTAAAAACAGCAGCACTTTTTCATGATGCTGGTTTTGTGCAGGAATATGTAAAAAATGAGAAAATTGGGGTAAGCTTTGCCAGAGAAGTGTTACCAAAATATGGTTATACCGACCGTCAAATAGACATTATTGATGGGATTATTATGGCCACAGAAATACCTCAAAATCCAAAAACACATTTAGAAATGATAATGTGTGATGCCGATTTAGATTATTTAGGCAGAGAAGATTTTTATGAAATATCAGCATCGTTAAAAAAGGAGTTGATAGCATTTGGCAAAATTCAAGGCGATCAACAATGGGATCAAATGCAAATTCCATTTCTTGAAAAACACGAGTACTTTACTGAAACTAATAAACGCAGAAGACAACCTAATAAGCTAAAACGCATTGAAGAGATAAAGGGAAAGCTAGCAGATATTGGCAATTATTCAAGCTAAAAATTAATAGCATTTGACTGTGCTATTGGCATCATTATTTACGGCCTAAATAATGATGGTTTCTTTGTTAAACAGTATGTTTTTATGTTCAATAAATACTAACCCATTTAAAGCACCAAAGCTTTATGCTAGTAAGAAGTTAAAAAAAGGGCGGAAGTTCAATTAAGTACTTCCACCCTGCTATTGCTAATGAGTTTTATGGTAAGGGCTGATCGCTAATTAACCAATTGTCATTTATTTTTTCACTAAAAGCTTGTTCTTTATCTGCTTGTTCACAAGTTAATTTATGAATTATTACTTTCTTAGGAGATACTCTCCAATTTTTTTATACAACAAATTTATCCTCCATGCCTATTCTTTTATAATCTTAAAAGACTGCTTCATATTTTCTCCAATAAAGAACATAAAAATACCACCTGATAAATTAACCAAATCAATTGCTATGTTTTGAGATTTAAGTTTTCCAGTCATGACAACTCTTCCTGTGTTATCATAAATGGAATAAACCTCACCAATAAGTTTGCTGTCTGCCTTTACATTAATTATGTTTTGTGCAGGGTTTGGAAACACAGAGAATAAATTTTCTTGTGAGGTTTCATTTATACCTACGTTGTTATTTACCGTTAAAACTGCTGCAGAAGAAGTGTCGGTACAAGAGCCTGAAGAAACAATACATCGGAATGGCTGATTGTTATTGCTCAATGTTGTATTTACAATTGTAAGTGTGTCATTCCCTGTGCCACTATATTGTCCAACACTATTTAAATTTTGAAAACCAACACCAAGGTCTGTTTGCCATTGATAAGTGGACAATGGGTTTGATGCTGCTGTTGTGAATTGAGCGTTATTAGAAATGTTAACCGATTGATTTATTGGTTGCGTACTAACTGACAATTGACAATTGTTGTATAAGTTTGTTATTTCTTGTTGGGTAAGGGCACGGTTCCAGATGCCGATATCGTCTAACTTGCCATTGAAAAAATAGCCATACGGTGGCATTAATTCATCTGGGAAGTAACCAGCAATCATTGGTAGTGAATTTGAGGTCAATGTACCGGGAGCATTTAAACTAATAACACAAAAATAGCCTTTCCCTTGCACCTAAAGTATGCCTTTGCGCAATTTGGGTTATATAAACTTAATCATTCTACAAGTACTATTTTGATGATATCAGTTTTGTAGCCATCATTCAATTCGAGTAAATAAACACCAGCACTTATTCCTTCAAAAGCAATAAAATTTGAATTGCTATTCATGTTGTTTTTTATCAATTGAGCTGAAAGCAATTTGCCTGTTAAATCGAGCAGATTTACACTAAGTTGAGCAGCAGCTGTATCTGCTGTTTTAATATTAATGCCATTCAATTGGCAAGGATTAGGAAAAACATACCAGTATTGGTTTTGCGCAGTATTAAGAAAGCTTACAGCTTTTATTTCACTGTATTTATAATTGCCATCAAAGTCGGTTTGCTTTAATCTATAATATGAAGTTCCTTCAAAAGGATTAACATCAGTAAACTTGTAGTTTAATATTTGATTGCTATTGCCAGCACCATCTACTTCAATGAGTGGATTAAAATTTACGGCATCTTTTGACCGCTCAATAGTAAAATAATCATTATTGGTTTCACTTGCTGTAGTCCAAGATATTGCTGCATTTGCGTGCATTGCTTGCACATCAAAATTGAGCAATGTAATAGGCAGTGGCGATCCATTTCCATTGCCTGTAAAATCACTAAAAGTAGTGAGTCCATTCCAAGTAAAAGTGTTTGTGCCGGGACTAATTATTGAATTTCCCATATTATTTGTAAAACCACTTCCTATGCTAGAAACCCACAGCCCTGCATGATATTTATATGGTTTTAAATTAGCTTCAACACCAACCACATCGGCAGAGGCATAAGTATAACTCACATCATAATTAAAAGTTCCGCCAAAATTTAAAGGTTCAACCGACCAATACCTATTAAGATATTCGGGCCCTGCCGTTCCAATCATGGGATGTATTGAAGGTATCACATATAAACTTATTTGTGCAGTATTGTTAACACTTGTTCCAGCGTTTAATGTTATGCTCATAGGCGTATAGTCAATGGCATCTCCCAATGGGAAGCTATAGGTATTATTAGTTGTTGTTGTATAACGCGTAAACTTTGCTGTGCTTGTTCCTGAAATAAAATAGTTGCTAGCATTGCCGCCAATCAAGGTGCCATTTGCACCAGTTTGACCTAAAATTAGTTCCTTGCCATTTAAATCAACTTTGCCAGAAATTAAGTTGAGCGTATTGAGCACTCGCACATTGCCTATGGTTAATGAAATCCCTGCTGCATTATTAATGATTAAAATGTCAAATGGATTAACGGTTGGGTTACTACCACCTACATTTTGATTGACTGTGCCATTAAAAGTAACTGACTTATTGTTAGGAAAGAAATTTACTGCAGCTAAACTATTGTTCATCCAATCTCCTTTCAATTCAATATTTCCTCCTGCTGCGCCCGAACAAGATAAATTACCAAACAAGGTAATATTTCCATTTATCTTTAATGGCACTGTCATGTTATTCCCTGCAAAATCCATATAGAAATTAGCACCAGCATCAATGGTTAAGTTGCCTGCTGTATTGAGCAAAGTAGCAGTATTGCCGCCTGCACCTGGGTTAAAAGTAGTGTTATTGCTCACTTTTACGTGTCCTGGATAGCCTCTGCCAGCAGAAGAACTCCACTCTATTCCTCTATTGAATGTGCCTCCGGAAAAATATTGTAAAGTAGCATTGCTGTTGTAAAAAGGTGCGCTTGTGCTTACAAAACCACCATTATTTATTCGCATAGTTCCGCCACTTTGAATAGTTGTTGAATTTAAAACAGCGCCAAAATTAACGCCTCCATTAATATATACATTGTATGGATTTGTTATACCAGTAAAAGTTCCATTGCCATTAAAAATAATTGTACCAGCTGAACTTCCTGCACTAAAATCTCCACCTAATCCGCTTACGATAGCTCCTGTGGAAAGGTAAATTACATTTGCAGCACCAACATTTAAAGTTCCAGTATTTAAAGTAAGTGCGTTGCTCAGTGTAATTGAAGCTGAGGTGTTGGTTAATGTTCCTGATAAACTCATTTTAATTTCTGCAGCTATTGAAATTGCTGGGCTGGTATTAAAGCCTGTATTTTGATTTGCACCATAAAATTCATAGCTACTCGCAGTGTTGAAATTTCTTGTTCCTGAGGGCGCCATGCCAATAATTCCGCTAGGATGCGTTGTTCTGATCAGAGTGCCAGCATTCGTTCTAAACTCGTCAGCAGAAGCACCTCCATCGCTTGTAGTAACTGTAAATCCTTGAGCATCAAAAGTAGCATTGGTACCGATATCAATATCACCATCTGAAACAGAAAAATTACTAAGAAGTAATAAAGATTTGTTGGCCCCAATAATGAAATCAACAAATAAATTTCCACCTCCACTTCTAAAATAATTTTGCATGCCAACTCCATTAAAAGCAAAAGTTGGATTAATGTTATTACTGCCTACAGATGAACAATGAATTAAACCACCTGTTGCAGTTAAATTGCCGCTTAAGTATACAAAGCCATCACCTGTTCCACTTACTGAAGTATTAAAATCAAACCTACCAGCATTTTGAATCCAATTGCCCATGATATAAGTATTATTTGTACTTAAATTGCCGCTATGTTGCGAAAAGCGGGCATTGCTATTTGTAAATTCGAGATCACCATCAATATAAAGTGTAACACCGCCTCCGCTTGTTGTTTGTTCAAATTGCCCACCATTAAGTGTCAATTTGCCGCTTATTCCATTTGTAATGCCCATACCTTCCCAGGTTCTTGAAGGCGTATAAAGACCGGTTCCTACAATTGTTAGGTTGTGATATGATCTATTGGCAGTGATGGAAGTAAATACAGGAACAGTTTGGTTTGCACTGCCATTGAAAACAACTGTGCTTCCTGCGGTAGTGTATATTCCTGTGCCTGGCGTAAAAGTACCTGCAATGCCTATATTTCCCGAAGGTTGCAGCACTCTGTTGTTGTTTGTAGAAGTTAAATTATTATAGTTGAAAGCAGTTATAGATTGTCCATTTGTACCATTGTAATTCATAGTATTGCCAGTTACAACATAATTACCTGTTGTGAATATTGCGATAGGATTAAATGTACCTGCTACGTTAATTACACCAGCAAGGGTAAGATTATTGTTAGTTCTTGCATTGCTAAGCGTTAAGTTATGATAACTTGAGGCAGGGACTGTTTGAGCGCTTGAACTATTAAAATCAACAGAACTTCCTGCAATTGTAATTACGCCTGCACCCGGTGTGTAAATTCCACAAATGCCAATAGTGCCCGTGCTTGATAATGTTCTATTGCCTCCGCTGATATTTAAATTTCCGTAATTAATTGGAGGGACTACAGATGTGGATGCACCAGCAATATTGAATGTACTGTTGCAATTGCATGTTCCAGTTGCAGTTCCACCATAAGCCATATTTCCATTAACTGTAATTGATGTGCCTGAGGCAAGTTGAAAATTTCCAGTTCCGTTTAAAGTGAAGTTATTTACTGTGAAACTTCCAGCAATAATGCTACATACATTAGGGTTGGAAACACCGACTGTAATATTGTCTGCTGCCCCAGGAATACCATTTGGTGTCCAGTTAGCAGCCGTATTGAAATTATTGCTACTAGCACCAACCCAAGTGTAATTTATAGAAATTGGCGCTCTTCTTCCTGTTATTTCTATACCATTAAGTGGCAGGTAAGTTTGAGTAAAAGCAGCTGTTGAAGGTTGAAATCCAATAAGCTTAACTCCAGTGGTTAATGCAGTGCCATGCTCTGTCCATGCTCCAGCTGAAAAAGTACTTAATTTTAGATTAGCTTCTATGCCGTTGATGTCTGATGGCGTATGAAAAACTGTAATTGAATCTCTGTAAATTCCGCCAGCGCCATTTTCAGTTACTAGCCAATATCTGCTCAGGTAATCAACTGGAGCGCTTGGTGTATTGATATTAGGACTTACTGCATCAACTACCCTTACTCCAATAACTCTGCTGACTGTGTTTTTATAAAAACGAATTTCAGCAGGGCTAAATTCAGTAATACCTGTGTTTTCTCCGATTGGAAATACATAATTATCAAAACCAACAGGTGTGCCAGATCTTATGTAGGTGCTTAACAGCAGTTGACCTGTGCCATTTGTAACAAACATATTTGTAGCAGATGGACTTGTGATTGAATAATTTCCACTATTGAAATAATCAATCAATAAATCGTTATTGCCTAACAGCAGTGAACCATTTGTTAATCTAACTTCTCCACCACCGCCACTTGCAGTTCTATTGGCATGTAAATTAATTCCTGCAATGTTATCAATTTCAACTGAAACACTGGTCATAGCAGCAGGCCATTCTTTATCAGAAGACGACATATTTGTGGTGCCATTATAGCGTAATTGACTTCCTGCAGTGTAAACTATAGCGCCAGCACCTGAAATTGCACCAGATGTTCGTATAAATTTACCTACTGAATTTATAGTAATATTATTTGCGAGAGTTATTCCAGCAGCATTATTCAAACGCCACCAAAGATTAAGTAGGGTGGTTCCAGCAATGCTTACATTTTGGTTAATGCTTCCTTTGAATTCAATTTGAAAGCGAGGAAATACAGCACCAGCATTAATTACTGCCCCAGATGATTGACTAAATGCACCGCTAACATTTAAATAAATTTCCGGATTAATGCCAAATGATGCGCCAATGAATGTACCCGCTGTTTGGGTGAAATTACCTAAAATGTTCCAAGTAGATATTATGCCATTTGCAGCACCAACACTGCAGTTATTAACGGTTCCTCCGCTTTGTGTGAAATTGCCTGAAATATTAATATTAGAAGTAGAGCCAAGGCCAGCATTTGAATTATAAACTACAAAGCTACCTGCGGAAATATTAAATGCAGCAGCTGCAATATTAAATGTTGGAATTCCACCTGTAGATGCAGGTGGAAGCACTTGAAAATTTGTTACTCCGCCAGTAATATTTATTGCTCCAGTAATATTAATAATTATGTTAGGCGTGTTAGGTGTTATCACATTGGTTAAGCCCAAAGTTCCGCCTGAAACATTTAAATCTCCGAGGATTGCGAAAGATAAACTAGCAAGGCTTGTTAGTCTTAAAGATCCAGTATTGGTGCTTAAAACATTGAAATTTCCAGCTATTGTTGCACCATTTAAACCACCAAATAAATTTACATTTCCAGTTTGACTAGGGCAATTCCATGTAAAGTTACCGAAGGTTTGAGAGAGCCCTCCAGTTGCACCAGTGCTTGTAGTGTATCCAATGATTTTGCAATTTGATGCAGCGTTCCATGCAGCAGTAGGCAAAGTTCCCGCTATGGTAGTATAGTTGTGTTCATAAACCCCAGTAGAAGAAAATGTAGTGTTTAATGCTGTCATGCCAACTATTGAGCCAGCAGCACCTCCTATTCTTAATGTGCCGTTAATCACATTGGCTGTTGAACCTGTTAAAGTTAAAGTATTTGCTCCGATATCTAATTTGCAATTTAAACCTGCGTTAATAGTTAGGTTGTTTGTTATTGCAACAGCCACTGCAGATGTAACAGTGGCGGTGGTGTTAGCGACTGTCAAATTTCTAAAATTTGCTGCCGCGTTTAAAATACTTTGTGCTGCTGTTCCATTAAAATTAACTGAACTGCCAGTAGTTGTGGTAACGCCAGCTGAAGGTGTATAATTTCCGCAAATTCCAATTGTACCAATAGTTGATAATACTCTTGGACCACCTGTCAAATTTAAATTTCCATAATTTAATGCAGGAATTGTTTGCGATAATGCACTAGAAATAGTTAAGGAACTTGCACAATTGAAAGTAGCACTGGCCGAATTTTGGTAGGTAATGTTTCCACTAATGGTTAAATTTCCTGTGGCGCCAAGATTCAGACTTCCTGAACCAATCAGTGTTAAGTCATTAACAGTTTGTGTGGTATTAAAGTTAGTAGGATTTGTGCCCACAACATTAAATATAACATTATCAGCGGCGCCAGGAATTCCATTTGGGGTCCAATTTGTAGCAGTATTCCAAGACCCATCTGTTGCGCCATTCCAAGTAAAATTGGTTGCCGATGAAATGAAAGCATCATCTTTTCCTAAGGCAAAAGTGCCAGTATTAACAAATGTTGAAGAGCTTGTGAAATAAAAAGGATTTGACCCACCTGTGGTTGCTCCATTTTGACTCCAAGATGAACCATTCCACAAACCAAATCTTCTTGTAAGCCCTGTTGCAAAATTAACTGCTTCTTCACTAGGTGAATTCCAATAGGCAGATAAATTTAAGTTTGCACCACCAATAGTTCCCTCGGCTACTATCCAACTGCGATTGATAACTCTGGTAGCGTCTGCAGGTGAAGGTGGAGTTCCATCTGTAACTCTTACACTGTATGAATCTGTGGTTCCATTGTTGGCAATAATAATTGGGTTGTAAGCTGAATTTCCAACAGGAAAATTAAAAGGAAATCCGCCACCCATTAATGCAATTTGCAGCACTCCCGTATTGTTTGTTTTTATATAGGAATTTGAGCTTCCGCCCATAGGTGGTTCTGAAACACTTAAATTATTTGTATTGAGCACTAATATTCCAGCATTAAGAGTAACTGTACCACCTATGGAGCGACTGGCATGTAAGGTTACCGTGTTTGTTGTAAAAGTGTTATCAATAATTAAATTCATAGGGCTATTGATAGCTGGAAATTCAGTGCTAGTAGTAGTTTGAGCATTGGTTGAAGCATCATAAACCAAGGAAGCATAACCCCCTGTTTGATCATAAAAAACAGTGCCGCTACCAACAATACTTCCTTTGCTCATTCTTAGTGTTGAGCCCCATCCACCTCCATTGGCATTATCATTTAATGGCAGTAAACCAGTAAGATTAATTCCACCACCATTTACTCTAAAATTTACATTGCTGAGTACACTTCCATTTAAAGTTACTGTTTGCAATCCAACGCCATTAAACTCTGCATAACTCAAGGTGGATAATGAAAGACCAAATAACTGCAAAGTTGCTGGTGCAGATTGAATATAATTACCTCCTATTCTAAATATACCATCATAATCACTGGCAGCTAAGTCAATTATCCCATCAGTATGCGTTACATTCCCTGTAACATTTAGGGTTCCGGTACCTCCAATACTGTTTATGTCTGTTAATAGTAAAAATGCATTTGCGCTATTCACAATAAGGTTTCCAGAAACATTGATCATACAATCAGCACTACCGGTGGCAAGTGCAAAAACACCATCAGAAACTGTTAGTGAACCACCCACGTTAAGGGTACAAGGGTTATTGGTGGTAATTCCAATTTCTTGAAAGTTTAATCCCAAAATACTTAGGTTTCCATTTACAGTTGTAAGCGCACCATCTAGCATTGGAGAAGTAAGTTGAGCAGGGCAATTCCAAGTAAAGTTGCCAAAGTTTTGATTCAAACCAGATGTGGGTTGTGTGCCCAAAGTGTAGCCAAAAATAAGACATGTTGAATTGGCATTCCAGGTTGCTAAAGGAATAGCTCCATCTATAGTTGAGTAATTATGTTCGTAAAAACTACTTGCCCCAAAAGTTGTATTCGCAGCGGTTGAGCCTATTATTGATCCTGCAGTCCCTCCAACTCTTAGGTTTCCATTAATTACGTTAGCGCTTGATCCTGTTAAATTTAGTGTTTTATTGCCCATGTCTAAACGGCAGTTTGCTCCTGCATTAATAGTTAAATTATTAGGCACTGCAATTGAGTTCAGCGCTGTAACAGTAGCTGAAGTATTTGAAACTAAAAGATTGTTAATAGTTTGTGTAATATTACTGTTATAAATTTGGGCATTGGTACCATTGAAGTTAACTTGACGGCTATTGCAGTTAAAAGTACCACTGGTTTTGATGAAGTTTCCAGAAACGTTTAAATCGCCTCCTGCACTGTTTGAGAGCGTTAAAGTGCCACCTCTTACATCGATATTCTTTGTTGTGATTGCTGTTGTAGATGTTCCTGAAGTTAAAGCGCCATTTGCAACTACTAAATTACCTGCAATATTCCAGGCTTGACCTGCACCAGTAGTTCTTGTAATTGTTTGACCACTGCTATTCATTGTAAAATCATAAACAGAAATACCTCCAAATGCAGCATTTGATGCAGTTAAAGGTTGCGTATAAGAATTTTGGCCAAAAGGATTTGTGGAGGTTCCATTCCCTGTGTTTGAAACAGTAAAATATCTTGTAATTCCATTGCTATTTGCAATTACATTATTTCCATTGTAGTTTTCTATTGGAACTTGTGCATACATTGCGTTTGTATTTGAAATATATCCCATCCAATTGAATGCAGCAGGCCTTGCTCCGCCATTAATTGCACCTTGGAGGCGCGCCCAAGAAATACTGAATTCTCTTCTGTCATCAGCACCATTGCCATTGCCATTATCGTTGGAAGAATATTGCCCATTAGCATTACCTGTGAAATCACTTATTCCACTGCCACAAATTCCATCAGCACCGCCTCCGAGGGAAGTCCAACCATTAGCGCCATCTTTTCTAAATATTTCACGATAGCTGTTGTGCGCATAAATGCATATGTCAGCGCGGAATGGTAAATTAGGCCTGGTAGTATAACCATCATAGTTAAGGCCAACCAATGTTCCATTTGCATTTGTTGCTCCATTTACAGGAACAATAGGGTCAACATCAAGGTAAATAGTAACAGGTTCAGATTGATTAGCGTTGTTTATGCTAACAAAAAGATTGGTATTGTTCCAAGTAAGTGCCCAATTGGTTGAGCCGGAAGTGTAATTATTTGGATAATTTGCTATACCGTCATTTGCAGCATCAATGGTTGGTGTAGTCCATTGTGCAATTGACTTATTGGCAAAACCAAAAACAATTAAAATAAACAGGTAAAGTAATCTTGTTTTCATTTTGGCTTTGTTCTAATCGCTCTTCTTAATTTTTACTCGGTGCTTGTAAGTGAAATTAAACGCCTAATTTACAAATTATTATATTAAATAGGTCACTAAATAAAAACGGGTCTATTTTTTATATTAAATAGTGCTTTTAAAGTTAATTTTACATTAATTTATTCTGCTTAATAAATGCTAAGCCTATAAATTATCAGTAAAAACAAAGGAAACACTGGTGTTTTGGAAGATTTTAGATATGCTAAATATTATTGGCTTAATATAACAGCAGCTAAAAGGATTTTGCTTCATATTATTTACTACCTTTGCGCCCTTAAAAAACAAGCCTATTATCATGCAAGCTATCAGAAACATTGCAATTATTGCCCACGTTGACCACGGTAAAACTACTTTGGTGGACAAAATGTTGCATCAAAGTAAACTATTTCGTGACAACCAAGAGTCAGGAGAATTAATTTTAGATAACAATGACCTGGAGCGAGAGAGAGGAATAACCATTCTTGCGAAGAACGTTTCTATTAATTATGGTGGAGTTAAGATTAACATTATAGATACACCGGGCCATAGTGATTTTGGAGGAGAAGTGGAACGTGTATTAAATATGGCCGATGGAGTTTTGCTTTTGGTTGATGCTTTTGAAGGAACTATGCCTCAAACACGTTTTGTATTGCAGAAAGCACTTCAGCTTGGTTTAAAGGCCATTTTGGTTATCAATAAAGTTGATAAACCAAATTGTCGTCCAGACGAGGTGCATGATGAGGTTTTTGATTTATTCTTTAACTTGGATGCTACCGAAGAGCAATTAAATTTCCCTACCATCTACGGAAGTAGTAAACAAGGTTGGATGAACACTGATTGGAAAGAAATAACTACTGATATTGTACCATTATTAGATTGCATTGTGGAGCATATTCCAGCTGCGCCATATCATGAAGGAACATTGCAAATGCAAATTACATCCTTAGATTTTAGTAGTTTTGTTGGTCGTATTGCTATTGGCAGGGTTTTTAGAGGAAATATTCGTGAAAACATGCCAGTTTCACTTGTTAAGAGAGATGGAAAAATAGTTAAATCAAGAATTAAAGAACTTTATGTTTTTGAAGGTTTAGGTAGGGCAAAAGTAACTGATGTAAAAAGCGGTGATATATGTGCTATTACTGGAATTGAGGGTTTTGAAATTGGGGATACTATTGCTGATTTTGAAAATCCTGAGGGTTTAAAGCCGATTAGTATTGATGAGCCCACAATGAGCATGTTATTCACCATTAACAATTCTCCATTTTTTGGCAGAGAGGGTAAGTTTCTTACTTCGCGTCATGTGCGTGAAAGGTTATATAAGGAAATGGAAAAAAATCTTGCATTGCGCGTTGATGAAACCGACAGTGCTGATGCTTTTCTTGTGTTTGGAAGAGGTATTCTGCATTTGAGTATTTTAATTGAGACTATGCGCAGGGAGGGTTATGAATTGCAAGTTGGTCAACCGCAAGTAATATTAAAAGTAATTGATGGTGTAAAATGCGAGCCAGTTGAAACTTTAATTGTTGATGTTCCGGAGCCTGTATCAGGAAAGGTGATTGAATTAGTAAGTCAAAGAAAAGGTGATATGTTAATTATGGAGCCAAAAGGCGATATGATTCATCTTGAATTTACTATTCCCTCTAGAGGAATTATTGGTTTGAGAAATAAAGTATTAACCGCTACGGCAGGTGAAGCAATAATGAACCATCGTTTAAAAGGATTTGAGCCTTGGAAAGGAGAAATAGCAGGTAGAATATCGGGTTCATTAATTAGTATGGAATTAGGCACTGCAATTGCCTACAGTATTGATAAATTGCAAGATAGAGGTTTCTTTTTTGTAGATCCAGGAGATGAAATTTATGCAGGTCAGGTTATTGGTGAGCACACGCGCCCAGATGATTTAGCAGTTAATATTACAAAAACTAAAAAGCTTACCAACATGCGTGCCTCTGGTACTGATGAAAAGATGAATATTGCACCAGCAGTTAAATTTTCATTAGAAGAGGCGATGGAATATATTCAAGAAGATGAGTATGTGGAGTTGACTCCAAAGTCGATTCGCATGCGTAAAACTATTCTAAATGAAAATGATCGCAAGCGTGTAAGTAAGAGTGCTTCGGCATAATTATGTAATATAGTTATGTTATAGATTTTCATTTAAAACATAAAAAAAGTCCTAACTCAACAAAAGTTTAGGACTTTTTTTATTTGTAGCAGAACTTACATTAAAGGTTTAATTTAACATAAATAGCTGTCGTAATACCGATTACACTTTCAATTTAGTCCCATTGCGGCATTACCATATTGTACTAAATTCAAGTAGTATCGGCATTAACCATTGCATATTTTTTTTTTGGCCTAAAAAATAAATGCAATTGTTATAATTTCCTTATAATTGAAGATTGATAGTACTTTTGCATCAATGCGTGCAATGATTAAAAAATTAAATAGATTGATCAATATAGCTCAGCAGCAACTGAGTAAGAAACAATTTATATTGCTTTCGGCCATTCTTGTGGGTCTTTCTGCAGGAATAGCTGCGATTACAATGAAAAGTTTTGTGCATTTAATTTTTACACTTGCTACCTATAAGCCCATTGTTAGCTTGCGTTATTTGTATTTAGTGTTGCCAGCCTGTGGTATATTTTTAACTGTTTGGGTCATAAAAAAGCTTCTTAAAGGAAAGTTAGAAAAGGGGTTATCGCCCATTCACTATGCTATTGCTAAAAAGTCAAGTATTGTTCCTCGCGAACAGATGTATGCACAAGTGATTACAAGCACACTTACTGTTGGTCTTGGAGGCTCTGCAGGACTTGAAGCTCCGATTGTTATTACAGGAGCGGCATTTGGGTCAAATTATGCTAAAACATTTAAATTAGATTATAAAGATAGAACTTTGTTGCTGGCATGTGGCGTGGCAGCAGGTATTGGTGCAGCCTTTAATGCGCCCATTGCTGGTGTTTTGTTTGCCTTAGAAGTGTTATTGTTGGATATAAGTATTTCGGCTTTCACTCCACTAATTATTGCTGCAGCAACAGGGGCTTTGGTTTCTAAAATATTTTTGAAACAAGATATATTATTTAATTTTCTGCAAAGTAGTCCTTTTAACTATTATAATGTGCCCTTTTATGTGCTTTTAGGCTTGCTAACAGGATTATTGTCTGTTTACCATCAAAGAATGTTTTTGAAATTGGAGCATTGGCTTTCAAGTTTAAAGCTTGGGGCCTATAAAAAAGTTTTTTTGTCGGGCGCAATGCTGGCTGCTTTAATTTTATTTTTTCCTAGCTTGTTTGGAGAAGGCTACGCAAGTATTAAAATACTAGCTTCATCAAATTCTAATCAGATTTTTGAAAATAGCATTCTTCATGATTTTACTTCAAATTCATGGTTTATTTTATTATTCATAACAATAACAATGCTTGTTAAAGTTTTTGCAACTGCCATAACTTTAGGGAGTGGAGGCAATGGAGGAAATTTTGCACCGTCACTTTTTGTTGGCGCTTATGCGGGCTTTGTTTTTTCTAGATTTATTAATTTAACTCATCTTACAACATTATCAGAAAGCAACTTTACCTTGGTGGGCATGGCTGGTATATTAAGTGGACTCTATCATGCGCCGCTAACAGCGCTTTTTCTTATTGCGGAAATAACAGGAGGATACAACCTATTAATTCCATTGATGATTGTTTCTTCAATAAGCTATGCCATCAGCAAGCATTTCGAGAAATTTAGTTTGGATGCCAAAAAATTAGCAAGTACAGGGTCCATTTTTACTAACGATAAAGATAAAAATATACTCACCACCATTTCTACATCACGCATAGTTGAAACTGATTTTGTAAAGATTTTTCCGATGCAAACGTTAGGTGAATTTGTAAAAATAATATCTTCATCAAAAAGAAATATTTTTCCAGTTGTAAATGAGCAAGACAAACTGCTTGGTATTATTGTTTTAGATAATGTAAAAGAGGTAATTTTTAAAAATGAATTATACGAAAAAGTATTGGTTAAAGAACTCATGAGTATGCCACCAGAGGTTGTTGCACCTTACGAGCCCATGGAAAATGTAATGAAAAAATTTGATGAAACTGGCGCATGGAATTTGCCTGTGATAGATGAAGGCGTTTACGTTGGTTTTATATCAAAATCAAGTATATTTTCGAACTACAGAAATAAATTAATGGATTATAGTATAGACTAAAAAAAATGGAAAAAAAAACGAAACTTAATTATGAATTAGCATTTCAAGAATTGAGCACTATTGTGAAAGATATTGAACAAGAAAACATTCAACTTGACGAGCTTTCAAAAAAAATTGTAAGAGCTAATGAGCTGATTTCATTTTGTAAAGAACGCTTAAGACTCACTGAAGAAGAGTATCAAAAAGCAATAGATGGCTTAAAGGCTTAACTGTTTTGATTTTGGTAAACTTTTAAATACCAATTGGTAAGACTCGTCTATAAAACGTTTGATCAAACTTGCGCTGAGTTCTTGATTTGAGATGACTGTGTTCCAATGCATCTTGTTCATGTGGTAACCTGGTGAAATACTTTCAGGGTATGTTTCACGCAGTTGTATAGCTATTTCGGGATCACACTTAACATTAATGCTTAAGGGGTTTTTCTCTAAAGACATTAGCAAAAACATTTTGTCAAGCACTTTAAAAACTAAGGTATTATTGTCAAAAGGAAAGCTTTCTGTTACTCCTTTTTTATTAATGCAATAAGCCCTTATTTCTTCCGCATTCATAAATACAATGAGTAGAAAAAGTTCAATTACTTTACAATTTTTCTAGTTGTAATTTTGTTAGCTTCATTTACTTGCACAACATAAATCCCGGCAGGCCATTCAGTTGTATTAATGCTTATTGATTTCTTTCCATTTGCTGAGCTGTTTGATATTAACTGACCAGTAGCATTGTATATTAAAACATTCGCATCTTGGCCCATTAAAGTTAGATTTAATTGCTCGTTAAAAGGCACAGGATAAATTGCATTTTTAGTTTGGCTTTGTATTGTTTGAATTGTTGTAAGTGAACCATTAGGGGTGCTCACCACCATTCTAATCATTACATCTTCAATTTCGCGATACCGGTTAATAGCCCAGCCTGCGCCTAAAACTTCAAAAGTTTGATTACTTAAAGGCAAGGTTTGGTCTTGACCAATTGTTATACCATCGCCATTCATGATCCAAGAAACATATACACCAGAATCATTCACTGTTAAAGGCGCACTCAATAATACCTGATTCCAAGTATTATTTGTAATTGATGCATTTGGCACAGCAATATTTACTAATTCAGTACCTGGGCCATTATTTATGCCATCATTAGCGTTAACTTTTGCAGTAAATCCAACAGCTGAAGGATCTGAAACTATAAAATACTCTAAGCGTTGAATTACGAAAGGGCTAAATGGTGGCTCAAAATACACGCCAACACCGCCATTGCCGCCTTGCCAACTCAAACCTAAACCTTCGCTAGTGTTGTCACAGTATTGTAAGTTTACAAGCGCATTTAAAGTGTCAACAACAACCAATTCCATTGCTTTAGTATTGTTTGTTGGTGTTGCATCGTTAGCTAATTGAGTTTCAGAAGTGAAACGATAAGTGCCATTTGCAATTGGAGAAAAAGTACTACTTTGAGTAATAATTTGTTCATCACCAGGATTAGCCACATTAGCTGTTGAGGTGCTTGAAGTTATGAGCGTATTTGCAGCGTTTAATACTTGCGAATAAACATTGAAGGCAGCTATATTTTGGTTTCCAGTATTTTTTACTTGACTTGTCATTTGAAAACTTGGGCCATTGTTTAATAAAAATTTTGCGCCTGTTTCGTCATTGTCATTCCACATTACAGCTGCATCAATTACTTGATAGGTTGTATTGTTAGGATAATAAAATTTTACTGCGTAATTGCTAAGCGGGTATTGCCCGTATGAGTGTTGCAGGCCAATATTTCCTGAATTGTTTTCGATGCCGATACTTAGAATATTTGCAGTTCCGGCAGATACGCCACTTTGTAATTTATACTGAAAAGTGATAGAACTATCGATGTTACTTAAAATTATTTGGAAGCTATTTGCACCTTGTATATAACCGTTGGCTGCAGTAGGACTCCAAAAAGCTACATTTTCATAGCTTACTATCAACGTATCGTTTGTTGCATTTTGCCAATAATAACATTGGCCAGGATTTGTTGCGCCATCAAAATTAAGATCGGCGGCAAATGGTGCAATAAAATTATTGGGTTGTGCAGCTGCAGGAATTGTAGGAAAAGGAGAAGAAATTTGTCCATTAGTAAATCCTATGTATCCATTAGAACCAATATAATATTGAGAAACGTTATACCAATAATACTGAAAATTAAATCCAATTGGAAAAGGACCTGTATTATTATCATCACTTAAACCTGTTACTTGAATGGTGTTGGGCAAAGCAGTAATATCAATCCAAGAATATACAGGACCATTGGGCTCGTTGCTGTCTTTCCAAGTATAACCAAATATATCAGGTCCGCCAACGGCAGCAAATAAAGTAGAATAGCAGATTGTTGCAATAAAAGTTAGAAGTAAATTTCTTTTCATATCAAATATATTTTGTTTGCTAAGGTAATTAAAATTCAATATCAAGCAATAAAATAGCATTTTATATGCTCAAAAAAAATGAAATGTTGCAACCAAACCATTATGTTTTATTACTGCTTATTGCTGTATTTTACTGATGCTTTCATGAGATTAAATTTGCCACATTGCACAAGGGATTTAATAGCAAATTTACAGATTGATTAAAATATTATTGTTTAATAAATTTCTGATTTTGTATTCCTTTTTTTGTTTGTATTTGGATGTTATAGATGCCATTGGATAAATTTTCAATTGAAAATTTTTGTTGTGAGGCGATATTTTTATACTCCAACATTTTTTGTCCATTCATGTTAAAAATAGTGACGATATTATTGCTTCCATCGGGCACATTATTAAAGTAAATAAAAGAGTTGGCAGGATTTGGAAAAACAATTATTTGATTTGTAGCTAATTCTATTTCATTATTTCCAACGGTTACATCAATGGTCAAATTATCTAAACAGAAAAATGCTGGTGTATTCATGCCAAATGCACCATTGTCTGATGAAGTTAATGTAAATTTTAAGCTGTCGAAAACCCCAAGTATGCTGCAATCTACCCATTCCCAAGTTTTTAAAATATAGTCTAAACTATCATTGGTGAAACGAAAATCAGCTAAATAAAACGCTACACTATCAGCACTTAATTGACCGCCAACATAAGCCCTTGTAGTAAGTTTAAAAAAGTCAGGAAAATTTCCTTGAGGTAAACCACTATTAGTGCCAGTTGTATCTCCAAATTTTCTTGCAAAAGTATCTCCATTCTTCATGCTGTTATAGGCGTAAGTGCCATTTGTAACATAAAAACCATTGATAACCATTGTTGGCGTTATATTATTTAAACGGGCAATTGCATTTTGCTGAACTACTGCATAATTTGAAGAACCTGCATATCCAACTGCAGCCTTAGCAGCATAAAGATTTGTGAAGCCTGAGGTAATAGAATCAACCATTGAAGAATAGGCAAATCCATCTACCCAATATCCACCAAATGAAGTATCATAATTATTTGGAAAATACATGCCGCCACTTACAAAACCACCAGATTGATCACTTCCGTTCCAATAGGCGCCCATAGGTGGCGTTGGAAGAAATAAATTTTCAAAATCTGATATTATTTGTGCTTTAATAAGCAAGTTGCTAAACAACACAAGCGCAATTAAAAGAGGTAATTTTTTTTTCATGTTTTTTTGTTTTTCTATTATTTTTTTAAACCATTGATTCATCAATATCATCAACAGGAATAATAAAACAGGCAAACAAATTTGTAGCGGCATATAGCTGCATAGCTTTCACAAAAATGATGTCCTGCTTTTTTCCCGAAGCTGGCAATCTAATTTTGCATTGGCAGGTCTTCTGACTTGCTTTATCTAGCGTCTTCCCTCATAACTATTATGCTATAAAGTGACATTTAATGCTAGAAAAAATTGTTTTTGTGAAACAATTAAAGCTTACAGCAGCGGGAACTGTTACTGATTTACACAGTATTCCCTTTTAATTTTTTGATAAAGTCTTTATCTAAAAAACCAACGCAGGGCAAATGTATGAAATATTTTAAATACCACAACTTAAAATTTTAAACGATGAAATGCATTTATCAGCAAATAAAAGTTTGTGAATTCAATATTAATATTATTTTTGTTCCATTATTATTTTAATTATTTATTTATTATGAAAACAGGAAAAGTGAAATTCTTTAATGGTGCCAAAGGATTTGGATTTATTAAAGACGATGCTACCAACGAAGAAGTATTTGTTCATGTAACAGGTTTAGTTGACCAAATTCAACAAGATGACAATGTTACTTTTGACATTACCGAAGGTAAACGTGGTTTAAACGCAGTAAACGTTAAGAAGGCTTAATTATATTGATGCCACAGGTAATTTAAAGCCCTTGCTTATTTAGCAGGGGCTTTTTTTATGCTTATTACTTTTAACCCAGATTTCGCATTAGAAACCTACTCAACTCATTTCACTTCAATCTCACGCAATAATCCATTTTGAATTTCAAAATAGCTTGATACGCTATCCTTCCAATATACATGGTGCGTAAAATGAACTTCAAAAAATATTGTTTAAGAAAGATTTCAAATGCGTAATTAAGGTTAAGCTATTTAGCACTTTGTTTTGCTGAAATATTTGAAGACCTTTGCCGAAATGTTAGAAGTTAAAACGATAGTAATTATAGGGGGAGGTGCTGCAGGATATTTTGCTGCAATAAATGTGGCCTATAATTATCCCGAGTGCAAAGTAATCATTGTAGAAAAAACAGGTAAAACACTTCAAAAAGTGAAGGTGAGTGGAGGTGGAAGATGCAATGTTACAAACCACTGTTTTGAGTTATCTCAGCTTTCAAAAAACTATCCTAGAGGAGAGAAAGAACTGCTTCAAGCCTTTTATCAATTTTCGGTGAGTGATACAATAGCATGGTTTGAGCAGCATCATGTTGATTTAATTGCAGAAGATGATCACAGAATGTTTCCAAGCACCAATAGTTCTCAAACAATTATTGATTGTTTTGAGAGCTCTTTTAATCAATTGGGAGGAAAAATATTTCTAAATACTGAAGTAATTGCGATTAAAAAATTAGAAAATAATTTTGAAATTAATTTTAAAACTGGCAATAATATTATTGCTAGTAAAATTATTGTTACCAGTGGCGGCTACAATCAAGAAAGTGGTTACAACTTTTTAAATGCATTTCAATTAAATGTGATAAAGCCATTGCCATCTTTGTTTACGTTTAATTTAGCTGATAAAAAAATTACAAAATTAATGGGCTTAAGCGTACCATCTGCAAAGGTTACCATAAAACAAAGTAAGTTGGAAAATGAAGGTCCATTACTTATTACCCATTGGGGATTAAGCGGGCCAGCAGTTATTAAGTTATCATCATTTGCTGCTATTCATTTAAATGAAATAAATTACAATTTTGAGATAGAAGTGAATTGGAATAATAACTTCAGTAAAGAAACTTTAAAGCAACATTTAATAAAACTTAAAAACACTACAGCTAAGGTTTGGGGTAGTTTACATACAGAAATAGGAATTCCTAAGCGGCTATTAGAATATATGATGTATGAATGTGAAATAAGTGAAACTAAAAAATTAGCCGAAACCAATAATAAACAAATTGAACAGCTGTGCGCCATGGTTTGTGAAGGTACATTTGCTATAAAAGGAAAAACAACTTTTAAAGAAGAGTTTGTAACCTGCGGAGGTATTGATTTAAAAGAAGTAAACTTTAAAACTATGGAATGTAAAAAGATACAGGGACTTTACTTTGCAGGCGAAGTTTTAAATATTGATGGCATTACAGGTGGATTTAATTTTCAAGCAGCATGGACCACCAGTTTTATTGCAGCGCAGCTGAAAACATAAAAAATCAAAAAGCGTATTAAAACAATCCGATAAAACGTAATTTTGTACAACAAATCATTTACAGCATCTGTTACAGTTTTAAAAATAATTAATGAGCAACTCTATTCTTGATGACATAAAATTTAATTTGAGAACGGGTAATAACATACTGCGTTTTGTAATTATAAATGCAGGTATTTTTATTATTCTTGGCCTGCTTAGTTTAATTGATAATTTGTTTAAACTTGGCGGTATTCTGCATTTTAATGAGTATTTTACTTTTCCCTCATCGCCTGTTTGGTGGTTAAGAAAACCTTGGTCTTTGTTGAGTTATATGTTTCTTCATCAAGACTTGTTTCATTTACTTGGCAACATGGTTATGCTTTATTTTGGTGGCCGTATTTTTACTGAATTTTTAGGAAATAAAAGAATTGTTGCATTGTATTTTGCTGGTGGTATTGCTGGCGCTTTGTTATATATGTTGCTTTATAATACCATTCCAATGTTTGCCGATGCAGGTATAATTAGCAATTTGCTAGGTTCATCGGCAGCTGTTTTGGCTATATTTTTTGCCATTGCAAGTTATTTACCCAATTATGAAGTTGGTTTAATTTTAATTGGTCCTGTGCGTTTAAAATATATTGCTTTGTTTTTATTTGTTCTTGATTTATTAAGTATTGATCAAAACAACCCAGGTGGGCATATTGCCCATATTGGCGGGGCCCTATTTGGAATTGCTTATGCTACTGGATTAAGAAAGGGTTATGACTTTACAATCACGTTTAATAATATGGTAAACAAAATAGAAAATTTATTTAGCAAGCGTAATCAAAGTAGCGCTAAGATGAAAGTATCCTACAGGGAATCAACATCACAAAAAGCAAAAGCTGTAAAAGAGGCCAAAAACAAGCAAGAAGTTATTGATGCCATTTTAGATAAAATATCAAAATCGGGATACGATAGTTTAACTAAGTCAGAACAAGAAACCATTTTTAAAATGAGTAAGGAAGATTAATGTTTTTTGATTTTGAATGGGATGTAAAAATGAAGCATTGCCCAACCTTTGATTGTAGATAAAAGGGAGTAATAAACGCCAATAAAGTAACATTTGAATTGTTTATAATGCTAATAATTCAAATAAATATTAAATTTTTGAAATGGTTAATTTAGTTTTTTTCGGTGTTATTAATGCTGCCTTATTTAACTTTATATTCTCATATCAATGCGCCACAACATGAAGAGCAATAAACCAATTTCAATACAAGCCAGGTTAAACAGTTTTGTTTATGCATTTGAAGGAATAAAGTATTTTATGCGTCATGAACCACAAGCCCTCATTCATTTGCTTGCAGCGCTGGCAGTGATTATTGCCGGTTATAGTTTTGAAATAAGTGTTGGTGAATGGATAGCAATTTCATTTGCTATTGGATTGGTGGTGGTAGCTGAAATGTTGAATACAGCCATTGAGAAATTAACCGATATGGTTTCTCCTGAAATACATCCTAATGCAAAGGTGGTTAAAGATTTAGCAGCAGGAGCGGTGTTAATGGCGAGTATTGTTGCTTTAGTGATAGGATTGATCGTTTTTTTGCCGAAGGTGTTGTATTAATTTTTTTAAAAAATACAGGTCATTCCAAGGCCGAATATTATATTGATTCTTACGCCATAATTAAAATCAGAAAGTATGTTGTATGAACCACTATTGTTTTCTAAACTTGTTATTTTTCGATTAATATAATTATATGATAGTAGTGGTTCAATTAAAAATGATTTCCCTGCTTTAAAAGCATAGCCAATACCTAAATTAGCACCCCAATGCTGACTTTCTATTTTTCTATTTTCGTAAGTAATTGAATATCTTGTATAATAGTTTAGCGATGGAGCCTCATAAGATTGTTTCCCAATGCCAAGCAAAAACGAACTTGTAATGAAAACTCCTTTTTTAGTGTAATATCTTATGATGGGGGATATAGATAATTCATGCAAATTTGATTTTACATAATAGACTCCATTGTAGTATGAAGAACCCTCAAATGTAGCATATTGAAATCCATAATTAAGGCCCAGGCCTAATACAAATTTTTTAACTTTATAACCATAAAATGGAGCGGCATATAATTGAATTTCTTTTTGATTGCTAGATAAAGAAGGAACATGATAATTTCCTCCTGCATTAATACCAATATAGTTTCTGGGAGTTTTTTCTGTTTCATTACTTTGCGCAGATAGTTGCAGCATTGAAATCAAAAGTATCGTGGTAAAAAGTATTTTTTTCATGATGTTTATGCAAGTAGAGGTTTTACGCAAATGTAAGCTTTGTCTGTTTTTGTAGCAGTAAAATAAAATTTTAATTAAGGCTTAAACATCTCATATATGCTAATTGATATTCATTTTCAGCTCATATTGCTATTGAAGCCACATTATGCAATAGGAATTCTTGATCTGCAAAATTTTACAATAATATCAATTGCTTATGATTTGAGTTTAACCCAGATTACGCATTAGAAATGCGTAAACTATAAAGAAATTGTAAATCAGATTTTTACAAATCTGATAACATTTTCTAAATCGGGATTAACCCAACTAAATCAAGTAGTTCGATTTTTTAAATCTCCTATTGATTAATTTGGGTTAAACGTAAATTACATAAATAAAAAAAAGGCAATTAATTAATTATTAATTGCCTTTTTTTTAGAAGAAGAAGGATTGTTATTTCACCAATATCTTGCCATTTGAAATGCTTACAGAGTTACTTAAAAACTCATAAAAATAAATACCTGAAGTAAGCGTATTTTTATTGATGTTAATTTGATTTAAGCCACTTTTAATAGGTGTTGGTTGGGCATATACTTGTCTGCCTGTTATATCTGAAATTAGAAAGATAGTATTGTTGTAATCTTGATTTGCATTGATTGATAGCACTGCATCATCCATCATAGGATTTGGATAAACAGTTACATTCAGCTTGTTATTTGTGTTTTTGATACCAACACTTGTAACAGCATAATTAACACTTGTACTTGAGCATCCATCAAGGTTTGGATCAGTTGTAAAAGTATAATCTCCGGCAAAAAGTGGTGTGTAATCTATATTTGTTGCACCTGCAATCGGATTACCATTAAAAAACCATTGTCCGTTTGTAGAAGCTGTTAAAACCAGCCCATTGAAAGTAATGGTTGGTACCGGAGGAACATTGTTAAATGGCACAGAGACATCCCAAGTGTTACCATTCAATGTTGCATTGTTGCTGCTTTGAAGATCAGCGCTGCTTGTGCCAGTGCCTTCATTAAAACGCCAATAAGAAACCAATCCAACAGCTGCAGCAGGGTCAATATGTTTGTTCATATTTGCCATTAATTGAGCAGCAGTAAGGGCACGGTGCCAAATGCGCACTTCATCAATTTTGCCATTGAAAAAACGAGAAGCAGCTTGAACAGGGTCACTTAATTTACCAATGGTTAGCGGATAATTTGGAGAAGTAACAATACTACCTTGAAAAGCAACCGAGTTTTGTTCTACTCCATTGATAAAAACTTTCAAATTTTGGCCATCATAAGAACCTGCAACGTGTGTCCAGGTGCCTAATGTTAGCGTGCTGGCAGGAGAGACAGCTTCTTTCCAACTTGTTGGATTTTGATTTACATCTAAACCAGCAATGTTAAATGATAATTCACCAGTGCCTCCACAGCGCAATACAAAGCCACCCTCGCTATTGCTCCAGCCATGCTTGCAAACGATTGTGTTATTGGCCGAATTAAAAGCCCATGCATTAGAATTAATCCATGCTTCAATTGTTATTGAATCGGTAATGTTTAAGTTGCTTTGCAGTCCTGGACTTGCGTAGTTGCTAAAGCCATCAAAGGTAATGGAGTTGCTGTTTTCTATGCATACTTGGGCGTTTGCATGTTGCAAAGCAATTGTTAAAAGGGCTAGCGTAAATATTTTTTTCATAGTTTATGTGGGATTAAAAAATCAAATTTAGCAAAGAATATTATATGTACTTTAAAAAGTGACTTTATTTTAAGTGTGTTGATAAGGGATGCGAGTGGATATGGAAAGGAGGATTGCGGGTCGAGCCCGCAATGACGGTTAACTTTTATTTTAAAAGAGTCTTTATTAACATAATGATACTCTGCTGGTGGTTGCTTTAATTAGTAGTGCGGATGAATGTCCTGCCTTCATTTTATTCAGTCTAAACTTCTCGTCCCTTCATTAATGAGCATAAAAAAAAGCAACCTAAAAAGGTTGCTTTAATAAACAGTGCGGATGAAGGGACTCGAACCCCCACGCCTCACGGCACCAGATCCTAAGTCTGGCGCGGCTGCCAATTACGCCACATCCGCATTTTACTTTTGGCTTTTGCGCTAAGCGCGCGCAAATGTAGCTTTTTTTTATAAAGAAGCAATCAAAAAGTTTTTGCTGAACTGTTTTTGCTGAATTTTTTTTTATACCGATGTGAAATAAGTAATGGCCCAAATTTGTTTCACGGCATTTGTCCCAAACTTTTTTCCGATCGGCATTTACCAATGTAAGATTTTAACTTATTGGCATAATTTATAAATCACATTGGTATTATTTAATTATTTCCCAAGTATGGTCAGCGAGCAACTTTACGGAGGTAATAAATTCATTAAAGCGTGCCGTTTTACCCCATTGATTTGGACCAATAATGGAAAGTGCTGTTTTGCCATCTTCCTTACGATATAAATGGTAAGTATGGCCAGGCATAGGCTCAAAGCGCATTTCTGTATTGTATATCTCTTCGCTGATTTCAACTCTTTGTTTGATATCATTCATTTGATTGGCCAACACTTGCATTTGCTCATAAATGTTTTTTACTTGCATATTGGTTTGCTCTCTCATTGCAGTAAGCGCGCGACTTTTAATTTTGCCACTGTCTTCTGGTTTTATCAATGCGCTTCCTACATGATGCGCATATTCGAGCAGGCCTGGTAACTCTGCTACTTTATCTTTATCTATTGGGTTTTTTTCCATCATTTGTGCAATAAACAGCAATATTACAAAGATGTTTAATTTTTTGGCTGATGCTAACAAAAACTTTTTCTAAATTTGCGCCCGCAATGGATATACAAGTATTAAAATCGAAAATTCACAGGGCTACGGTTACCGAGGCCAACATTGATTATATAGGTTCTATCACTATTGATGAAAACCTTATGGATGCCACTCATTTAATTGAAAACGAGCAAGTGCATGTTTTGAATTATCGTAATGGACAGCGAATTATTACTTATGTTATAAAAGGTGAGCGAGGTAGTGGTGTAATTTGCTTGAATGGTCCAGCTGCTTTGCAGTTTTCGAAAGATGATGAAGTAATAGTTATTTCTTACGCCAGTATGGATTTTGAAGCAGCCAAAAGCTTTGTGCCGAAGGTAGTTTTTCCGAATAAGGAGAATGCTATATGATGTGCCAATTTTTCAATGTGCCAATGTGACAATTGAATTTTGTCTTTAATAATCAGAATTAGGTAATTTGATAATTGTTTGATTAATTTAATCAGTTAATTTTAAAGTGTCCTTAACCTATAGTTTTTAGAACTAATACCGATTACACTTTCAGTTTAGTCCAATTGCGGCATTACCTTATTTTACTAATACCGATGTGAAATAAGCAATGGCCCAAATTTGTTTCACGGCATTTGTCCCAAACTTTTTTCCGATCGGCATTTACCAATGCATATTTATTTTTTAGTTGGACTATAAAATAAATGCAATTGTTATAATTTGCAATAGGGACAGTAGCAAGCTGCCATGCAGCGCGGATGGCCCGGCCAAAGCAGAGCGAGGGATTGCCCCCATTAATTACCTAATTAATCAATCAGCTCATTAAATTTCCATTTCAGGAATTTCTCCTTCGATGATTAATTTACCTGCGGTAGCGTTTTTAATTTGCTCAACACTGATGCCTGGTGCGCGCTCTAAAAGCCTGAATCCGCCTTGTGGTAATACGTTTAATACGGCTAATTCAGTTACTATTTTTTTAACGCATTTGATGCCAGTTAAGGGCAGGGTACAGTTGGGTAATAATTTTGATTCGCCTGCTTTATTCACGTGTTGCATGGCTACAATAATATTGTCGGCGCTGGCAACTAGGTCCATTGCACCACCCATGCCTTTAACCATTTTGCCGGGTATTTTCCAGTTTGCAATATCACCATTTTCAGAAACTTCCATGGCTCCTAAAATAGTAAGGTTTACTTTGCGCGCTCTGATCATACCAAAGCTTAGCGCTGAATCGAAAAACACGGAGCCTGGCAATGTGGTAATGGTTTGTTTGCCTGCATTAATTAAATCGGCATCTTCTTCGCCCTCAAAAGGGAAAGGCCCCATGCCTAATAGGCCATTTTCGCTTTGCAATACAACGTTTATTCCTTCGGGAATATAGTTTGCCACCAAGGTTGGAATACCTATTCCTAAGTTAACATAGTAACCATCTTTTACTTCTCTGGCAATTCTTTTTGCGATTCCGTTTTTATCTAACATACCTTATTGATTAGCTAATTAGCTAATTGATTGATTAGCTAATTGTTTTATTTATATATTTTTTGAAATTACTTGACATTAATTTCTGTTTTCTTTTTTAATTTAATTTTTCATCAGCTAATTCGCTCATCAGCTCATCAGCTAATTGTTTTATTCATATATTTTTTGAAATAACTTGACATTAATTTCTGTTTTCTTTTTTAATTTAATTTTTCATCAGCTAATTCGCTCATCAGCTTATCAGCTCATCTTCCTGGTAGTTCTTTGCTCAATTCTTTTTTCATATTGTTGGCCTTGAAAGATGCGGTGTATATAAATACCGGGAGTGTGAATAAAGTTTGGATCTAACTCACCTACTTCAACCAATTCTTCGACCTCTGCAATGGTTATTTTACCTCCAATGGCCATGGCATGATTAAAGTTCATTGCTGTTTGTCGAAATACTAAATTGCCTGCTGTGTCTCCTTTCCAAGCTTTTACCAAGGCAAAATCTGCTTCGAAAGCATACTCTAATAGGTATTCTTTTTCTATCCCATTAAAAGTAAATTTACGACTTTCTTTACCTATTGCAACTTCAGTTCCAACACCTGCAGGGGTATAAATGGCAGGCATACCATAGCCAGCAGCCATGCAACGTGTGGCTAAAGTGCCCTGTGGAACTAAATCCACTTCTAACTCACCACTTAGCATTTGGCGTTCGAACTCTGCGTTTTCGCCAACATAGGAGGAAATCATTTTTTTGATTTGTTTGTTTTGGAGCAGCAATCCCAGTCCAAAGTCGTCGACACCCGCATTGTTGCTAATACAAGTTAGATTTTTAATTCCTTTTTTTACTAATGCTGCAATTAAGTTTTCGGGAATGCCACAGAGCCCAAATCCGCCTACCATTAAGGTCATGTTATCTTGAATGTCAGCAATGGCTTCATCTACATTTTTTACAGTTTTATTAATCATAATACTTTTTAATTATTTCAAACAATTATTAAAAATCTTCACCAAATTCAATACTTTCTCCTTGTTCTTTGTCTTCGTTGTATTTTGTGCAATCGAGTTCAATTTTAAGGTCTAAGCCTTCAGGTTTTTCAAAGTCATTTTGAGTAACCTTGAGTGATTTGTCGGCATAAACTTTTTTCATGTATAAACCCCAAATAGGCAGCGCCATTGAAGCTCCTTGACCTAAATCGGTGCTTCGGAAATGGGCGCTACGATCTTCACAGCCTACCCAAACACCGCTTACTAAATCAGGAGTGATACCCATAAACCATCCATCAGAATTATTTTGCGTGGTCCCTGTTTTCCCTGCAATAGGAGCAGTTAGTCCATATCTGAATCTTAATCTTGATCCAGTTCCATGGTCAACAACACCTTTCATTAAGTTGATTGTAAGATAAGCTGTTTCTTTACTGATGGCTTCAACACTGCGTGGCATAAAGTCTTCGATTACATTGCCATTTTTATCTTCGATGCGTGTAATAAAAGTTGGTTCAACCCACACCCCTTGATTGGCAAAAGTACTGTTTGCACCTACCATTTCGTAAACAGAAATATCTGCAGTTCCTAAGCATAAAGAAGGTACAGCTTCGAGTGGACTTTCGATACCTAACTTACGCGCTAAATCTACCACAGCTTGCGGGCCAAACTGTTTCATTACATAAGCAGTTATAGAATTTACAGAAAGCGCTAAGCCTTTTTTTAAGGTCATCATGCCACCGTATTTACCATCAGAATTTTTAGGACTCCAACTTCCGCCTTCCGGTAAATCAAAGGTTACAGGAATGTTGGGCACTTGATAGCATGGACTCCATTGCTCTTGCATGGCTAAAGTATAAACAAAAGGTTTAAATGTTGAGCCCACCTGTCGTTTTCCTTGACGCACATGGTCATACTTAAAGTTTCGATAATTAATGCCACCAACCCAAGCGCGAATATATCCCGAGCTTGGCTCCATGCTCATGAAACCGGTTTGCAAAAAGTATTTGCAATAGCGCATACTGTCCCAAGGAGTGATAATTGTATCGAAATCTCCTTTCCATGAAAAAAGTTTTGTTTCTACAGGTTTCATGAAAGTAGCTTTAATTTCGTTATCGCTCAAACCTCTTTCTTTGAGCGTTCTGTAGCGGTCACTGCGTTTCATAGTTTGCGTTAGCAGTTTTTCAACTTCTGTATCGTTCATGTTATAAAAGGGTGCATTTTTTTTACCTTTCCAATGTGTAAAGAATTTCCCTTGAAGCTCTGTAAGCCATTCCTGCACAGCTTCTTCGGCATAGCGTTGCATTTTACTGTTTATGGTTACGTATATTTTTAATCCATCTTTGTATAAATTGTATTTACTACCATCAGGCTTATTATGCTCCTTGCACCACTTTTTCATATAGTCGCGCAAGTATTCTCTAAAGTAGGTGGCGATACCTTCGTTTTGATCTTCGGAGGTGAATTTAATTTTAAGCGGAATTTTTTTATATTTTTCGCATTGCTCATTAGTAATATAGTGGTACTTTTCCATTTGGTTGAGCACTACATTTCTTCTATTTACTGCATTTTCTGGTTTGCGTTTAGGGTTAAAAAGGGATGGGTTTTTAGCCATTCCAACAAGCATGGCAGCCTGTTCAATTTTAAGTGAATCGGGTGTTGTGTCAAAATAAATACGTGCAGCAGACTTAATACCTACTGCATTATTAATAAAGTCGAATTTATTAAGATACATGGAAATGATTTCATTTTTGGTATAGTTTTTTTCCAATTTTACAGCAATGATCCATTCTTTAAATTTTCGCAATACCAATTCAACTTTATTAAGGTTTTCTCTTGGAAAAAGCATTTTAGCTAATTGTTGTGTGATTGTACTTCCTCCTCCGCTGCTTTCTCTGCCGCTTAAAGCGCCACTTACGGCTCTTCCCAATGCTCTTACATCTACACCGCTATGGGTGTAAAAACGAGCGTCTTCGGTTGCTATCAAAGCATTTACTACATTAGGAGAAATTTGATTGAAAGAAACATTAGTTCTGTTTTCAATATAGTATTTTCCTATTACTTTTTGATCTGAAGAAATAATTTCAGAAGCCAAATTACTTCTTGGATTTTCAAGTTCTTCGAGAGAGGGGAGATCGGCAAAAACAGTGAGGTATACGATAAAACAGGTGAGCAGAATAATTGGAGCTAATGCAATAAACCACAGCCATTTAATTTTATTGTTTTTTGATTTTGCCATAAGAAAATTAATACCAACAAAAGTATTAAAAAAATAAGGTAAAAGATGTTGAATTTTAAACTATTAATTTATACCGATGTGAAATAAGTAATGGCCCAAATTTGTTTCATGGCATTTGTCCCAAACTTTTTTCCGATCGGCATTTACCAATGTAAGATTTTAAATTATTGGCATAATTTATAAATCACATTGGTATTATTAGAAAAAATGAGCGCAAAAAGGGAAACTTTCTACTGCAGCTTTCCATTTGCTACTTCTTATTGCCATTGTATGATAAAGGATTAAAAGCTGAGGTACTTTCTAGTGATTAATTGGGGTATTTAATGAGCGTCATTCAATAATACCATAAATCCTGCTTTTGCAAAATTTAAAAGCAACACATGCGCCAAATAGCACAGCAAAAATGGTTCAATTAATAAACCTCTTTTACAATTCTTCTTACAGCTTCAGATTTTCCCATGGTATAATAATGTAAACATGGGACTCCATTTTTGATAAGCTCTTTAGATTGTGCAATTCCCCATGCTATACCAATTTCTCTTGCTTCGTCTTCAGTTTTAGCTTTGAGCAGGGCATCAGCTAAAATTTCGGGGATATCAATATTGAAAATTTTTGGGAGTAGGGTAATTTGTTTTGCTTGTGATATAGGCTTTAATCCGGGAATAATTGGTACAGTAATGCCTGCATTAATACATGCATCTCTGAATTTAAAAAACTTTTCGTTATCGTAAAATAATTGTGTTACAATATAGTCAGCACCTGCATCAATTTTAGCTTTAAGGTACTTTAAGTCGGTATTAAAGTTTGGTGCTTCAAAATGTTTCTCAGGATATCCTGCCACGCCAATGCAAAATTCAGAAGGCACAGCTTGAATTTCATTATCCATATAAGTACCTTTATTCATTTCAACAATTTGTTTTACCAAATTTACTGCATATGCATGTCCATTTTCTTTTGGTGTAAATGAAGCTTCTGTTTTAACAGGATCACCTCTAAGCGCAAGAATGTTATCTATACCTAAATATTGTAAATCAATTAATGCATTTTCTGTTTCTTCCTGCGTAAAACCACCACAAATTAAATGTGGTACCGCATCAATTTTATATTTGTTAATAATGGCAGCACAAATACCAACAGTACCTGGGCGCTTTCGTATAGAAACTTTCTCTAAATAACCACCTTCTCTTTTTTTATACACATATTCTTCGCGATGGTAAGTTACATTTATAAAGTTTGGCGAAAACTCTAGTAAAGGGTCAATACTTTCGAATATTGAGTCAATTCTTTTACCTTTAAGAGGAGGTAAAATTTCGAAAGAAAAAAGTGTTGACTTGGATTTATTGATATGTTCTATTACTTTCATATAAATTAAAAAGGAGTGCAAAAATAAACATATTCTTAAATAAAAGAGAAATTGATTGTTATTAAGCCTTTTATTAAAAAAAATTTGGTTTGAATTATTAGAGTATCAATTGTTTTTTTTGAATAAGATATTGGTTGGGATGCTACACAAATTCGGACAGTATTTTGCCTTATATTGCTATATTTGATGAAAAAAAAGTAAATATATGACTGATACAAACGTTTTTATATATATTTGCGTATTAACAGTATAATTTCAATTACTACTAAACATGACTTGCAAAAGCATATTAAATAAATTATCAACCTATTTTATCTTTATATTTTTATTGTGTGTGCTTTGGGCATGTGGCAATAAAAAGCCGTCTGCTGGTTATACTGCAGTGCCCGATAAAGTAAAATTAGGGCAAGAGATTATTTTTACAGATAATTCTTCGAACGCCAATAGGTATTTATGGAAATTTGGAGATGGCATTGAAAGAAATGACTCACGAATGCAAAAATATGCTTATTCGAAACCGGGGAATTATACAACTGCTTTAACTGTTTGGAATAAAAAAGAAAAGGATGAAGCAAGCACCACAAAATCTATTACAGTAGAAGCACCAACAAAAAATGATATTTTAGGGGTTTGGTATTATTACTTTGTACAAGATGTAAAACAATGGGAGACTTTTACGGATAAGTCAACAGCAATTAATGAAGCTAGAACCAACCAAGTTTATGCATTTGACCGTATGGATTATTTTGCGGGTGATGCAGACACTTTTAGTTTGAACATTAATAATTATGGCACCAATATTTTATATTGGTTATGGGAGTTAAGTGGAGGTGATTTAATATTGAAAGATACATTGAATAAAAAGCAATACACCTATAATATTGTTAAGATGTATAAAGACGAAATGATCTTAAGAGATAAGAAAAAAGAAGGATTTGATCGTTTATTCTACTTTAAAAGATAGTTTATTTATCAGCGTTTTTTTGCGCTAAAAATATTTTAGAAATAGTTGCTATACTCTCCTTAATGGGTATAAATGTATAGTCTAATTGAGCAACTACTTTCCTATTTGAGAAATACACTTTTTGAAAAGCTGCATTTACAGTTTCCTTTGTTAATAAAGGATTTTTACCTGTAATTTTTGATTTAAGTTTTTCTAATCTCCAAACCATTGCGGCCATTATTTTTGATGCTTTAATGTGTGGTCTTTTTTTTCCAAAACAATCATGCATTTGATTAAATACTTCACTATAAGCAATGTTTTGAGCGCATACCAGGTATCTTTGATGATGAATATTGTGCTCCATTAATTTGATCATAATATTGACCACATCTCTTACATCTACAAATCCTGTTACACCATGGCTGAAATATTTTAAACCATTGTAGGCACTGCTAAACATATTGCTACTTCCAGTTTGCCAATCGCCGGGGCCTAAAATTATGGAAGGATTTACAATTACAATTTGCAAACCTTCTTCAGAAGCGCGCCACACTTCACGTTCGGCATTGTATTTAGAAATGCCGTAGTTTGAGTTTAGTGGGCTATTTACAAAATAAGTTTCTTCATTAATTTCTGAACCATCGGTAGTTTTGCCTAAGGTAGCCACTGAGCTAACATGACAAAACTTTTTCACCTTCCTTAAAAGGCTCATATTTACTAATACTTCGGTGCCTTGCACATTGATATGATTCATGGCTTGCAAATCATGTGGATTAAAAGATACTACTGCGGCACAGTGATAAACATAGTCAACATCTTCTAAAATTTCATATATAAATTCGCTGTCATTAATATCGCCAAAGCACCATGTTATTTGAGAAAATAGCGCTTCATCATCAATGTTATAGGCCTTAAATATTTTTAAAGCTTTTAATTTACTTTTTTCTTTAGTGGCTAATGCCTTCACACGATAGCCTTTTTTGACTAAAGAAAGCAGAAGATGACTACCTAATAAACC
The DNA here is from genome assembly GCA_945872355.1 of Chitinophaga pinensis. Lineage (GTDB taxonomy): Bacteria > Bacteroidota > Bacteroidia > UBA4408 > UBA4408 > CAIKXD01. The sequence goes on from CAMBZU010000003.1 coordinate 67,596, forward strand.
ACTAGCACCTGTTACTAATATCATAAATTATATTCAATTTATTGATTCAAAAAAAGCTATTTAATGACTACAATATTAGCACTATATTTGCCACAATTTTATTAAAATGAATTTATGAGTAAGAAAAACTTTGTGGAAGAATTGCGTTGGAGAGGTATGTTACATGATATTATGCCCGAAACAGAAGAGTTGTTGAACACTGAAATGATAAGTGGTTATATTGGTTTTGATCCTACAGCTGACTCGCTGCATGTTGGTAGTTTAGCCCAAATAATGACATTGTTGCACTTTCAGCAAGCTGGGCACAAGCCATACGCCTTGGTTGGAGGGGCAACAGGTATGGTTGGAGATCCATCGGGAAAATCGCAAGAAAGAAATTTGTTAGATGAAACAACTTTAAATAAAAATATAGAAGGCATTAAAACACAATTATTAAAGTTTTTAAACTTTGGTGATGGGGAGAACAAAGCAGTATTGGTGAACAATTACGATTGGTTTAAGAATTATTCGTTTTTAGAATTTATTAGAGATGCAGGAAAGCACATTACTGTGAATTATATGATGGCTAAGGATTCTGTTAAGAAAAGAATCAGTGGCGATGACAGAGAAGGCATGTCTTATACTGAGTTTAGTTATCAATTAATACAAGGCTATGATTTTTATTATCTGTGGAAACATAACAATATAAAGTTACAAATGGGTGGTAGCGACCAGTGGGGAAATATAACTACAGGTACTGAATTTATTAGAAGAAAGGATGGTGGGAAAGCTTTTGCTTTAACCACACAATTAATTAAAAAGGCAGATGGAAGTAAGTTTGGCAAAAGTGAAAGCGGTAACATTTGGTTAGATAAAAACAAAACTTCGCCTTATGCTTTTTATCAGTTTTGGCTCAATACCAGTGATGACGATGCAAAAACGTATATCAGAATTTTCACCTTGATGGATAAAGCAACGATTGAAGTTTTGGAAACAACACATCTGGCAGCGCCCCATTTGAGAGTTTTACAAAAGGCATTAGCAAAAGAGGTAACTATTCGTGTGCACAACGAGGAGGATTACAATGCCGCCATTGAAGCCTCGGAAATTCTTTTTGGAAAAGCTACTTCAGCAGCTTTAGCAAGTATAGATGAAGCTACATTTTTAGCTGTTTTTGAAGGCGTGCCTACTTTTAATTTAGATAAAAATTTATTAGCTGCAGGTGTTCAATTGGAGGATTTATTGGTAATACATACTGATATTTTTCCATCAAAAGGAGAAGCTCGCAAGAGCATAGTTGCAGGTGCTGTTTCGCTCAATAAAAATAAAATGATGAGTAATACCGAAATGATTGCTAATGCTCATTTAATTAATGGTAAATACTTGCTGCTTCAAAAAGGGAAAAAGAATAATTATTTGGTGGTTGTGGCTTAGTTAGTTTATATAAATATACTTTTCAGCTTGGGCTTCAATTTGTCCGATGGGTTTTTGTAAGCAATTAAATTTATCGAAAGCTTTGCTTATTTCTAAGAATTCAGGCAATGCTTTTTCGTTAACAGCAATGAGCAAGCCACCAGCGGTTTGCGGATCACATAATAATAAAAACTCAAGTCCATTTAAGCCTGCAGTGCTCGGGTTGTATGCGTTTAGATTTTTAGTTGTGATATCGGGATAACAAAATTGTGTGGTATAAAATTCAATACCTTTAATCGTTGGAATATCATTTAAATTAAGGCTTGCAGAGAGATTTGCACCTTTTGTCATTTCGGTTAGATGTCCAATCAAACCAAAACCAGTTACATCTGTCATGGCGTTTACACCTTCAATGTTGGATACAGCTTGGCCAAGTTTATTTAAAGTTGTCATTATTTCAATCATTAGCTTTTCATCTTCAGGTTTTAATATCCCTCTTTTAAGCGCAGCAGATAAAATGCCTAGTCCAAGTGGTTTTGAAAGAAACAGATAATCGCCAATTTGAGCTTTGCTATTTTGTTTTATGTTGTTTTTATTAGCAATGCCAGTAACTGCCAATCCAAATATTGGTTCTGAAGTTTCAATGCTATGTCCACCACTCAGGCTTATGCCAGCATCAAAGCAAACGCTACGTGCGCCTTCTAATACTTGTTGTGCATAGCTTGTAGGTATTTTATCGATAGGCCAACCAAGTATGCCAATGGCCATAATAGGTTTTCCACCCATGGCAAATACATCGCTAATAGCATTGCATGCAGCAATTCTTCCAAAATCAAAAGCATCATCAACAATAGGCGTAAAAAAATCGGTGGTGCTAATAATTGCATTTGTATCATCAATGGCATAAACTGCCGCATCATCATTTTGCTTATTGCCAACCAAAAGATTAATATCTATAACTTCTTTGCTATTGCTTTGCAGTAAAGTTGATAATTGATCAGGAGCAATTTTACAACCACAGCCTGAGCCTTTGCTATATTGGGTAAGTTTTATTTTTTGCATTTATTTATTTTGTAATTCAAGCAATAGTTTTGCAATTTCTTGATAGTTTTTTTGTGCTGCTGGCACAGCAATTATGGTTTCAGGATTTCTTTGTTCCTTGCTGAATAAATAGGATTTGTCATAATATTCTAAGAGCATAAATATCCATGCTTTTAAGTCATTTGCATAGAGTAAATCGAGCGCTTGTTGCATTCTTAAATTGCCCATTTTTTTCTCCAATTTTTTCGTGCAATCATCTAAAAGTTGAATATCAAAAATTCCATAATCTTTGGCAATATGATTTATTCTTTCTTCAAGTGAAGCTTCAATATCATAGGTATTAGCAAGCCTCATGGCATCAAATATTTTAGGAGGGATTCTAACTTTGCCAATCATTCTGCTTTCATTTTCGAGCCATAGTGTTTCATTTTGATTCACCTTGCACCATTGCATGGCTAAATTATTTTCAAACATCTCCACTGAAGGTTGCGGCGCCTGGCCTAAACTGCCAAAGGCAGATCCTTTGTGGTTTGCAAGGCCTTCTAAATCTATAGTTTGTTGGCCAATTTTTTCGAGTTCGTATAAAACATATGTTTTTCCTGAGCCTGTTTTGCCACCAATAATTTTTATTTGTTTAGGTTGTTCGAATGTTTCGAGCACCCAATGCCGGTATTTTTTATAACCACCTTGTAGCAGGTTCACTTCAAAACCAGCAGTGTGCAGCACAAAAGCCATAATATTACTGCGCAAACCACCGCGCCAACAATACACATTTACTTTTTTATTTGGGGCAATTTTTAGTGCATGTTTTATGTAATCTGCAAATTTATGCCCAACCAATTCATAGCCTTTTATTACTGCTGTTTGATTGCCTTCATGTTTGAAAGTAGTGCCAACAATAGCGCGTTCTTCGTTGTTTAATAGCGGAAGATTAAAGGCGGCAGGGAAACATGCATGTGCAAACTCACCTGGGCTTCTTACGTCAATTATAGGTAAGTTTTCTGATAGTTTTAGAAAGTGGTCAATGTCAACTTTATTAATCAAAGGTTTTGGTTTATTTAGGAAGCATTAAAACTCAATATCCAACGCGCAAGGACAATGATCTGAATGCACTGCATCGGGCAGTATTTTTGCGCCTTTTAGCTTGTCTTTGAGGTTGTTTGTTACAATGTTGTAGTCGATACGCCAACCTAAATTTTTGGCCCTTGCATTGGCTCTATAGCTCCACCAAGTATATTCATTTGGTTGATTATTAAAAACGCGGAAACTATCTACATAGCCACTTTCTAAATATGCATCAAACCAAGCGCGCTCTTCGGGTAAAAAACCAGATGTATTTGCATTTGATTTTGGATTATGAATATCAATCGCTTTATTGCAAATATTATAATCGCCACAAATAATAAGCTTTGGTCTTTCTTGTTTTAATTGATTTACATAATTCGTAAAATCATTCAGCCATTCCATTTTAAAGGCTTGTCTTTCATCTCCACTAGAGCCTGATGGCATGTATACACTTACAACAGAAACATCGCCAAAATCGGCGCGTAAAAAGCGACCTTCAACATCGTATTTTTCTATACCCATACCATATACAACGTTATCGGGTTTTTGCTTACACAAAATAGCCACACCACTGTAGCCTTTTTTTTGTGCGGGATACCAAAAATGATGATATCCGGCATCTTCAAATATTTTTAAATCTAACTGTTCGGGATGCGCTTTTATTTCTTGCACACAAACCACATCAGCATTACTTTCTTTTAACCATTCGATCCAGTTTTTTGTAAGTGCTGCGCGTATCCCGTTTACGTTATAGGTAATAATTTTTTTCATCATTTAATGGTTTAAAAGTATTTAATTTTAACTGTTATTTTGGTGCTAATCTCAATAAAACAAGTGCAATAAAAAAATAGAGCAGGTTTGGAATCCAAACAGCCACTAATGGAGAAAGATTTCCATTGGTAGCAAAAGTAGTAGAAACTTGCAGGAATAATATGTATGAGAAACTAATTAGCATGCCTAATCCAATATGTAAACCTATACCTCCTCTAGACTTTCTGCTTGCCATACTTACACCAATTAAAGTGAGTATAAAAGTAGCAAAAGGCATAGAAGTTCTTCTGTATTTTTCTAGTTCAAAGTAAGCAATTTCATCAGAGCCACGCATTTTTTCTTCAGCAATAAATTTATCTAGTTCGGGCCTGTTCATTGTTTCTACATTGTTTAAACGGGTACTAAAATCAGCTGGATAAAAGTTGTAAGTGGTATCAAACTCAACACCTGTTTTTAAATTTTCTTTCATCCCATTGATCGTTCTTATGGCATAATTTTGCACCTTCCATTTGTTTTTAATACTATCATATCTAATTTGATTGGCCATTAGTTTATAAACTAATTTACCATCCTTTAAAATTTCGTAACTAAAGCGAGAACCAATATTTTCAAAGTTGTTATAACTTTCGAAATATATGTACTCACCGGGTTTAATTTGGCGATGTATATTCATTTCGCTATTGCGATATTTATTTCTGATATACGTATTTTCGAAATTCAACCGCTTTTGATTTGCATGCGGAATTACATAGTTGTTTAAGTAAAAAGAAAGACAAGCTAGCACTGTTGCTGCAAGCATGTAAGGCATTAAAAATCTTTTAAAACTTACACCACTTGAAAGAATAGCCACAACCTCAGTATTACTAGCCATTTTAGATGTAAAAAATACAACAGCAATAAAGGTAAAAAGCGGACTAAAAAGGTTTACAAAAAAAGGTATGAAATTAAAATAGTAGTCAAAAATTATTGCTTTTACAGGTGCTTTGCTTTGAATAAAATCGTCTATCTTTTCTGAAATATCAAAAATTATAGCCACCAATACAATAAGCATTATGGCATAAACAAAGGTGCCTAAAAACTTCTTAATGATATATAAATCGAGTTTTTTCAAATTGTATAATTATAAACGCGCCGCAAGTTGTTTTACCATCTGGTTTTTCCAATCATAAAAAGTATTGTTGATAATTTGATTTCTTGCTTCGGTCACCAACCATAAGTAAAAAGCAAGATTGTGTATGCTAGCAATTTGGCCTGCCAATCTTTCACCTGCTATAAATAAATGTCTTAAATAGGCTTTGCTATAAAATTGATCAACATAGGAAGTGCCATTTGCATCAATAGGAGAAAAGTCATCTTTCCATTTTTCATTTTTTATATTGATGATGCCATTGCTAGTAAAAAGCATACCATTTCTTGCATTTCGGGTAGGCATTACGCAATCCATCATATCCACACCAAGTGCAATATTTTCGAGAATATTAACGGGCGTTCCCACCCCCATGAGGTAGCGTGGTTTATCAGCAGGTAAAATATCACAAACTAATGCTGTCATTTCATACATCATTTCAGCGGGCTCTCCTACAGATAATCCACCAATGGCATTTCCTGCTCTGTTTTTAGAAGCAATATATTCGGCCGATTGTGTGCGTAGGTCTTTATAAGTACTACCTTGCACTATCGGAAAAAGTGTTTGTTCGTAACCGTATAATCCTTCAGTTTCGTCAACCCTAGCACAACAGCGGTCGAGCCAGCGGTGTGTTAAGCCCATTGATTTTTTTGCGTAATCGTAATCACACGGATAAGGTGTACATTCATCTAAAGCCATCATAATATCAGCACCAATAATACGTTGTGTATCCATTGTATTTTCTGGTGTAAACATGTGTCTTGATCCATCAATGTGAGATGCAAATTTTACACCTTCTTCGGTAAGTTTGCGCTGCGCTGCTAATGAATAAACTTGGTAACCTCCACTGTCGGTAAGTATAGGTTTATCCCAATTCATAAATTGGTGTAATCCTCCTGCTTTGCGCATAACATCTAAACCTGGGCGTAAAAACAAATGGTAGGTATTGCCTAAAATAATTTGTGCTTTAATATCATCTTTCAATTCATGTTGATGTACACCTTTTACAGAAGCTACAGTGCCAACAGGCATAAAGATGGGTGTTTGAATTTGTCCATGTGCTGTTGTAATTACACCAGCCCTTGCTTTACTTCCTGCATCTTTAGCTTCTATTTTAAAATCCATAAATTAGTATTTATTGTTGATGTAATATTCAGAAAAAAGTAGCATAGCATAAATTAATTCAAACGTAAATACAAGCTCTTTTAACCGCGCAAAATTGCACCCAATTCATCTTGATATGCTTTAATGAGCTTGCTCATTACTTTATCTATTTGCTTTTCGTTAAGCGTAGCCTGGTTGTCTAACAAAGTAAAACTAACTGCATAAGATTTTTTACCGGCCTCCAAGTTTTTGCCTTGATAAACATCAAAAAGATTGATGTCTTTCAGCAAACTTTTTTCCGATTTTCTTGCCACCTCAACAATTTGCTCGAAGGTAATTTTTTCATCTAACAATAATGCTAAATCTCTTCTTACTTCAGGAAACTTTGAAATTTCATTAAATTCAATTTTGTTGTTTGATACTGGTTTGTAAATATCATCTAATATAATTTGTGCATAAAAAACCTCGTTGCTAATGTCAAATTCTTTTAGAATGGCTGGTTTTACTGTTCCAATAAAGGCAATATTTTTTGTGTTTAATAGGTATTGAATTCCTTTTGAAACTAATGTGTTTTCACTTAAATCTTTAGCTGCTGGAGCAATCCCAAGTTGATTAAATAGGGTTTCTATTGCTCCTTTTAATCTAAAATAATCTTCTTTAGTACTCGTTGTATTCCACGATTCAGCATTTTGATTTCCGGTAAGAACTAATGATAGTATGGTTGATTCAATATATTTATCATCATTTTTAGAATATACTTTTCCAGTTTCAAAAAGTTTTAGACTGCTATTTTTTCTATTGCTGTTGAAATTGATTGTTTCCAATGCTCCAAAAAGCATTGATTGGCGCAGGCTATCTAACTCAGAGCTTAAAGGGTTTAATAGTTTAATTATTGATGATGCTGAACTTCCTAAGTAATTTAAAGCATATTTTGAATTGGTTAATGAGTTGTTTAAAATCTCTTGAAATCCAATACCTGCAAGTGTTTTTCTTATTTTTAGATTAATTTTTTCAACATCTGGTTTTGGTTTCGCAATTAATGAAACACGCATTTGCTCTGGTAATTCAATGTTGTTATACCCATAAATTCTAAGTATTTCTTCTATTACGTCAGCCTCTCTGGTAACGTCTACTTTATTTAATGGTATTTGTAAAGTTAGTACATCGCCTTCTTGTTTTAAAACCTCAATGCCTAAGTGATTTAATATATGTTTAATTTCTACTTCAGGAATTTCTTTGCCAATTAGCAAGGCACATTTTTTTAAGCTGATAATTACAACACTAGGTTCAATTTTAGTTGGATAGCTATCAAATAATTCTCCGCTAATTTGGCCGCCAGCTATTTGTTGAATTAATTGCGCAGCGCGGTATAAGGCAGTTAACGTTGCAGATGGATCTGTTCCTCTTTCAAATCTAAAAGAAGCATCGGTTTTTAAATTATGTAACTTGGCTGTTTTGCGAATTGTTGTAGCATCAAAATAGGCGCTCTCTATAAATAGCTGCGTGGTGCTTGATTTAACACCTGATTTTAATCCGCCATAAACGCCAGCCATACACATGGCTTCTTGTGAATTGCAAATCATTAAATCATTTATAGAAATGTTTCTTTCAATGTTATCTAAGGTGATAAACTTTTGCTCAGTTGCTGGTTTTTTCACTACAACTTTATTGCCCTCAATATTGGCTGCGTCAAACGCATGCAGGGGTTGCCCTGTTTCGTGCAAAACGTAATTTGTAATATCTACAATATTGTTTATCGGCTTTATTCCAATTGCTTGTAGTCTATTTTTTAACCAATTTGGCGAATCAGTCACATTTACATTGTCAATGCAAATGGCACTGTATCTGGGACAGGCAATAGGATCTAATACTTCAACATCAATTGTAAAAGCATTATTGCTTTGGGCTGGTAACTCATTAGAAAAAGGCAGTTTAATTGTTACATTCTTTTTGCTTTTGGTTGCTATTACTGCGGCTAAATCTCTTGCAACGCCAATGTGTGAAGCAGCATCTACTCTATTTGGAGTTAATCCAATTTCAAAAATAATATCTTCTTCTACTTTAAAATATTCTGATGCAGGCATGCCTACTTTGGTTTCATTTGGCAAAATCATAATACCATCATGAGATTGACCCATCCCAATTTCATCTTCGGCACAAATCATTCCCTCAGAAACAGCTCCTCTTATTTTAGATTTCTTAATTTCAAAAGCCTCGCCACTGGTTGGAAAAAGTTTAGCACCTACCATGGCAACAATCACTTTTTGTCCGGCCTCAACATTTGGTGCTCCACAAACAATGTGCAATAGATTTTCAACACCAACATTTACGGTTGTAAGGCTTAATTTATCTGCATCGGGATGTTTTTCTTTGGTGATTACTTCGCCAATGACCAAGCCATTCAAACCACCTTTTATACTTTCAAATTTTTCAATAGATTCAACTTCTAAACCGCAAAATGTAAGCATCTCAGCAACTTCCTCTGCAGGCAAATCAACATCAATATATTCTTTCAACCAATTGTACGAAATTTTCATAAAGTTTTAAATAAAGATTGCAAAAGTAAATTATTTTAAAGAACTTGTTTTCGAGGAACGTTTAATTATCCATATAATGTAAACATATTTGCATAAATTTAGTTAAGATTTACGAATGGAAAAATTTAGCGAAACACTTATAGCTTGGTATCAAAGTAAAAAAAGAGATTTGCCATGGAGAAATACATCAAATCCTTACTTTATTTGGCTTTCTGAAATTATTTTACAGCAAACAAGAGTGGATCAAGGAATGCCGTATTATATAAAGTTTGTTGAAGCTTTCCCAACCATTGATGATTTAGCGAATGCCAGTCAAGATGAAGTATTGCGGCTTTGGCAAGGCTTAGGTTACTATTCAAGAGGCAGGAATTTACATTTTACGGCTAAACAAGTTGTAGCAGTATTTAATGCAGCATTTCCGACCAATTACAATGATTTAATAAAATTAAAGGGAGTTGGACCCTATACTGCAGCTGCCATTGCTTCATTTTGTGGAAACGAGCACAAGGCGGTTGTAGATGGTAATGTTTACAGGGTTTTAGCCAGGTATTTTGGTATTGAATCTGACATCAGTTCAACACTTGCGCAAAAGGAATTTCAGCAATTGGCTTCAGGTTTATTGAGTATAAAAAAACCGGGTATTCATAATCAAGCTATTATGGAATTTGGAGCATTGCAGTGTGTGCCAAAAAATCCAAATTGTAATCAATGTCCATTTCAAAACAGTTGCTTTGCTTTCTTGAATAAAAAAATTGACAGCTTACCAAATAAAAGTAAAAAAGTGAAAGTAAAAATCAGATATTTTAATTATTTGGTGATCAACAAAGATGATTTTACTTTAATAAAAAAAAGGCCCGCAGGAGATATTTGGGAGGGGCTTTATGAATTTCCGTTGATTGAATCGCATGAAGATTTGGATGAAAATAAAATAATTAATTCGCAAGCATTTAACAACTTGATAGAAAGTAAAAAGTACACAATTGGCAATATTAGTTTGTCAATTAAGCATCAACTTACACATCAAACCATATTTTGTAAATTTATTGAAATCAATATTAAAGAAGCAACTCATTTAATTGATTTTGAAAGTGTGTTATGGGCAAATCTTGAAAACTATCCTAAACCAATTTTAATACAACGATTTTATAAGAAAAACGAAATGTAAATTAATCAATAATCTAGGAGTTGTTATTTCTTTATCGTTTACGCATTTCTAATGCGTAATCTGGGTTTAATATGTTTTAATCAAATTCACAAAAGGGCGGTCATGTGATTTTAATCCTACTATAGCTTCAAAAATATACTGATAAAACAAAAACTTGCACATCCTATTTGTGGAATAGTAAAAACTTAAGTTATATTAGCCGTCTTATTTTTCAAAAACACAATTATGGGTAAAAAAATATTTGCTAAGAAAAGTCTTGAGCTAATGATGGCAGAAACTGCCGATAGTGAAAAAGGTTTGCAGCGTACCTTAACAGCTGGCAACTTAATAGCCTTAGGAATAGGTGCAATTATTGGTGCAGGTTTATTTGTTAGAACAGCTGCTGCTGCAGGCCAGGCTGCAGGTCCAGCTGTTACCATTTCGTTTATTATTGCAGCAGTAGGCTGTGCTTTTGCAGGTTTATGTTATGCAGAGTTTGCGGCTATGATTCCAATTTCAGGTAGTGCGTATGCTTACAGTTATGTAACCATGGGAGAGCTAGTTGCTTGGATTATAGGATGGGCATTGATTATGGAATATGCGCTTGGTGCTGCCACTGTATCTATTGCTTGGAGCGAATATTTAAATAAGTTACTGGGGGGACAAATACCTTATGAGTGGTGTCATAGTCCGTTCGAAAGTTACACAGATTCTTCTGGGATTTTACATTCAGGAATGATTAACGCGCCAGCCTTGGTTATTTTACTGTTGCTTACCATGCTCTTAATTAAGGGTACAAAAGAAAGTGCATTTGTAAACTCCATCATCGTGTTTATTAAGGTTGCTATTGTTTTATTATTTATTGCAATTGGATGGAAGTTTATTAAACCAGAGAATTATATACCTTATATGATTCCTGATGATCAAGCTCCACTTTTAGACAGTGCAGGTAAAGTAATAGCAGACTATAGCGGTGTATTTAAACATGGCTGGGGCGGTGTAGTTGGTGGTGCAGCTATTGTATTTTTTGCCTTTATTGGTTTTGATGCGGTAAGCACAGCAGCGCAGGAAGCCAAAAATCCTAAAAGAGATATGCCAATTGGTATTTTAGGTTCTTTAGTTGTTTGTACCATACTTTATTTATTATTCGGACATGTATTAACAGGTGTTGCTAACTGGACAGAATTTGTTGATCCTGAAAAAGGAAGAGAGGCTTCGGTAGCCTATACAATTTCTAAACATATGGCTGGTTATGAATGGTTAGCTACAGCAGTTACAGTTGCCATTTTAGCAGGTTTTTCTTCAGTAATTTTAGTAATGTTAATGGGTCAAAGTCGTGTGTTTTATAGCATGAGCAATGATGGCTTAATACCTAAAGTTTTTGGCGAATTGCATCCAAAATATAGAACACCATACAAAGCCAATTGGTTGCTTTTTATTTTTGTAGGCTTATTTGCAGCCTTTGTACCAGGGCATATTGCAGGTGACTTAACTAGTTTTGGAACACTCTTCGCATTTGTTTTAGTGAGTGCAGGTGTTTGGATTATGCGTGTAAAAAATCCTGAAATTCCTCGTCCATTCCGTGCGCCATTAGTTCCATTTGTTTCTACAATGGGTGTGTTGGTTTGTTTAGGAATGATTGTGGCTCTTGATGCGCAAACATTAAAAGTAGCATTTGCTTGGATGATTGTTGGAATTGTTATTTACTTCGGCTACAGCCAAAGAAATAGTAAACTTCATAAATAACTTTACTTTAAAATACTATTATGGAAGAACAAAACAATTCGCTTAAACGCTCATTGGGTTTAATGGATGCAACCATGATGGTAGCTGGGTCCATGATTGGCTCAGGTATTTTTATTGTAAGTGCAGATATGAGTCGCTTAGTTGGCAGCACGGGTTGGTTACTTGCTTTGTGGGTGGCGAGTGGTGTAATAACTTTAATGGCCGCACTCAGTTATGGCGAACTTGCAGGGATGATGCCAAAGGCGGGCGGGCAGTTTGTTTATATCCAAAGAGCGTATGGAAATTTTACTTCCTTTTTATATGGTTGGACCGTTTTTACTGTCATACAATCTGGTGTAATTGCTGCAGTTGCAGTTGCTTTTGCAAAGTTCACAGCAGTGTTTATTCCAGCCCTAGGGCCTGATAATATTTTAGCTGACTTCGGTTTTTTTAAGGTTTCGGCAGCACAATTATATGCTATCGCAAGCATTATTTTTCTCTCTTTTATCAACACAAAAGGGGTAAAAAATGGTAAATTAATACAGTTGTTTTTTACATCAGCAAAGTTAATTGCCTTGTTGGTTTTAATAAGCGCTGGTTTATATGTGGGCTTGGGTACAAATCAATTTTCATTGAATATGTTCCATGCCTGGGATGCAACAACTTTAATTAAAGATGGAGAAAATTGGGTGAGTCATTCGGTGAGTGGTTTTGCTTTGTTATTGGTTTTAGGAACAGCCATGATAGGATCGCTATTTAGCAGTGATGCATGGAATAATGTAACATTTATTGCGGGAGAAATTAAAGAGCCTCAAAAAAATATCCCAAGAAGTTTATTGTTAGGAACAGGTATTGTTACCGTATTATATTTATTAGCCAACATTACTTATTTAACCTTGCTTCCTTTGCATGGCGATGCAGCAGCAAGTGATGTTGTTGGGCAAGGTATTCAATTTGCAGGAGGCGGCACCGATAGAGTGGGTACAGCAGCTGCTTCAATTATTTTTGGAGAAACAGCAGTTTATTTAATGGCAGTTTTAATCATGATTTCTACGTTTGGATGTAATAATGGAATTATTTTAGCTGGTGCCAGAGTGTATTATGCAATGGCTAAAGATGGCTTATTTTTTAAAGGAGCAGCAAAATTAAATCAGCATGGAGTGCCAGCCTATGCTTTATGGGTGCAGGCTATTTGGGCAAGTATTTTATGCTTATCAGGCACTTATGGCGATTTGTTAGATTATACCACTTTTGCTTCATTGATATTTTATATGATCACTATAGGTGGTATATTTATTCTCAGAAAGAAAGAACCAAATGCTGAAAGACCATATAAAGTTTTGGCTTATCCAGTCTTACCTATTTTATATATTTTAGTTGCAGCAACTATATGTGTAATTTTACTTTATACTAAACCGCAGAATACTTGGAGTGGGCTTTTTATTGTATTGTTAGGAGCGCCATTTTATTTCTTAGTGAAAAATAAAAATAAATAGTGCAAATTTTTATACAATGAAAGTGATAAAGCGACCAACAATTTTATCAGTTATTTGTGTTATTTCTTTTACGGCTGCAATTCTTGGTTTTCCAACTATTTTTTCGCCATTTATAAAGAAAAAAGGAGATTTTTTTCCTGCCATAACCGGCATTTTAATATCACTTGAGTTTATTGCTATTGTTGGTGTTTGGTATATGAAAAAATGGGGAGTAAGAATTTATTTACTAACAGCCATGTTAAACCAATCTTTAATGCTTTATATTGACAATTGGCAAACCTATAAACTAATTTTACCCATTGTTTTTATTGGCCTTACAGGTTTTTTTTATAATAAAATGGATGACAATTTATAGGCCTTGCAGCTGTTTTATTGTGCTTAATAAAACCAACTAAAACTATTTCTAAGGTGCTTTTTTTCGTTTAAAATAATTAATCCTGCACTTTTTCCGTCCTAATTTTTAATGCTAATATAAATACTGAACTTTAAGTTTTAATTTTTGTTTAATAGCTATTGCTGAATAAAATCAATATAATCATACATTTGCTGTATTATAACATTTCCTTATGACTCAAAATAAAAAAGATATAACCTTAATTGGAGCTGGTTTAGTTGGTTCTTTACTTTCAATTTATTTAGCCAAGAAAGGTTACCAAGTAAATGTTTATGAGCGCAGGAGTGATATGCGAAAAGCTTCAAATTATGCTGGTCGTTCTATCAACTTGGCATTAAGCGATAGAGGTTGGAAAGCACTCAATGAAATAGGGATTGCAGATGATATTAAAGAAATTGCTATACCTATGTACGGCCGTTTTATGCACGCTTCAGATGGAAGTACTTCCTATCAACCTTATGGGAAAGAAGGACAAGCTATTTATTCTGTTTCTAGGGCTGGTATAAATGTTACGCTAATGAATTTAGCAGCTACACATGAAAATGTAAAACTACATTTTGAAATGAAATGCACTGGTGTTGATTTAAAGAACAATTCAGCCCAATTTGAAGATAAAGAAGGAGTTGCTCATAACGTTCATTCAGATTTAATTTTTGGTAGCGATGGTGCTTTTTCTGCCGCACGTTTAACCCAACAAACTAATATTGATAGATTTGATTACAATCAATTTTACATTGATTGCGGATATAAAGAATTGACCATTCCTGCAGGCCCAAACGGCAGCTATTTGATTGAAAAAAATGCACTACATATATGGCCACGAGGTAAATATATGATGATTGCATTACCCAATAAAGATGGTAGTTTTACTTGTACTTTGTTTTTCCCTTTTGAAGGAGAGAAATCTTTTGCAGCTTTAAAAACAAGCGCCGCCGTTAAAACATTTTTTGAAACAGAATTTAAAGATGCTGTACCCATAATGCCAACGCTGGTAGATGATTTCTTCAATAATCCAACTTCATCTTTGGTTACAGTAAAATGTTTCCCATGGACTGTTGAAGATAAATTAGCTTTGATTGGTGATGCTGCACATGCCATTGTACCTTTCTTTGGACAAGGCATGAATTGCGGTTTTGAAGATTGTTCGGTATTGAATGGTTTAATGGATAAACATGGAGATGATTGGCAAGCTATCTTAAAGGAATATCAAAATTTGCGTAAGCCCGATAGTGATGCGATTGCAGATTTAGCCATTGGTAATTTTGTTGAAATGCGCGATTTAGTCGCTGACCCAATGTTTCAATTGAGAAAAAAAATTGAAGCGCGTTTCAATGAAAAGTACCCCGAAAAATGGATTCCAGCTTATAGCATGGTTACCTTTAGTCCGCAAATAAGATATTCTGAAGCCTTGAGCAAAGGGCAGTTCCAAGATAAAATTATGGATGAGGTGATGAGCCTACCCAAAATAGAGGAGCTTTGGAACAGTGAACTAGTAGAGCAATTGATGTTAAGTAAATTAAGCTAAAAAGGATTACTAGCCGGCATCCTGCGCGTGTTCATGATATATAATTGCACATGCTAAATTTATAATATTCCAGCAAACTGAGCCACGGCCATTTTATAGCTATGCATACCAAAACCTATCACAGAGCCTATACAATTAACGCCAGTAAGTGAAGTGTGTCTAAAAGTTTCCCGGTTTAAAATATTGCTCATGTGCACTTCAATCACGGGTGTTTTAATGGCTTTTATAGCATCAGCAATAGCAATTGAAGTGTGTGTATAGGCACCTGCATTTAACACAATGCCATCGTTAGCAAACCCTTTATCTTGAAGTTCATTAATAATTTCACCTTCAACATTGCTTTGAAAATAACTGAATGCAATAGATGGATATGTTTTTTTTAATTCTTGCATTAAATCTTCAAAATTTTGGGCGCCATAAATTTCAGGCTCTCTTTGTCCTGTAAGGTTTAAATTGGGTCCGTTGATGATGGCTATCTTATGCATGGCTATTGGCGTTTAAAATGTAAAAGTAAAAAAAATGTTGCACGAGCTTTGTTTGTTTTGTGTTTAGCTTTGTAACTAAAATGAGATTGATGCGCAAAATTTCACTTTACGGTTTAATAAGTATTTGTGCTTTAAGCTTATTGTTTCATTTTTGGTGCTGATGTATGCGCTGCTATCAACCATTCTTTCCGTCAACAAACTTTATTTTCAAAAGTTCTTGCAAGGGAACAATTTTGTGGTTTATCTTTGCTTAGTTATTTCAAAAGTACTCCCCATTATTACATCTAAATTAGCATGAACACCAGTGGCAATAAGCCCTTGCAGCCCTTTATTATTTTATTTTTAGCTGTTGGTTTACTTATTATTTTAAGTGCAACAGATCGCTACTTTATCAGCTATCACAAGGACTTAAAACATTTAAACCTTTTTGCAGGAGTTATTAAAGAGGTGCAAAAGAAAGCAACTATTGTTAAGAAAGCCACAGCTGATAAGGCTTTTAAAGATACTTTAAAGTTTATTGTTGTGCAAAGAGCAATTGATTCTTTAACTATAACAGATTACGCAAAGAGCCCCAGTAAAGGCATGGCACACTTTTTTGAAGCACTTAAAAATATAAAAACTAAAAAGAAAGTGCGTATTGCTTGGTTCGGCGATAGCATGGTAGAAGGGGATTTGATTACGCAAGACCTCCGCTATTTTTTACAGAAACGTTTTGGTGGTTCAGGTGTTGGCATAGTGCCCATTACTTCTGTTACAGCGGGTTTTAGACAAACGGTTC
Source organism: Chitinophaga pinensis (assembly GCA_945872355.1). Taxonomy (GTDB): domain Bacteria; phylum Bacteroidota; class Bacteroidia; order UBA4408; family UBA4408; genus CAIKXD01. The sequence continues at coordinate 84,179 of CAMBZU010000003.1, forward strand.
AACATACTTTTTCTGAAAACTGGAGCAATAAAAATTTATTAGACCCCATGAGTGCAGATGAAATGCTTGGTATAACAGGATTTGTATTTAAACCTCAGCTCATTGCTAGCATAGATACCAGCCGTTTAGATGATAAAAATTTAAGCTGGGTAAAATATAAAGGAAGTAGACAAAAAGGATTAGATAAGTTTTATAAAGCGCGATTGTTTTATGGACAAACCGAAAAAAGCAATGTGGTAAATGTTGATATTAATAACGGCAATAAAAGGAATGTAATTTTAGATGGTAAAAAACTTGTGAATGCTATTGATGTTGGTACAGAAGAAAATTTTAAAGAAGTGAAATTTACTTTTTTGAATCAAAATAAATTACCTGTTTATGCGGTAAGTTTAGAAACAGATACTGGCGTAATAGTTGACAATTTATCTTTTAGGGGTAATTCTGGTTTGCCACTCACCAAAATACCGCAAGCCATCTTAAAAGGTTTTGATGAAGAAAATAATTATGATTTAATAATTTTACAATATGGTATGAACGCGGTAAGTCCAACAGCTAAAGATTATTATTGGTATCAAAGAGGATTGGATAAAATGGTAAAACATATACAACAAAGTTTTCCAAATGCTACTATTTTGTTTGTTGGTGTGCCCGACAAAGGCTATAAACAAGATGGGCAATACATTACCAACCCCGGAGTACCTTTTGTGGTTGAAGCTGAGAAGCAAGTAGCCGAAGAAAATGGCATTGCTTTTTGGAATTTATTTGATGCTATGGGTGGTTTTAACTCCATGGTAAAATGGGCTGAAGCTGATACTGCACTTGCCAATAAGGATTATACACATTTCAATTTTAGAGGAGCGTCTAAAGTGGCAGGCATGCTCTATAAAGAACTTGATAAAGAGTACAAGGATTATTTAAAAGCAAGCGCTGGAATTAAATCGTATTCTACAAATTAAATTTATGAATAAATCATTGTTTTATAAACTGCTGCTATTCGTTTTTTCAATATCTTCTCTGGGCGCAAAAGCGCAGTTAAATGCTGTAAATGATAGTATTCAATTCAAGTATAAATTCATTAAAACCAATAAAAATAAACTGGAAGGAGATACAAGTACTTTATTTCCTTTTTTTGAAAAGTTATCGCAATTAGCGCAAGTAAAAGATAGCAAAGTAGTTGTGGTGCACTTAGGAGATTCACATTTACAAGCCGACCATTACCCTGGTGTGTTGCGTGTAAATTTTCAAAAACAATTTGGTAATGCTGGTAGAGGTTTAGTAGCACCATTTAAGGTGGGAAGAACAAATGAACCTAGTAATTATAAAAGCAGCAGCAATACCAAATGGCAGGCTAAAAGAATTGTGCATGAAAAAGATTCTTTACCTATTGGTATTAGTGGCTTAAGCATAAAAACAGATGACGCTAAAAGCAATTTGATGATAAGCACCTCTAATAGAGAGGGACTCGATTACAGTTTCAATAAAATAACCCTTTTTCATCAAAAAGGATGTAAGAATTATAGTTTTAATGTTTGTGATAGTTTATCTTGCGTACAGGCCATTATTGACGCACAAAAAGATACACTTGCCGAGTACACAAGCATTAAAGTTAAACCCTCAAATTGTGTGGTATTTAATATCGATCAACAAGATACTTTGAGTAGTAAAACTGCGCTTATTTATGGCTTGCTTTTAGAAAATGAACAGCCAGGTATTTTATACAATAACATTGGTATTAATGGTGCTGAATTTAGGCATTATAACAAAAATAGAAAGTTGCAAATGCAAATGGCGTTATTGCATCCCAATTTAATTATTATTTCATTAGGCACTAACGAAGCTTATGCGCCAAGGTATAGCAATGCTGATTTTTACAATCAAATAGATTCTTTAATTACAAATTTAAAGCTAAAAAACCCCGATGCATCTTTTATAATTACTACTCCAGGAGATAGCAATAAAAAGAGAAAATATAAAAATCCTAATAATTTAAAGGCAGCAAATACAATAATTGATTATTGCAATAAACATCATTTGGTTTATTGGAATTGGTTTGCCATTATGGGCGGAACTGGTGTAATTAATAAATGGGCATTAAAAGGATTAACATCAAAAGATAAATTGCATTTGAGTCACAAAGGATATGAAATACAAGGGTCATTGTTATATGCGGCTATTATGAATGCTTATTATGATTTTCAGGCTACTCAAAACATTAAACCATAAAAATACATGACCCTGCCGCTGTTTGACGCTGATAAACTGCTCAATCTTTTTGCCTACAATGTTAAGGAGCCACTCTTATTTAATAGTGGTTTGTTCTTGTTGCTTTTTCTTGTGTTT